>JAZKRN010000017.1:0-26404 GCA_036628655.1 Desulfohalobiaceae bacterium | reverse complement strand
AAAGTGAGTGCCGGGTCGCGCCGTTACTTGGAATTTTTGAACGCCCTGCCTGATAAGCTTTTTTTCAAGAGGCAGTTCGTCCTGTTGTCCGTGTCTTTTGTCTTGACGTGATAAGTGCGGGCGCGCTACCGTTCATCAGGATCTGGCCCCTGTGTCCGCCGCACGGAACAGGCTGCCGCCCTTTTGCTCCGGGGCTGGGGCGGGCCGCAGAGAACCCTTTTGTAGTAGAAAATCCCGGGTGGCGCAATTTTCCTTGAGCTGGGGGCGTCGATTCCGTGCGCGGCAGGGCCGCGCGGGGGGACGCGCACCGGGGCAAACATCCCGCGGAGAGGCATATGCTACTGGGAATCGATGTCGGAGGTACGCACACGGATGCCGTCCTCCTGGACCGTTCCGGCCTGCTGGCTTCGGCCAAGGTGGAGACCCAGCAGGACGACCTGCTCCAGTCCATTCGGACAGCCCTGGGCAGGATCCTGGAGACGGCCGGAAATGTGGAGGTGCAGCGCTTCAACTTGAGCACGACCCTGTGCACCAACGCCATTGTCCAGGACGACCTCACCCCGGTGGGGGTCATGGTGAGCGCCGGACCGGGTATTGATCCGGAGCAATTCCGGATCGGGGACCACTACGAGGTGATCCGTGGCGCTCTGGACCACCGCGGGGAAGAAATCCAGCCCCTGGATATGGACCAGGTGGAGCGATGCGCGAGCCGCTTCCTGGATCAGGGCCTGCGGGTCTTTGCGGCGGTGGGCAAGTTTTCTCCGCGCAATCCGGGCCACGAGGAGCAAATGATCGGCGCCATTTCCGAACGAGCCGATTTCCTGACCGCCGGCCACCAGATCTCCGGCCAGCTCAACTTTCCCCGCAGGATCGCCACCTCCTACTACAACAGCGCGGTCTGGCCCCTGTTCAACAGCTTCGCCACCTCCGTGGAGGACTCCCTCCGGGAATACAACCTCTTTCCGCAGCTGAACATCCTCAAGGCGGACGGTGGGACCATGCCCCTGTCCCAGGCGCGGCGAACTCCCGTGGAGAGCATTTTTTCCGGGCCCGCCGCGAGTGTTATGGGGCTCATGGCCCTGTGCGACATTGAGGAGGACGCCCTGATGCTCGACGTGGGCGGGACCACCACCGATGTGGGGGTCTTCGCCGGTGGCGATCCCCTTGTGGAGGCGGAAAGAGTGGAGCTCGTACACAGTCCCACGCTGGTCCGGGCCATGAAGACCGAATCCATTGGCCTGGGCGGTGACTCGGCAGTGGGCCTGGACGGGGAGGGGCTCCAGGTCGGGCCCCGGAGACTGGGGGCCTGTCTGGCCCGTGGCGGCGGCCAGGCCACCCTGGTGGACGCCCTGAATTGCATTGCCGAGGAGTGCTTCGGGGACAGGGATGCCTCGGTTCAGGGGATGCACGATCTGGGGTCCGGGCTGCAGTGTTCCATGGAGGACGCTGCGCAGCAGGTGGTCCGCCACAGCTGCCGCAGGCTGCGGCAGAAAACCATGACCATGCTGGAGCGGATCAACGAGCGGCCGGTGTATACTGTGCACGAATTCCTGGAATCCCGAAGGATCGAGCCCAAAAAGCTCTATCTGATGGGAGGGCCGGCCAGGGTTATGGCTCCCTACCTCAGCCGGGAATTCGGCCTGCCCGTGGTGGTGCCCGAAAACGCGGAAGTGGCCAACGCGCTGGGAGCGGCTCTCGCCCGTCCCACCCTGCAGGCTGAGCTCTTCGCGGATACGTCCCGGAGCAATCTCACCGTTCCCGTTCTGGGGCGGCAGGAGAACGTGACCCGGGACTACAGCCTGAAGCAGGCCAAGCAGGACCTCGCGGAGGATCTCTGTCGCCACGTGCGGGAAAGCTATCACTGGGCCGTGGATTCCTCCGAGGCGGAGATCGTGGAGGAAAGCGCCATGAACATGGTCCGGGGCATGCATACCGTGGGTCAGGACATACGGGTCAAGTGCCAGATCAAACCGGGTATCACCCCTGAATACGAAGGAGTGGTCAAGTGCGCATGCAAGGAGTTGCCAACCGGCTAGGCGTGGTCTTCTTCCCCGCCTTCGACTGGGCTATCAGCCCGACGCACCCCGAGCGCCAGGAGCGTCTGCTCTACACGATGGACCAGCTCAAGGAGGAAGGGGTCTTCGACATTCCCGGGATCGAGGAGCACCGGCCGGACGAGGCGGGCCTGGACGATGTGCGGCGGGTCCATTTCAGCTTTCCGGACACCGAGTCCAATCTCACTCCGTCTCACCTGATTTCCGCCGGAGGAGCGATCAAGGCGGCCAGGCTCTTCATGGAGGGGCATGCGGACAAGGCCTTCGCCCTGGTCCGTCCCCCCGGGCATCACGCCATGAAGACCGTGCACGGAGGGCGCGGCTTCTGCAACGTGAACATGGAAGCCATCATGGTGGAGTACCTTCGGGAGCACTACGGGGTGGGCCGAGTGGCCATCGTGGACACGGACTGTCATCACGGGGACGGGACCCAGGATGTCTACTGGCACGATCCGGAGACCCTGTACATCTCCCTGCATCAGGACGGCCGCACCCTTTTTCCGGGCTCGGGCTTCGCCAGCGAGTTGGGCGGGCCCAAGGCCCAGGGCAGGAACCTCAACATCCCCCTCCCGCCGAGGACGTCGGACGAGGGCTTCCTGCAGGCGGTGGACGATGTGGTCCTGCCCGTCCTGGAGGACTTCCAGCCGGAGATCGTGATCAATTCCGCGGGGCAGGACAATCACTTTTCCGATCCCCTCACGGACATGAACTTCTCCGCCCAGGGCTACGCCGCGCTGAATCAGAGGCTCGATCCGGACATCGCGGTCCTGGAGGGAGGCTACTCCATCCACGGGGCCCTGCCCTATGTGAACACCGGAATCATTCTGGCCATGGCCGGAATGGACTATTCCTACGTGCGGGAGCCGGATTTTGATCCGGAGAAACTGCGACAGGACAAGCGGACCCGGGAGTACATCCATCAGGTCTGCTCCAGTGCGCTGCAGAGCTATTTCCATCCCCCCTCTCCGGGGGTCAGCCGGGATATGGAGGACGGATACTTCATCCGTTCCAAGGACATCTTCTACGACACCGACTTCATCACCGAGCGCCAGAAGGAGCATCTCCTGGACTGCGACGACTGTACGGGGCTCTTGCTTATGGAGTCCTCCTCCACCAGGCGCAAGAACTGTCTGGGCATCGAGATCCCCAGAGGGGCCTGCCAGCGCTGCCGAAACGCCGGAGAGATGTATTTCGACAAGGCCCGTCAGAACGAGAGCCTGACCAACATGCAGCTTATCGACAGGCCGGGGGGCACGGTGCGGCGCTACCGGCGCGAGTAGGGGGCGAGTATGTTGAGCGACGAGGAGCGCTCCTATCTCCTGGAAACCGTGCAGTCCCTGGACAGGGAGCTTGCGGTTATTTCGCCGGATCTGGTGATCGTGGCGGCGAACGAATACGCCAAGCACAGACATGGCAGGGACATGGTGGGCAAACGCTGCTACGAAGTCTATTACGGCCGGGAGAATTCCTGTACAGAGTGTCCCGCCCGGGAAGGAGGGCGGAAGGGCTTCCCCGATCCCGCGGAGAATGTACAGGCGGCCAACCTCGAGGTGGAGGCGGTCTGCTATCTTCTGCAGTCCGAGCACTGTCCGGGTTGCGTGGCCAAGGTGGATTTCGATCCCCTAAAAATGGATCGCCTCCGCAAGAAGCTGGAACAGTCCAACGCCTTTCTGCACAACCTGATCATGAGCTCGGTGGACGCGGTCATAGCCGCGGACATGCGGGGCAATATCCTCATCTTCAACGATGTGGCCGAAGATGTGCTCGGCTATACCCGGGAAGAGGCCGTGGGCAGGCTGGACATCCGGGACATCTATCCCGATGACGAGGCCAGGGAAGTAATGCGCATGCTTCGCAGCGAGGACATGGGCGGCAGGGGCAAGCTCAAGTCCCACAGGGTGGAGCTTTTGGCCCGGAGCGAGGAACAGATCCCGGTCAGCCTGAATGCCTCAATCATCTACGAACAGGGCGAGGAAGTGGCCACCATCGGGTATTTCTACGATCTGCGCGAGGATCTCAGGATGGAAAAGGAGCTGGAGGATACCAGGCTGGAGCTCTTCCAGTCCTCCAAGATGGCGGCCCTGGGCAAGCTCGCAGCCGGAGTGGCGCACCAGATCAACAACCCCCTGGCCGGGATCAATCTCTTTGCTCAGCTGATTCTGGACGAGCACGACCTGAACGACGAGGCCCGGCAGGACGTGCAGCGCATCCTGGAGGATACGAATCGCTGCCGGGAAACCGTCCGGGAGCTTCTGGAGTTCGCCAAGCAGTCCTCCTACGAGGCCAAGCCGCAGGACATCAACAAGGCCCTGCACCGGACCATCTTCCTCCTGGAAAAGCACGCCATATTCCACAACATCGAGATCCGGAAGGAATTCGAGGAGGGCCTGCCCTATCCCGAGTGCGATATGCAGCAGCTGAGCCACGTCTTCATGAACATCATCATCAACGCGGCCGAAGCCATGGAGGGCAGCGGAGTTCTGCGCGTCGCCACCCAGAGCCTGCCCGGGGACTGGATACGGGTTATCATCGCGGACACCGGTCCGGGAATCGACCCTCAGGTCCTGCCCTACATTTTCGATCCCTTCTTCAGCACGAAGGAGGCGGGGAAGAACGGAAAGGAGAAGGGCGGCAGCGGCACCGGCCTGGGACTCATCGTGGCCCACCGCATTGTCCGCAATCATCAGGGCCGCTTGCACGTGGCCAATCAGGAGGAGGGGGGTACGATCTTTTCCATCGATCTTCCCCTTGTCCAATCCGGAGGACAGGATCATGGCGTCTGAGCGACAGGACGGGCTCAATGTCCTCGTCGTTGACGACGAGGAGCACATCCGCGTCGCAGTGGAGCGGATCCTGCGACGTCTGGACTGCAACGTGCTGCAGGCACCGGACGGGGAACGGGCCCTGTCCATCCTCGAGGAGCGGGACGTGGCCGTGGTCCTGCTCGATCTGAAGATGCCGGGGATGGACGGCATGGAGGTCCATCGCCGTATCCGGGAGGCGGGCTACAGGGTCCAGGTTATCATCATTACCGGATACGCCACCCTGGAGACGGCGATCGAGGCCATGAAGCAGGGGGCCTTCGACTTCATCCCCAAGCCCTTCGACAAGGACCACCTGGCCCTGGTGGTGGATCGGGCCCTGAACAGCATCCGCCTGGAGCAGGAGCGGACCCGGCTGGAGCAGGACAGGGAGCGTGCGCTCCTCGATCTGAACACGGAGAAGAGCAGGATCCGGACGATTCTGGAGTCCCTGCCCCACGCGGTGATCGTGACCAATACCCAGGGCAGGATCGTTTTGATGAATCAGACAGCCAGACAGATCCTGGAAGCCGAGGAAAGCCACATTGGCTGCGAGATCGGGGAATGCCTGGAGGACGGCGAGCTCTGCGAGCTGATTCGGAACCAGTCCGAAACCGCCAGGCAGGAAGGCAGCTCCTTCGAGCTTCAGCTCGATGAGGACAGCTTCTACATGGTCCGGACCAATCCGGTCCTCGGTGATGATGGGGAGTGCCTGGGGTCAGTGGTCGTCTTCGGCGACATCTCCGATCTCAAGGTGATGGATCGCCTGAAATCCGAGTTCGTGGCCAAGGTCTCCCACGAGCTGCGTTCTCCGCTGTCCACGATCCACGAGCAGATGGCCCTGGTGCTGCAGGACATGCTGGAGCACGAGCAGCCGGAAAAGGAACAGCGCATCATTTCCCGGGCCAAGGAAAAAACCAAGGGGATGCTTTCTCTGATCGAGGACCTTTTGGATCTGTCCCGGGTGGAGGCGGGTTCCGCATTCAACGACATTCAGCGGGTGAACCTCCTGGAGTCGCTCCAGTCCCAGGTGGAATTCGTCCGGGAGCGGGCCCAGGAAAAAGGACAGGAGCTCGTTCTGGATTCCGCTGGCGAGGAGCCGGAGGTTATGGCCGATCCCAGGGCCCTGGAAAGCATCTTCGGCAACCTTGTGGGCAACGCTGTGAAATACACCCCGGAAGGGGGGCGCGTCGAGGTGCGAATCGGTCCCGTGGAACAGGGCCGGGTTCGCGTCGAGGTGGAAGACACCGGTATAGGCGTCGACGAGGAGGAACAGTCCCGGATCTTTGAACGATTCTATCGGGTCAAGGACAAGCAGACGAAAAACATCAGCGGCACCGGACTCGGTCTGCCCATCGTCAAGGGCATCCTGGACGATATGGGCGGCAGTATCTCCCTGCGCAGCCAGAAGGGCCAGGGGAGCACCTTTTCCGTCATCCTGCCGGTTACCGGGAGCTGAGGCTGAGTCTTTCCTCCTCCAGGGCGTCCCGCAGCCAAACACGGCAATAGCGGCAAAAGTGTTCCGACTTGTGGTCTACGTCGGACATCCTGCGGCAGTAGTGCATGAGGCACCCCGCATCGCGGCAGTGGGTAAGGCCCAGTGTGTGACCCAACTCGTGCAGGGCTTCCTTGATGCTTCGCAGAGCGGTCAGTCCGCTCTCGTCGACATGGGAATTGGGCTCGGACTCGGCGAGACGGTAGAGGGAAATGATCGCCGCGGTTCCCTTGAGCTGGGCCTCGCCGTAGACATGGGTCAGAATGGGGATGTAGAGATCCCTATATGTGACAGCCAGAATTCGGCAGCCCGGACTTGGCCGCAGCTCCGCGAGCCTGTCCAGGACGGCAGTGGAGTGGTGTTGTTGCCGGGCTGGGGAATAGGCGAAGTCGATGTTTTGGAGCAAAGGGGTGATTCTGGCGGGGAGGCCGAAGTTGCGTGCGACCGCCTTGCGCACCGGAACCGTCACCGAGGAGGGGATTTCCCCGATGGGGGAGATGATGATTTCCCGTCCCAAAACCGGTGTGGCCTTCTAGCGGAGGTTGTAGCGCCTGAGCTTTTTGTAGAGGGTGGAGCGGTCGATTCCCAGGACGCGAGCGCTCCGGGTGATGTTCCAGTCGTTCTGTTTGAGCACGTGCTGGATGTGCGCCCTTTCCATATCCTGCAGGGAGCCCTGCCCGCAGATTTCGGGCTCACTGGATATGGGCAGGTCCTCCGGTTGGATATTCTTGCTCTTGCCCACCACAACCGCCCGCTCGATGGCGTTCTCCAGCTCCCGCACATTTCCCGGCCAGTCGTAGAGCATCATCAGATCCAGGGCCTCGCGGCTGATGTGCTCGACTTCCTTCTTGGTCTCCTGCCTGAAACGGGCGAGAAAGTGCTCCGCCAGGAGGGGGATGTCCTCCTTGCGCTTGCGGAGAGGGGGCATCTCCAGGGAAATGACGTTGAGGCGGTAGTAGAGGTCCTCCCGGAAGCCGCCCTCTCGCACAGCGCGGGCCAGATCCCTGTTCGAGGCGGCGATGATCCGGAAGTCGGCCTTTATGGGCCGCGTTCCGCCCAGCCTGGTGAAGGAGCGCTCCTCAAGGACCCGAAGGAGGTCGATCTGCATTCTGGGACCAATCTCTCCCACCTCGTCCAGAAACAGGGTCCCTGTGTTCGCCAGCTCCAGACGTCCCTTCTTGCTCTGCTTGGCGTCGGTGAAGGCGCCCTGCTCGTACCCGAAGAGCTCGCTCTCCATGAGCTGTTCCGGGAGTGATCCGCAGTTCACCGCCACGAAGGGGCCTTCGCAGCGGCGGCTCGTGGCGTGGATCGCCTTGGCGGCCAGCTCCTTGCCCGTCCCGGTTTCGCCGGTTATGAGCACGGTTGATTCCGAAGGGGCAATGTCCTCGATGAAGTTGAAGATTTCCTGCATGGCCTCGGATTGGCCCAAAAGGCTCTCAAAGCGGCTCCGCTCCCGCTTTTCCTCTCGAAGATAGATGTTTTCCCGCTCGCGCGCCTTGTGGGAGAGGATCTTTTCGATAAGCAGGCTCAGCTCCTCGGGCTCGAAAGGTTTGAGCAGATAGTCCTCGGCTCCCTGCTTCATGGCCTCTACGGCAGAGGGTACGGAGCCGTAGGCCGTGATCATGACCACGGCCGTGTCCGGATCGTCCTCTTTGATGCGGGAGAGAACCTGGATGCCGTCGATGTCCTCCAGCTTGAGGTCCAGAAAGACAAGGTCGAAGGAGGTCTGCTTCACTCGCTCCAGGCCCTCTTCTCCGGAGCTCACCGCCTCGACGGAGTAGCCGTCCCTTTCCAGCCAGGCCTGAAGCGATTCACGCAGGATGGGTTCGTCGTCGATAATGAGAATGCGCGTTTCCGGATTCATACAAGCTCCACAGCTGGCCAGGGGCTTCCAATTTGGACATGGAGGAAACGTTCATGACGTTGTTTTCGGGGATCGAGCTCAGGCGATAGGCCATTGGCGACGGGATCAGCGAACCTTACGCTGACAGCTCTCGGATGGATCAGGCTTATCCACAATCGGTCACGAATCCCATGTCCCGAGTCACAAGAATGCAACTTCTTTTCCTGTAGCATGCCTGGCGGATCATGTCATTAACACCGATCCTTCAGGACTGAAAACATTCGCGTTTTGGCGACCCAAGGGTGGACACGGCGAGAGGTCGCTGTCACGCGTCCAGGAAACACTGGCACTCCGCAGGGCACGCATCGGGGTGCCATCCAAGGCCCCGGTCCTGGCCCGTGATCGGGGGGGGACGGAAGGAACTGCGAGGTTCGCAGGCAGGATAGAGGTGGTAGCGGGCCCCTGCAGGGGCAGAGGCCCTTTTGTGCTGGATTGATGCGGCATCGCTTATCAAAGGAGCTCCTGCACGCTCTTGATGACCTGACTGCTGCAGTCGGGTCCCTTGGGAATATAGTCCTCGGCTTCCATGCTCATGGCGTCGTACTGGGAATAGGCGGTGTCCGCGATGTGGTCCGCAACAGCAGTGAGCATGATCACCGGAATGTCCTGATAATTGGAATCCTGCTTGACTTCCCGGCACATCTGGAAGCCGTCCTTTTCCGGCATCATCACGTCGAGGACGATGATATCCGGGGGATTTTCCTTGACCCGTTCCATGCCCTCCACACCGTCATAGGCCAGGTCCACGTCCACATCTAGGCCTTCCAGCTTGCTCTGCACCACATCGCAGAAATCGGGGTCGTCGTCGACAACCAGTATGCGTTTTTTCTGGCTCATATCTCTGCCTCCTTTGCGATTCAAAATGGAACCGGAACCTTCAGGATTTCGGCATTCAGGCCCAGGGCCTGGGATGGAGCCCGGCCCCCTCGACAAGCTCCGGCACTTTCTGCTCCCATTCGATAGCCATGATGTGGAATCCGCTTACGCCCTCGATCTCCTTGAGCCGCTGCATGGACTCGGTGCAGATCCTGAGCCCCTCCTCAGGCTGCTTTTCCTTGGGCTGATCCGCCATGCGCTTGACCACCTCGTCGGGCACGTCCATTCCGGGAACCTTGTTCTTCATGAATCGGGCCATGCCCGCGGACTTGAATGGCGTCAGTCCGGCCAGAATGGCAACCCGCTCGTGCAGCCCGCGATCCCGGACGCCCTTCATCCACTCCTCGAATTTGTCCAGGTTGTAGATGCACTGGGTCTGGATGAACTCCGCTCCGGCGGCGACCTTCTTGGCCAGTCGGGGCACCCGGATCTCGAAGGGATCGGCGAAGGGGTTGGCAGCAGCTCCAACGAACATTTCCGGGGGCCCCTGGATGGGATCTCCGCCCAGAAATACACCCTCGTCCCGCATATGTCTGGCTGTCTGAAGGAGCTGCATGGAGTCGAGGTCGTGTACGTTCTGGCCCTGGGCGTGGTCCCCGAAACTCTGATGGTCTCCGGAGAGGCAGAGGATATTGGGGATGTCGAAGGCGGCGGCTCCGAGGATGTCGCTCTGCAGGGCGATCCGGTTGCGGTCCCGGGTGACCATTTGCAGGATGGGCTCGAGTCCCATCTGCTTGAGATGGATACAGCAGGCCAGGCTGCAGAGCCGGGTGACCGAGGTCTGATTGTCCGTGACGTTGATCGCGTCAACATGGTCCTTGACATATTCCGCCTTCTGGGTGATGGAGCCCAGATCGCTGCCCCGAGGGGGGCCGCATTCAGTGGTGACGGCGAAATGTCCCTCCGCGAGAACCTTCTCCAGTCCGCTCGGTGTCTTGCCACTCATGACTCGTAATCCTCTTTGACGACTTTTCGCGGCCCACCGTCCCGGTCCGAGGACCAATCCTTGATTGGGGCCAGCTCTTCGTAGGACTCCAGTTGATTCAAGGCGTTGAGACGATCAATGATCAACTGCCAGGCACAATCCAGCTCCGGGTTGATCTCGCACTTGCCCTGGCTCGATCCCCCACACGGGCCATTGAAGAGACGCTTGGCGCACCGGGAGACGGGGCAAATTCCGCCGGTCTGGGCCAGAACGCACTGACCGCAGGCCTGACAGCGTTCCATCCAGTATCCCCTCTGCTCAGTCACTCCGATGAATTTGGTGTTTACTCCGGGATAGACCGGAGTGGCGGAGTACTTCTCCGCTGTGAACTGAACCCCCGCGCCGCAGGCCAGGGAGAGCACCGAATCGTAGCGGTCAACCTCGTCCCGAAGCTCTTCCAGGTACTCATGGTCGCACTGTCTCTCCAGGGTCCTTTCATCGATCTGCTTCTGCTCCCCCTGCTGCATGAAGTGCATTCTCAGGGCGGAAGCCAGAACCTCGACTTCCTTTTTTCCCCCCGCCTCGCAGACAGTGACGCACTCGTTGCATCCCAGGATCAGAACGGAGCTGTCCCCGCGGATCAGCTCAATGATTTCCTCTATGGATTTTTGTTCTGCGACGATCATGCTCCTGCTCCATTGTTTCTTCGGCTCTCGACGCCTTGAGGCAAGCTGCCGGGATCCCGCCTCCAAGCCTGTCGACGTGTCCCCTTGCTGAGGCAAACGGCGAAGCGGGATTCGGGCGGGAAAACACATCCGCTCAGGCTGCGGAGGAGAGCCCGGACTTGATCGGATTGGGGCCGAGCTCGCGGATGCGCTCGGTCATTTCCCTGGCGTATTGCGCGAACTGAGGAGCCTCGCCCGAGGAGAGGTTGTACATGCGTACCCGACTCCCATCCAGGCCTATGCTACCCAGAATGTCACGAGCTCGCTGTACACGCTTCTTGGCCAGGAGGTTACCGTGCAGGAAATGGCACTCCCCCTCGAGACAACCCACGAGATAGACTCCGTCCGCGCCCTTTTCCAGAGCATGCAGAATGTGGATCACATCTACCTTGCCTGTGCACGGCACCCGAATAACTTTGATCTCCGAGGGATATCCCAGACGCATGGAACCTGCCAGGTCCGCAGCGCTGTAGCCTCAGAAACTGCAACAAAAAGCGAGGATTACTGGGTGAAACTCTTGATTCATAGAAAGTCCTCCAGTAATGAGTCTATTTGACTCATAATCTGTGTATCTTCATACCAATTGAGCTCTATAGCCTTGGCTGGACACTCGGCAGCACAGATTCCGCACCCTTGACACAAGGCCGGGTCGATTTCACTCACTCCATCTTCATTGATGTATGGGACCCCGTAGGGGCAAGCTCGGACGCAGACGAGGCATGCGGTGCACTTTTCCTGATTGACTTTGGCGGTTACTGCCGACAGAGTGAGATAGGGTTGAGAGAGTATGGCGTTTGCTCTGGAGACTGCAGCAAGAGCCTGAGAGATGGATTCAGAGATCAGCATCGGGCTGTGAGCTGTTCCGCACACAAAAACCCCGTCTGTCGGCATATCAACCGGCCGGAGCTTGACATGTGCCTCCAAAAAGTATCCTTCAACATTGCGGGCCAATTTGAGAATGGAAGATAGCTCCTCAGTGTCTTCGGCACGCAGCCCTGCGCTCAGGGCGAGAAGATCGGGGTCAAGCTGTACGGTGCGATTGAGGAGTTGATCTTCAAAGAAGACGTTGAATTGATTCTCAGAGGTTTCTACCCGTGGCGGATTGTCGGGTGTGAAAGGATGAAAACGGACTCCCGCTTCCCTTGCTTGTGCATAGTAATATTCTGAAAATCCGTAAGTTCGAATATCCCTGTACAAAACATGCACTTCCGTGTTCGGGTGTTGTCTTTTAATGGTCAATGCATTCTTGATGGCTGTTTGACAACATACTCTTGAGCAAACAGGATATTCTTCATTTCTTGACCCGATGCATTGAATCATAACTACATTGTTCAGATCAGAGGATCCTTTATCCTCTAATCGAGATTCGAGCTCGATCTGGGTGAAAACATTGTCGCTTTGGCCGTAGGAATATTCATGAGGCGTGTATTCATTGGCTCCAGTGGCGATGATGGTAGCCCCATGTTCGAGCTTCCGAGAGTACATGGCAGGGCCGACAAGTATTTCAGTGCTGAAATTTCCTTTAAAACCAGTAAAGCCGACAATCATAGCCTGCGTAAAGACTTGTATGTTCGGATGACCAGTAACCTTTTTTATGAGCTCCTGAAGGTAATCTTGAAGGTCTACTCCTTCAATGGTTTTTTTCAAACGACGCGCAAGGCCACCAAGTTCTGCTTCGCGTTCTATAAGATAAACTTCATGTCCTTGATCTGCTAGGGATATAGATGCTGTCAAACCTGAAATTCCACCACCGACGACGAGGGCTTTAGGGATCACGGGAATCTGTTTTTCATAGAGGGGAAAGAGCTGGGAAGCTCGGCCTACGGCCATTCGAATCAGATCCTTGGCCTTGCTTGTTGCATTCTGTGGCGCGTTTCCATGAACCCAGGAATTCAGATTGCGTATGTTCGCCATCTCAAAAAGATATTTGTTGAGGCCGCAAGCCTCGAGTGCTTCCATGAATAAAGGCTGATGGGTTTGCGGGGAACAGGAAGCAACCACAACTCGGTTCAGCTTGTGTTCTGAAATAGCCTTTTTCATTTGGGTGAGCGCATCTTCGGAACAAGAGAAGAGATTCCAGGTGGTATATGCTACGCCGGAAAGAGTTGCCGCATACTCCTCAACATCAGACACGTCGACGACGCCACCGATGTTTTTTCCACAGCTGCATACAAAAACTCCGATTCTTAGCTCGTCGCCTTCAATGTCTGTTTGGGAAGGATATTCTTTGGTGACTATTTCAGAGCCACGGGCTTCATTGAGAAGGGACATGGCCTTTGCAGCACTAGCGCTTCCTTGAACAACAGTTTCGGGAATGTCTTTGGGTTGCTGATACGTACCAATTACGAAAATCCCTTTCCGACTCGTCTCCACAGGATTCATCGCTGAAGTGGAGGCAAATCCGTCTGCTTTTGCTTCTATTCCGAGACTCTGAAAAAATTGTGTCGTATCTGTATCAGGCTCTAAGCCTACGGAAAGAACAACAAGATCGAAGGTTTCGTCTAGAGTTTCCCCTTTTTCGCCTATATATCTAAGATTTAGATTACCAGTGTCAGCTTCTTCTTCAATTGCAGATATCATAGAACGTTTATAGTTGACGTTGTGCACATTTTTTGCTTGTTCAACATATTTGTCGAAATCTTTTCCGAAAGAACGCATGTCTATATAAAATATACTTGGTTGTATATTTTCATCGTGCTCCTTAGCTACAATTGCTTGTTTTGTAGCATACATACAGCAAACTGATGAGCACCATGGATTCGCATTGTGACTGTCTCTTGATCCGACACATTGAATCCATGCTATTTTTTGAGGGTGAGAGTTGTCACTAGGGCGAACAATTTCTCCTTGATAAGGTCCAGAAGCTGAAAGAATTCGCTCAAATTGAATAGAGGTTATAACATTTTTCCATCTTTTATAGCCAAATTCTTGGCGAGATTCTGGATTGTAGGTAGACAATCCGGGTGACAATATGACTGAACCAACATTGAGACCATAATTTTTTTCCGTGTCGGAAAAGTCTATTGCGTCGGCATCGCAATATTTCTCACATACTCTACATTTACCACGTTTGAAGTAGGTGCAGTTTTCTTGATCTATCACTTTCGTGTTCGGTACGGCTTGGGGGATAATCGAATAGATCGCCTTGCGTTTGGTAAGCTCATGTTCAAATTCGCTCGTTACCCATTTAGGACATTTTTCTTCACATATGCCGCATCCAGTGCATTTTTCCGGGTCTACAAATCTCGGCTGTTGGCGTATGGAGACTGTGAAGTCCCCGGCTTCTCCGTTTATCTCAGTGATTTCAGATAAAGTATGCAATTCAATGTTGGGATTTCCCCCCACTTCGACCATGCGTGGGGAAATCATGCACATGGCGCAATCGCCGGTTGGAAAGGTTTTGTCGAGCATGGACATTGTGCCGCCAATGGCGGAATCCTTCTGTACTAGGTGAACCTTGAAGCCTCCATTGGCCAAGTCCAGTGCTGCCTGCATGCCTCCGACGCCGGCTCCAAGAATGAGCACAGAGCCTTTTTGATCAATGTTATTCGTTATCTCCTTCATTGATTTCGGCCTCCTTAATCAATGTAGTAGCCTCTATGAAATGCCTGTCTATTTGAAGATCCTCAATACTAAGCCCTAAAGCTCGACCAACCAACTCGGTAATAAAGTATACAGGAATTCGATAACTGATATTACTTTTTTCTAAAATATGATTTTGATAACTATCCAGATTCATTTGACAGAATGGGCAGGTTGTCACAAAGCAATTGGCGCCTCTGGATATTGCGTCTTTATAAATTTTAGCCATGAGATTTGTAGAAGTTTCGTAATCATACATGGCTGCAGAAGCTCCGCAACAATAGGTCTTACAATTCCAGTCTAAACTGTTACAGCCGATACTTTCAAGGATGGTGTCCATATATTTGGGATTTTCTATGTTGTCTTGGATAGGAATATCCTTTGGAAAACGCGTTAGCATGCATCCATAATAGCTTACTGCATAAATCCCTGAAAGCTTTCTCTCCACTTTTTCAGCCAATTGACCTGATTGGGCCATTTCAAATAATGGCTCGAGTATAGAGGTGATTTTTAATTGTCCTTGAACTTTATGTTTCAATTCTGTATTTATTGATTCTTTTAAGCCTGAATCTTCTTCGAGCTTGGATTTGGCGAGTGCAGTCTTGAGATAGCAAGCAGAACACGGTATAATCATTTCCGAAAAATTTTCACTTTCGGCTATGCCTATGTTTCGAGCCGGCATTCCAACTTCCAGATATTTATTCACCTTACTCGCTGAAGTGGCTCCGCAACAGTTCCAGTCCTTTATTTCTTTTAATTGGATGCCAAGGCTCTCAAAAACGACACGAGTTTGTTTGTCTAGGAGCGAGGATGTCTGTTTGAGAGAACATCCCGGATAGTAAGCGAATTGCATAATATCGCCCATCTTTTATAAGAGTTAATAACCTTACAAATTCGTGATCAAATACTTGTCGACTTGGATTTTGATGCGAGTCTTTTAAGTTCTTTACGACCCTTTGATTTGGTGAGTTTAAAGTGCATTCTTTTGAGCTTCATCATGTTCAAGCCAAAGTTATACTTGTTTGAAGATTCACGTTTTAGCTCTTTCCAATTTTTATTTTTTATAAGATGACACATGTTTTTCATTTCGTATCTAATAAGGAAGAGAATTTCATTAACTCGTCCCCAATTCAGTCCTGACTTTACAAAAGATTGATGAAAAAAATATGTGTCAGGCATAGTTGGTTTCACACCTTCTTTGATTGACAGTCGCTTCAGAGCATCATTAATTGTGGACGTATGTATATTATTAGGGCATCGTGTACCACATGTATAGCAGGAGACACAACGCCACACTAGATCATTTTTCAATGCTGCTTCTCGATCACCAAGCATGATCAATCGAATCAATTTATCAGGTGTCTGAAATCCTGTTTCCTCAGCTACTGGACATCCGGCTGCACATCGGGAACATTGATAACAAGCTGTGAGCGGCTGGTTTGTTGCGTTTACGATTTCTTCGGAAAACTGCAATGGATAGTTTGCATTTTGCTCTTTGGTTTTTGTAGCCATTGTTGCAACCTTGCAAATTTTTTGTGTTTAACAAGTCTTGTGCCAGAGCTCGTTATTCCTCGATCTTATATCGATTCGTGAAACGCTATTAAAAATTTTTCGAGTGCTTATTAAGTATGTCTGGAATTATTGTATGATACTCAAAATATTCATCACTGGATTCATGCCACACTTTTGAATTGCGAAGAATTCCTCGTCCGAGCAAGCTTTCACCGCCAACTGATTGCGAGGAGGCTCAAAAGCCTGCCAGGCATTTTTTTCGTGAGTTTCCATCACAGCTCAATGTGAGCAGCTTTTTTTTCGATGTTGTTGTTTCAATGCCCCATCTTGTGCTTTTGCATTTTATCCTGTCGTCAATTCTTAAAAGGTCGAACTAGGTGAATACGCTTGGTTTCCCTGACTATCATGGGGCACGTTTACGGACTCTATATGATCGTGAATTCTGCGGAAAAAAATTTGCTAGAGCCTGACTGCTTGATAAACTTTCCGTGAAGAGGAGATTGAACCTGGTCCCTTCGTTTCCCTGTTCATTTCATGCGCTGGATGATTTCCGGCAAGCGGTGTTCCCAGCCCATGGTGGAGAGCAGGGCCCCGCCGAAGCCCCTCTCCCTGGCTGCCTGAACACCCTCTGCGGCGATCTTCATGCCCTCCGCGACCTTGTCCGGGGATTTCTTGAGTCGGGTGATGAGCTCCGCGGGCAGGGAGATGTTCTCGATATTCATATCGATGTAGCGGGCCATGCCAACAGACTTAAGCAGCAGGATCGAGGGCACGATATATCCGGTGAGGGGGGTAGCGGCTTGTTGCAGGGCATCGAGCAGGGAAGGATCGAAAACCGGTCGGGTGACGAAATACTTCGCTCCCTGTTCGAGGCCTCTCTCCATCTCCTGTTTGACCCTGTCCATTCCATCGGGGTCTGTGCCGATATCAAGCGGCTGACCCACGAAGAAGGAGGGACTTCCGGTGAGCTCGGCTCCGGCGAGATCCCTTCCGGCATGCATCCTGCCCACGGCCTCGTTGAGCCCGGCGAGATCCAGGTCGTCCACAGCCATGGTGTCGGGGTGATCCCCGTATCCCGGAGGATCTCCCTGAACCAGCATGAGGTTGTTGATTCCCAGTGATGCCGCGGACAGAAGGTCGCCTTGCAGGGCAAGTCTGTTGCGATCCCGGCAACAGATCTGCATGATGACCTCATGGCCCTTCTGCCGCAACAGGATGGAGCTGCCCAGGGCGCTTTGGCGCATGACAGCGTTGTTCATCTCGCTGACCACCAGGGCGTCCACCTGTCCCTTAATGCGCCCCGCCGCACTGAGCATGCCGCTGGTGTCCGTCCCCTTGGGAGGGTCGAATTCGGCTAGGAGGGTGAACTTCCCGCCCTCAAGCTTGTCCTGGAGCACGACGGCCTCCTTGGTGGCGGTTTTCCGAAAGAACTTCCGAAGGATATTTTAATTATCTTTCTCATTATCAATGCTGTTCACATGTGTCAATGAAGTTTTGTTCAAAATCGCAAGCCATTGAAATGTGGTCTGTACGTACGGCGCCCGCAACCTGTTCATCCAGCACTCGGGGACAATGGAAGCGTCTCTTGGAATCATGGTGTGATTGACAGAAATAAACGGAGCTATTCCGGCTTTCCTTGTGCGCTTCATCTTGCCTCCAGAGTTCTTTTTCTCTAGAATACCCATCGATTTCCAATATGGCTTGGAGCCGAAAAAGGAGAACCCGATGAAAATCGCTGTGGCAGGCAAGGGGGGAGTGGGCAAGACTACCCTGACAGTCTGGCTGGGGGACTATCTGGCCCGCGAAAACAACGATGTCTGGCTCGTGGACGCGGACACGGCCCACTCGCTGGGACCGGCTCTGGGACTTGCCGAGGAGGAGCTGCCCGCCCCGTTGGTGAACCAGCAGGAGCTGATCCAGGAAAGGGTGGGAAGCGGAGGATTCATCAACATGAATCCCAAGGTGGACGATCTCCTGGAAAGCCTCTCCCTCGAGGTCCGAGGGATGCATCTGATGCTCATGGGCACCGTGGCCGGAGCGGGGAGCGGCTGCGGCTGCGCCCCGAACACCCTGCTCAAGGCCACGCTGGCGCACCTTATCGTCTGGCGCGCGCAGCGTGTCCTGGTGGATCTTGAGGCCGGGGTGGAGCACCTGGGCCGGGGGACCATCGGGAGCGTGGACGGACTGGTCGTGGTGAGCGAGCCGAGTATCCGCGGACTGCAGACGGCTTCCAGGATCAGCTCCATGGCCCGGGATCTGGGGCTGCAACGGCAGGCCCTGGTTCTGAACAGGGCGGCGGAGGGGTTTGAGCCGCCCCGGGATATGGAACTGCCCCCCCTGGCCGCACGCATTCCCTTCCTCCAGTCCCTGGAGGAGCGCCAGCAGCAGAGCGCGAGCGTATTGGACCTGCCGGAGCGCGAACAAATCGACGAGCTGTGCCGCAAGGTCTTAGCCACATTCGAGGAATAACTGGACCGCAAAGCACGCGAAAAGACGGGAAGGCAGAAGATTGCCCGCGAATGACGCGAATGATCGCGAACACAGAAAGATGTCTGCTCTGCTGATCGCAGAGCACACGCATGCCTTCCTGGTAGGGCCGGGTATGGCCCATTGGAAACAACAACGCCTTGAACACATGGAAACTTTCGCTTGCGGGCGAAAAACTGACTTCTGAGATCCGATCTCCGACCTCTGTCTTCAAGGCCTCAGTCAAGGAGCTTGTATGAGCTTATCCATAGCTTTTTCCGGAAAGGGCGGAACGGGGAAGACCACCATCGCGGGCATGCTGATCCGGTATCTGCTCCGCAAGGAGGCGCCCCCGATCCTGGCCGTGGATGCGGACTCGAACTACAACCTCAACGAGGTGCTCGGGGTGGAGGTGGACACCACCCTGGGCGAGGTCCGGGAGAGCATGAAGACCGGGGATCTGCCCTCCGGCATGACCAAGGACCGCTATATGGCCACCAAGCTGGAGGAGGCGATCGTGGAGACGGATCTCTTCGATCTGGTGGTCATGGGCCAGCCCGAGGGACAGGGCTGCTACTGCGCCGCGAATACCCTCCTCAGCGACTTCCTGCAAAAGCTCACCAAGAACTACACCTCCGTTGTCATGGACAACGAGGCGGGCATGGAGCACATCAGCCGCCTGACCACCAGCAACGTGGACGAGCTCCTGGTCGTTTCCGACCCCTCCCGCAGGGGCCTCCAGGCCGCGGGCAGAATCAAGGATCTGGCCCACACCCTGAATATCGGCGCGAGCAAGGTCCATCTCATCCTGAACAATGTGCGGGAGGAGCCCTCGGAGCGGATGCGGGCGATCATCGCGGACATGGGCCTGGAGCTTCTGGGCACCGTCCGGCAGGACGAGACCCTGGAGGAGTTCGACATGTCGGGCAAGCCCACCTTCCAGCTCCCCGAGGACAACCCCGCGGTGCAGGACGCCTACGCCCTGTTTCAGAGGATTGTGGGATGAGCTCCGCCGTTGGGCCAAGGCGCCCAGTTTGAACAGAAAGGAAACTGACACATGAGCAAGCCTGCACGGTCATCTTCTCGCGAGGAGGCTCCGATTCTGGATTTTCTACGGCTCCTCACGCGGGGGCATTCCTGCCCCCACCCGACTCTCGGTGTGTGCAGGAGGCTCAGGGTTGTGCCCTTTTCAGGATTTCTCCGGCGTCCCCACGGAAAGCACTTGTCGACGGTCGGGCTTCCCCCGCGTGAGGAGCCGAGTCAATCAACAGAATCTCCGCCTGAGACGTCTCGAAGAAGACCGTGCAGGCTTGCTCATTTATGAAGTTTCATACGAGCGAAGCGCCTCTCGGCCCTGCCCCGGAGGAGCAAGCCCGGCTTTCGGCGGGCTCCGGGGCTTTGTGCGGGGCCTCTGGCCCGCCTGAGGAGCTTTTTATCTACTATCTGCGGGGCCTTGTGGATGACAGGGCCCTGCGGCAGCGGGACGACTTTCTGGGCAATTGGCTGGAAGGCAAAAGCAGCTTCCTTTTCTTCAGCCGCCCCGTTTCCCGGGCGGTGAGCGAGCTTCTCCGGAGCCAGCCGGGCCTTGAGCTGATCCAGGAGCACCGGGTTCCGTACACCGACTGGCTGGGCGACGAGGTGACCACCTTCAGGGAGGGCAGTATCCGGGTCGTCCCGGTATGGGAAGAACCCGGAACAGACCCTGAAACTACGGATATTCTCCTCAATCCCGGCGTGGTCTTCGGCGCGGGGAACCATCCCACAACGCGCGGCTGTCTGCGGGAAATGGAGCGCGTGTTCGCACAGGAGAAGGTGGAAACCGTCCTCGATCTCGGCTCGGGAACCGGCTTGTTGAGTCTTGCCGCAGCCGGGATGGGTGCCAGCAGGGTTGTGGGCATGGACAGCAACCCCCTCGCCGCCCGGACCATGCGCGGCAACATCCTCCAAAACGGCCTGCGGGATCGCGTGCTCGCCGCGTGCGGCTATGCGAAAGGCGTTGTCGCGGAGCGGGCGGACCTGGTGCTGGCCAACATCCATTACGACGCGATGCGCGAAATTGTCTCCGGCTCGGATATCCTCCGTGCAGGCCGGGCCATTCTGGCGGGGCTCTTCCCCACGCAGGCCGAGGAGATCGCCGCCATGCTGCGCGATCGCGGCATGCGAGTGAGTGTGGAGCCAGGGCTGGAATGGGAGTGGCCTGTTGTCTCCGCAGTCGGGGCGAAACCGGTCGCGGCAGCTGAACACCACGATAGGGCGGGGATAATTGCTGATAAGGACGGGGCCTTTCCTTGATGCTGAGGGGAACGGACGGGACTATGCAGGAGCAGGACAACTGGGTGCGCGACGTGGAGATGGCGGAGCCCTCCTTTGGGGACAATGTCGCTGACGCGGACAGGCTGCGGCGGTCCCTCGCATCCGGGACTGATGTTGATTCCCTATATATGGACCTCGAGCTGATCCGCAATCTGCCGGAGCTCTTTCGCGAACACGGCTATCGCGCGAGCTGCTGTCTCTTCCGGGACGGACAGGGCTGGCTGGTCACGGGCGTGACCCGTCCCGACCGCGAGGAGCCCTGGCTGGGCCTGGCAGTGGATCTGGGGACCACCAAGTACGTCCTGGCCCTGATCGAGCTGGCAAGCGGCCGCGAGCTGGCGCGGGTGACCCGGGACAATCCCCAGGTGGAAGTGGGGACGGATATTTTGACCCGGATCCATTCCATCGGCGACAGCACGGAGCGCCTGCAGTCCATGCAGGGAATGCTGCTCGAGGATATGCGGGGCGCGTGCCGGGAGCTCTGCCGGGAGGCGGGCGAGGCCCCGGAACACATCGTCAACATGGCCCTGGCCGGAAATACGGCCATGACCCATTTCTTCCTCGCCCTCCCTCCCAAGTGGATCATCCGCGAGCCCTACATTCCCGCCCTGAACAGCCCGGATCTGATTCCCGCCTCCCGTCTGGATCTGCCCTTGGGGCCCCAGGCCAGGGTGATGTGCTTTCCCGGCGTGGGGAGCTATTTCGGGGGCGATCTCCTGGCGGGCATCCTCTCCAGCGGGATGCAGGAGAGCGAGGAGATCTCCATTCTGGTGGACGTGGGCACCAATGCGGAAGTGGTCCTGGGATGCCGGGACTGGCTCATCGCCTGCGCCGGAGCGGCGGGGCCCGCCCTGGAGGAGGGGATGAGCGAGATTGGCAAGCAGGCCGGGCCCGGGATCATCGACAAGGTCTGGTTCGACGCGGACGCTGGGGATTTCCGGGTGCGGACCCTGGACGGGGAGGCCCCTGTGGGAATCTGCGGCTCCGGGATCATCGATCTGGCTGCGGAGCTTTTCCGTTGTGGCCTTTTGGATTTCCGGGGCAAGTTCGTGCCCGATGCGATGCCGGAGCGGTTCAGGACCATGGAGGGCATCACGCACTTTATCCTGATCCCCGGAGAGGAATCGGGTACAGGCGAGGACCTGCTGTTGGGCCAGCCGGAGATCGACAGCCTCATTCGCTCCAAGGCGGCCATGTACACCATACTGGAGACGATCACATTCAGTGTCGGCCTCGGCCTGGAGGATATTTCCCGCTTTTACGTGGCGGGCACATTCGGCAGCTACATCGATCCGGACTCCGCCGTGCGTATCGGCATGCTCCCGGATCTGCCGCGCGAGAGCTTCACCCCGCTGGGCAACAGCTCGCTCGCCGGCGCGATCCTGGTTCTGCAGGACCCGCGGGCTGTCCCCGAGGTGCACGAGATAGCCACAAAAGTGACCTACCTGGAGCTCAATGTGAACCAGGAATTCATGAACCGGTTCAGCGCTGCCAAGTTCCTGCCCCATACGGACAGGTCCCGATTTCCCTCGCTTGCGGAGTGAGGAATCGGTCCCCGCGGCGGGAACGGAACAGATAAGGAGACAGCCCTATGCCCCAGATTCGATTCGAGCCCCACGGACGCGACGTTGAAGTCCAGGAGGGAACGCTTCTGCTTCGGGCCGCGCTCAACGCGGGCGTGCACATCAACGCTTCCTGCGGAGGCAACGGCGTTTGCGGCAAATGCCGGGTCCAGATCCAGGAAGGTGACGTCGAGGAGGGAGTGAGCGAAAAGCTTTCTCAGGAGGACCGGGATGCCGGCTACCGGCTGGCCTGCCTGGCCCGCGTCACCCAGGATCTCCGAGTCCAGGTCCCGGTGGAATCCGAGCTCGATCCCAGCGTGCTCAATCTCCAGGCCACCCCGCGCAAGACAGCGGCGATCAAGCAGGTCTCTCTGGAGGACTTCAAGGTCCAGGGCCTCTTTATCCCTCCCATCGAGAAGAAGTTCCTCCAGCTCCCGCCTCCCAGCAGCGAGGACAACTGCTCCGACGTGACCCGTCTGGTGGACAATCTCAAGTTCCACCACAGTGAGCACCAGATGGAGGTGGATTTTAGCGTCATTCGCAAGATCACGGATGTCATCCGGCAACAGGACTTCCAGGCTACAGCCACGATGGCCCGACCGGTGCACGAGGAGACGGGCAAGACCTCGGTGATGAACATCCAGGCCGGGGACACGACGCACCGCAACTTCGCCCTGGCCCTGGACGTGGGGACCACCACCGTCTACGGGCAGGTGCTGGATCTGAACAGCGGCGAGGTCCTGTCCGAATACGGGGACTTCAACAAGCAGATGAGCTACGGCGAGGACATCATCAACCGCATTGTGTATGCTGAGAAGGGCACTGGCCTCCAGGAGCTGAACCAGGCCGTGCTGGACACCATCAACGGCATTCTGGAGCGCATCCTGAAAGAGGCAGAAGTGGAGAGAAGCGAGGTCTCCACGATCACCATCGCCGGCAACACCACCATGACCCAGCTTCTTTTGAAGCTCAACCCGCGTTATATCCGCCGTTCTCCCTATGTGCCCACCTGCACGCTCTTTCCGCCCATCAAGGCAAGTGATATTGGGATCGATCTCGAGGAGCATACCCTGGCCCTGATCTATCCTTCGGTCTCCAGCTATGTGGGCGGGGATATCGTCGCCGGGATCATGGGCTCGCTCACGTATCAAAGGGAAGAGGTCACTCTGTACGTCGACATCGGGACCAACGCGGAGGTGGTCATCGGGAACAAGGACTGGATGGTCTGCGCGGCCTGCTCAGCCGGGCCCGCCTTCGAGGGCGGGGGCATGAAGCTGGGCATGCGGGCCAAACAGGGAGCGATTGAGGACTTCTCCATCGATCCGGTCACCTATGAGCCCATGGTGTTGACCATCGGTGATGAAAAACCGGTGGGGATCTGTGGCTCCGGCCTGATCACTATGGTGGCCAGCCTTTTCGAGATCGGGGTGATCGACAATCAGGGCAAGTTCGACCGGGAACTGGATACGCCCAGGATTCGCGAGGCCGAAGAGGGCATCTGGGAGTACGTGGCGGTCTGGGAGGATGAATCCGGCGTGGACCGGGACATTGTTTTGCAGGAGCCGGACATCGACAATCTCATTCGGGCCAAGGGCGCCATCTACAGCGGCTGCATGACCCTGATTAACGAGATCGGGCTCTCCCTGTCCGAGCTGGATCGCGTCCTCCTCGCCGGGGGCTTCGGCAGCTACATCGATCTGGAGAAGGCCATAACCATCGGTCTGCTCCCGGAAATGGATCCGGACCGGATCGGCTTTGTGGGCAACGGCTCTCTCATGGGGGCCAAGATGAGCTCGCTGAACAATCATATCCGGCAGAATGTGGTGGAAGTGACCAAGAAAATGACCAATTTCGAGCTCTCCGAGACCACTTCCTATATGGACAACTTTATGGCCTCGCTCTTTTTGCCCCATACGGATATGGACAAGTTCCCCAGGGTGAGATCCCGTCTGGACGAGCGCAGGAAGCTCTTGTCCTGAGCCTGAAAAAGCCGTGAACAGGTGCTTGTTTTGCGGTCGCTGCATTGACAATTCTGGTCTGTACAGCTAAAGAGACGGAAACTATAAGCTCTTTCGCTTTTTCTTTGAGCAAGAATTTTGGCCCAAGACGAAGCAAGCAAATATTCACAAGACCAACACGTTCTTGTTTCTTGTGGGGAAAGGGAACAAGAGCCTCGGTTTCGAACAAAAACCTGGTTGTCCGGGATTGTGCTTTGCAGACAGCTTTCAGCAAGGAGGTGACGGAACCGCATACGGACGCACTCGTCAGGCGAATGGTCGTCAATGCATCAAGAATAAGGAGTGGTTATGAGCTTTGAGATGATCAATGAGAAGTATACCGGGCCGATTATGGAAATCGAGCTGGGTAAGGGAGACAACACTGTCAAGGTCGGCGGGGAGACCTGTCTGCCCTTTTACCAGTTCGAGGGAGAAGTGACCAATAAGCCCAAGATCGCCATGGAGATCTGGGACATGGAACCCGAAGAGTGGCCCGAGGCCGCTCGCGAGCCCTTCAAGGATGTTATTGGCGATCCCCCGGCCTGGGCCAAAAAGTGTGTCCAGGAATACGGAGCTGATATCATCTGTCTCCACTTGCGAAGCACAGATCCCAATGAGCACGACGTGAGCGCCGAGGATGCGGTGGCCAAGGTCAAAAAGGTCAACGAGGCCATTGATGTGCCCCTGATCGTCTGGGGCAGTGCCAATCCGGACAAGGACTCCGAGGTCCTGAAGAAGGTGGCGGAGGACTGCTCCGGAGAGAACCTTATCATCGGGCCCATCGAGGACGTGACCCACAAGAGCATCGGCGCTGCGGTCATGGGCTACGGCCATACCGCGGTTGCCTCCTCGCCCATCGACATCAACCTGGCCAAGCAAATCAACATCCTTCTGGAGAATCTGGGCCTGCCCCTGAACAAGATTCTGGTCGATCCCACCACCGGCGGCCTGGGCTACGGCCTGGAATACAGCTATTCGGTCATGGAGCGGATCAAGCTGGCGGCCATGACCTTCGGCGACGACAAGCTGCAGCTGCCCATCATCAATTACGTGGCCTTCGACGTCTGGAAGTGCAAGGAGGCCAAGCAGCCGGTGGAAGAGGATCCCCGCCTCGGCGATCCCGAGCGCAGGGCGATCATGATGGAGACCATCGCCGCGACCACCTATCTCATGGCCGGCTCCAACGTTTTGGTCCTGCGCCATCCGGAGACCGTCCGCCTGGTCCGGCAGTACATCGATCTGCTGGTGGAGGGCGGAACCGCCCAGGAGGTGGCGCCCATCCAGAAAAACCTCTCCGAGCCGGAGATCGACTATGCCTCCATGTCTCCTGAGTCCGATCTGACCATCGAGGCGGCCAAGGAGGCCCCCAAGGCCGAGGCCAAGGAGGAAAAGCCCAAGGAAGAGGCCCCCAAGGAAGAGGCCAAACAGGAGGCGCCCCAGCAGGAGGCCAAGGCGGAGCCCGCCCAGGAGAAGGCCGAGACGCAACCGGCCCAGGAGGAATCCAAGCAGGAACCCGAGCCCAAGGAGGCCGCGGCTGCCCAGTCCTCGGGCGAGGAGGCCCAGCCAGCTGTGGACGAAAGCAAGCTCCGCGCCGAGCTCGAGGATAAGGTCCGGGCCGAGGTCGAGGCCAAGCTCAGGCGCGAGATGGAGAGCAAGGCCAAGGCTGAGGCCGCCGAGGAGAGCGCCGAGCAGAAGGAGGAAAAGGCCAAGAAGGCCGCCGAGGAAAAGGCCAAGCAGGAAGCCGAGGCCAGGAAGCAGGACAAGGAAAAGCTTAAGGCCCAGCTGGAAAAGGATGAACAGGAGATCCGGGAAAAGGTGAGAAAGGCCGGGACGGAGCAGCCCGGAGAAAAGGGTCCGTCCTTTCCGGAAAAGCCGGAAGACCAGGGCCCGGAGCGCATCCTGCAGATGCTTCGTCGGATCCACGGGTGGACCGGCTAGTGTTTCTTTTTCCAAAAGAAGAAACGGACTAGTGACTTGTCAGGCTTAAGCTGTCGTTAAGGTAGAACATATGCGCGACTTTACAGGCACAAAAATAAAACCGGCGACTCATGGAGGACAACTCACTAGACCGTGACCGGCGCAATCTTATTTTCGCATCATCGCAATAAGGAGGATCTATGTCCAAGCTTGTGGCATTTGCGGCCATACAGGGCGCGTACAACGTGGTCTCCAAGGCGGAGGGGCAGCTGAACC
>JAZKRN010000016.1:0-26941 GCA_036628655.1 Desulfohalobiaceae bacterium | reverse complement strand
CCCCTCTCCTGCGCGATCCTGGAGTAGGTCTCCACGATGTTCTTGGGGGGCTCGTACCTCTCTTCCCGGGTTATCAGGCGCAGCGCGTCGAATTCGCAGGAGTGGACGCACAGCCCGCAGCCGATGCAGCGATCCCGGTCCACCTCGGCCACATCGTCGGCAACCGCGATCGCGCCCATCTGGCAGATAGCCTCGCACGCGCCGCAAGCGGTACAGCTCTCCGGCTCCACCTGGGCCAGGAAGTTGGTGTGCATCGCCTCCGCAGGGCGGTCGAAGGATCTGACGTGCTTGAGGATCTGGCAGCAACAGCCGCAGCAGAGACAGAGGCTCACCGGCTTCTGGGCGTTGCCCGGCTGCAAAACCAGCCCCTCGTCCAGGCTCTTGCGCAGGACCTGCTTGGCCTCATCCTGGGAGATGGGCCTGCCCAGGCCGTTCTCCTCGTAAAAGTAGGCCCCGCCGCCGAAGACGAGACAGGTCTCCTCGGACTTGCCGCAGCCGTGCCCGGTCATGCTGTGCTCCCTGCGGCAGATGCACGGGGCGAGCACGATCTTGGACTGGCTCTCCAGGAGCGCCTCCGCGCGATCAAAGGGCATGACCCCGGCATCGGGCTCCAGGCTCTCCTCCACGGGCACCACCCGGAGCTGTTTCGTATCCGTGCGAGCCCAGACGTCCCGCATGATATGAGGCAGATATTCGTTCACGTCCCGGATGAGGCCCTCGTCCAGGCTCTGGACCTGGTACTCCCAGATGCCCATGATGAACTGGGCGGCCATGTACGCGGTCTGCCCTCCCTTGCTGGAGCGGAAGATGAGGCCGCGACTGGCCATACTGTCCAGCCGGCCTGCCAAATTGTCCGAGTCCTCGCCCAGGCGCTGTCCGATCTGCTTCGCAGTCTCCGGCATCATGGCGAGGTTGCAGGCGAGCTCGGCCTCTTCCGGGGAAAAGAGCCGCTCGAGGATCCGGAGCTCCACACCGGAGTCGGTGCGGGGATATCCGCCGGGCAAATGGTTCAGATGCTCCGCGAGCTTTTCGTACACCTGGCTCATAAAAGCCTCCTGGTCGGTTTTAGCCAATGATTCCGGCAACGCTTAACACCCCGTAGGGTCTGGAAAAGGCACTGTTTGGGACAATATTCAGAAAGATATTTTCGCGCAGAGGCGCGGCGGCGCAGAGAAGAATGTTTTCTGCTCCCGAGCCTCCGCGCGAGCGGCTTAGTCCGCTGCTGCATCTTCAACCGGTGGAGAAGGCAATTAATACGTATTTGTTAACCATGGTCTGAACAGCCCGTTCGCGAGCGCTCACTCGACTTGAGGGACAAGAGGGACGGCAAGCGAAGCTTGCCTGCGTCCTTCCCCGCGGCAACGGTCCGCCGCGGGGAATGTCCCGTATGTCGAGCGACCGGTTAACCCTCTGAATTCTTGGGCTCAAAGCAGCCTCGTGAACGTTTATATTACTCATTGCCTTCAAGAGCCCTTCCTCGCTCCGCCGGCAGAAGCTCACCAAAGACGATGGTCTCGAAGCGCTGCAGGGGCGCGGTGCTCTTGTCCACCTTCATCTGCAGAATAGCCCCCTGCCAGGTGCTCAGGATGAAGTCCGCGAGACCGGACGTGTCCCGCTCCAAATCGAGGTCCCCGCGGCCGGCGGCCTCCTCCAGGGCCCTCAGGATTCCCTCGCGCAGGGCCTGAAAGGCCTGCTCCAGGCGCTGCCGGAAGGCCTCGTCCAGATCACCCATCTCCTGGGCCATGTTGCCCACGGGACAGCCGCCTTTGCAGGCGTCGCTCTCGAAGCCGCCCCGCAACTCCCGGAAGTAGCAAAGCAGCCGCTCCAGCGGGGGCAGGTCCTCCCGGGCCAGGTGCTTTTCCAGCAGGCGGGTCAGACGGGCCTGGTAGAAGTCGATGAGCTGGAGCCCGAAGTCGCTCTTGCTCCGGAAATAGAAATAGAAGGAGCCCTTGGGGACCTCAGCCCCGCGCAGGATCTCCTGGATCCCGGTATTGTTGAACCCCCTGCGGTGGACGATCTCCGCGCCGACCCGCAGGATGCGGTCCCTGGTCTCCGATCTAACCGCCATATTGCCTCACTTGTTGAGTAAGCCTGCCATGCTGAACGACCGGTCGTCTACCCCGTCTACGCCAAAAAATCGATCCAAGGAATCATTGCGCGGCAGGCGTTTACAACCGCCCCACACAGGCCTATACTCTATACAGAATCAGAGAATTTTCAGTTTAATGCAGGCTCATTTGAGCCGTCAAATGCCTCAGAGAAAGAAATGCCGGTGCCGGGAGCCTCACGGCTCCACGTACGCGCTTATGGAATGGCAGGGAACCCCAACCAAGGAGGCGAGCCATGTCTGCCCAAAATATCCTCATGCTTGTCGGCGACTTCGTGGAGGACTACGAGGTCATGATGCCCTATCAGACACTGCTCATGGCGGGCCATCAGGTGGATGCGGTCTGTCCGGGCAAGAAGACCGGGGACAGTGTCGCAACCGCTGTGCACGACTTCGAGGGCGAGCAGACCTACAGCGAAAAGCGCGGGCACAACTTTACCCTGACAGCTGACTTCGAACAGATTAAAGCGGAGGACTACGACGCCCTGGTCATCCCCGGTGGGCGCGCGCCGGAGTACATCCGTCTGGACCAGCGGGTCCTGGATGTCGCGCGCCACTTCCACGAGAAGGACAAGCCCATCGCGAGCATCTGTCACGGCCTGCTCGTCCTGGCGGCCGCGGACGTTTTGCGCGGCAGGGGCTGCACAGGCTATCCAGCAGTGCGTCCGGATCTGGAGCAGGCGGGCGCTACATGGCGGGAGGCGAACGAGACCGCTTCCAACGCGGTTGTGGACGGAAACCTGGTCACCGCTCCGGCCTGGCCAGCCCATCCGGAATGGATGCGTCGATTTCTGGAGGTCCTGGGCACCAGAATCGAGCCCTAGCTCCCGTGTTCCGGGAACCGGGGCCATCAAGCAAGGCCCGCTCTCCCAGGCGGGCCTTGCTTGACAATCCGAGGGGGTGTGCCCTATTTTTATAAATCTCAAGCCCCTGTAGCTCAGCAGGATAGAGCACGAGATTCCTAATCTCGGGGCCGGAGGTTCGAATCCTCCCGGGGGCATGCTCAAAAGGGCTTACGGGAGTGTTCCGTAAGCCCTTTTTTTGAATCGTGCCAAGAAAACTCACTCCCCCAACAACCCGATCATGGCCACCCCGATAAACATGAGAAGGGTCCCGCTCAGGCGAACGGCGATATTTTTCTCCTTGAACACCACTCCGCCGTAGATCACTGATATGAGCGTATTTACTCGCTTGACTGCGAGCATGTACGCCGCCTTAACCAGGCCGATGGCAAAGTGGTGGCAAATGATCTCCAGGGCCACGCAGAGACCGGCCAAGGCCGCAGCACGCGGCTTTTGCCACATGCTGGAGAGCCTGGCCTGACGCGTGGCAACCCCGGTTGCGACGAAGAGAAGGCCCAACCCCGGAAGCACGGTCAGCCCGAAGAACATGGGTGAGGAATGCAGGACTCCCATGCGGCCGAACACGCCGGTCACGCTGAAGATTGTGGCCGTGACAAGCATGCGCCAGGAGCCCGTCTCGCGGAAAACGGCCTTGACCGGATCCGCCAGGCCGCGGCCGGAGCCAAGCTCCAGGTTGAGGACGTATCCCCCGGCAGCGATGGACAGAACCCCGAGTATTCCCCACCAGTTCAGGACCTCCTCCAGGATCAGGAACCCGGTCAGGATGACAATGGCCGGGGTAAAGGAGAGGTAGGGCATGGTCAGGGAGAGCGGAGAACGCTGGATTGCCGAGTACTGGAAGTACAGGGCGGCGACCATGAGCGGCAGGGTCAGCCCCCAGGCCCACCAGAAGGCGGCATCCAGCCGCGGGATTTCGATGAAGGGCAGAAGGAGCAGGCAGAAGAATCCGGCGTACGCCGTGGGGATCATCCCCATTTCCCAGGGCCGCAGGTCGGAGAGGCCGCGTTTGGCGAGCGTGGCTGCGGAAGCGTTGAAAAAGGCGGTTGCCAGGGCGAGAGCGATCCAGAGCATGGGCGGGCCTGCCTGAAAAGGACTCTTTCAATAGTCTGTTAGGTCTCCGAGCCGCTCCCTATCGGTGTGGTCAGCTCGCCCTCCTGCTGGTCCCTGCGCATCAGGTCCAGGAACGTGCGGAACACGGGTCCGGGCCGCCCTTCCCCAATGCTCTGTCCGTCGAAGCTGACAACCGGCAGGACGTCGAAGGTGGTTCCGAACATCATCACCTCCCCTGCGGCGAGCACATCCTCCCTGGTGAGGGAAGCCTCGCGGACCTCGCTCAGGCGCCCCTCGCGGACCAGGGACTGGGCCAGCTCCATCATGCGGGTCACCGTGGTTCCGCGCAGAATCCGCTCAAAGGGAGGAACCAGGAAGACGCCGTCCTGTGTGATCAGTCCCATGTTCTCCGTGGGCCCCTCGGTGAGACAGCCCGCCTCGTCCAGGCCCACGGCGTAGTCCGCGCCCCCCTCCTCGGCCTCCTTTTCCATGAGCACGTTGGGGAGGTAGTTGCAGCTCTTCACGTTGGCGAAGAAGCCGGGCTTGACCGCAACATTGCTGGTGATGACGCTGCAGCCGGATTCATACTTCTGTCGAGGGGGGTGACAGAGCTCCGTGACCACGAGATAGAGCTGGCTGCCGCATGTAGCCGAAGGAGAGGGGGAAAAGTCGCCAGGACCGCGGGAGATGTAGAGGCGAACCAGGCTTTCCTCCACCCCGGCCGCCAGAATGGTTTCCAGGATCCGCTGCTTCAGCTCGGAGCGGGAAACGGGCCAGGACAGGCCGATCATGGCCGAGGAGCGCTCCAGCCGGTCCAGGTGCCGCTCCAAAAGGTAAATACGTCCTTTGACGCACTTGAAGGCCTCGAAGACGCCGTCTCCCCGGTGCACGATGTGGTCGTCCACGGGCACGAGCATGAGCGTGGGATCGGTGACAATGCCTCCCATCCAGGTGGAATACATGGCCAGGTAGCTCATGTGGTGCTCCCTGGACCCGTGCCGCAGATTCCGTAACACTTGCTCAGGAGTAAGGATTGCTGCCCGATCCACTCTGCCCCCTTTCCAGGTTCATGTACAAGCCTGAGTGCTGCCGCTCAATGATTTGCTGCGTCGCCTAGCGAAAATACTCCCCGGAGATGACCCACTTCCAGCGCGGCCTGGTCCTGGAGGTTATCCTGAGCCTGCTCCCGGCGGGGATGTTCTCCAGGTCCAGCTTCTTGTCGCCCACCCGGATGCGCAGCTCGTTCAGGGGATGGTAGAAAAAGGGTATTTCCGGATAATACTTCCCTCCTTCGTGGATGACAAGCCATTCACCCTCGGTGTGCACCTCGCGGCCCCTGGCCACATTGGGCAGGCCCGTTCCGGTTCCGGCGGTCCTGGTCTTCACCGCCCGGAAACCGCCTTTCCTGGAAACGGCGAACCACCCTTCCACGGGAGTGCGTTCCACGGAATGGATGTAGCGCATGCGGAGCTGATCACCCGGATGGACAAGGACCGCATCCGCGATCCTCCCTCCCTGGCCCGGCAAAGCCACTCGCACCTTCGCCACGGGGCGCAGGAGGAAAAAGGCCGATACAGCCAAAGCAATCAGGAGAAAGGCTCCGGAAATGATTGCGGCCTTCCTGGTCATACCGGTTCCGCGGAAAGGATGTTATTTCCCTTCTTCTGACGGACCTTCTGCCAGACAAAGAGCAAGGCCAGACCGGCTATGCCCATTCCGTTTGCCAGATGGATCGGCACATGGAAACCGGCGAGATACAGGCTACCGGGATTGACCAGGAGAAAGGCCAGCCCGACATAGAGCAGTCGTTCCAGGATGTTTGTCCGCACAAGCCAGTAGCCCTGAATGAAAACAGCCCAGCAGAACATGCCCACGATACATATGGGCACCAAATAGGCCAGCTCCGCGAAGTTGGTGTCGATCATCAGGAGCTTGGTGTTGTAGATGAACATGAAAGGCAGAGTAAAGGCCGCCAGATCGAGGCGGAAGCTCTTCAGGCCCGTCTGTACCGGATCGGAGCCGGAGATGCCGGCGGCCGCGTAGGCGCACAGCCCCACCGGTGGCGTATCGTCTGCCACGATGCCGTAGTAGAAAACGAAGAGGTGGATGGCCACAAGGGGCAACGCGGTACCAAGATCCTGGCTAATGGTTTGGATGGCCGGGGCAACCATGGCCGCCATGATGATGTACGTCGCCGTGGTGGGCAGCCCCATCCCCAGAATGATACAGGCGAATACGGAAAAGATCAGGGAGAGGAAGAGGCTGTTCCCGGCTGCCGCGGAAATGAGCATGGCCATTTTCAGGCCCAGACCGGTAAGGGTGATGACACCGATGATAATGCCGCAGCAGGCGCAGGCCGCTGCGATTCCGGCCATGTTCCGGGCGCCCGTCTCCAGGGAGGTCAGGAGCTCGTACAGCGTTCTGCGGGTGAAGAAGCCTTCGGGCTGCTGCACGTAGTCCAGAAAGGCTGTTTCCATGCTCTCCTCTCCCCGTGCCCGGAAGCGCGGATAGGAGAGCAGGCTCCGAAAGATATTGTTCAGGACAATGACCACTCCTGCAGCCAGGATGGACCAGGCCGCGGAGGTGGTCGGGGTCCAGAACATCACCAGCAGGAACCAGATCAGGACCGCCAAGGGGATGAGATAGTGAATACCCGTGAAGAAGGTCTTGAGGAAAGCCGGTATATCCTCCTTCTTCATGGCCTGGATGCCCTCTTTGAGCGCCTCGAGATGGACAATGGAGAAGATGGCCGTGTAGGACAGAAGCGCGGGAATCGCCGCGGCCTTGACGATCTCGAAATAGGGCACCCCAATCATTTCGGCCATGATGAAGGCCGCGGCCCCCATGATGGGGGGCATGAGCTGGCCGTTGGTGGAGGCGGCCACCTCGATGGCTCCCGCGGTGTGCGACTTGAACCCGATCTTTTTCATCAGGGGGATGGTCATGGAGCCGGTGGTCACCGTGTTGGCGATGGAGGAGCCGGAAATGGAGCCCATGGCCCCGGAGGCGACGACCGACGCCTTGGCCGGTCCGCCGCGGAAGCGTCCCATGGCGGCGAAGGAGAGGTTGATCAGATAGTCTCCGGCCCCCATCCTTTCCAGAAAGGCGCCGAAGAGGACGAAGAGAAAGACGAAGGTGGCGGAGACGCGCAGGGGAACGCCCCAGAGCCCCTCGCTGGACATGAAGACGTGGTCGATGATCCGGCCCACGTCGAAGCCCCTGTGGGCCAGGGCCCCGGGGATGTAGGGCCCCAGATAGGCGTAGAGCAGAAAGGCGATGGTGATGATGGGAAGCATAGGCGAAATGCTTCTCCGTGTCCCCTCCAGGATGAGCAGGATGAGGGCGCCGCCGATCAGCAGGTCGTAAAGCTTGGCGTTGCCCACGGAATAGACCACGTGCTCGTAGTTGACAAACACATACAGGGAGGCCGCGCAGGCGAGAATCGCCAGAAAGACGTCCTCCACCGCGACCCTGTCCCTGGGAGCCTTTTTGGATCGGGGGAAGAAAAGGAAGCAGAGGACCATGGCAAAGGCGAGGTGAACGGAGAGCTGCTTGGCTCCGGAAAGGGAGCCGAAGAATCCGGTGTAGAGCTGAAACAGGGACATGGAAATAGCCACCGCCTTGAGGATCAGCATGGCTATCCATCCGGTGGGCTGCCTCTCCTGGGCCATCGCTTCCTTTGGGGCCTCGGACCCTGTCACTTGAGGCTGGTTCTGCTCGGCGCTCATGGCTGCTCCGTGCTCGCTGTTTCCAGATGCGGGTTCAGATCTGCCATCTCCCGGAAAAGTTCCCCAAACGGCTCAAAGGCCTTCTCCACATAGCTCCTTTTCATCCGGAAAAAAAGACCTTTCCGGATAGCAACTCGCTTTCTTGATTGACCCCCCCTCAACGCGCTTCAAAGTAATCCGAGCGAAAGTGCGCGCTCAAAGGATTCAAAACTCGCCGCTCGTTTTTGCCTCTTATTGCGCAAGGCGTCAACCAATAAAACACAACGGGGGCAAACCGCCTGTACAGCAATTTGCCCCCGATCTTGTCCCAATGCCTTGATTGCTCGGGTTTAGTCCACGACCCCGACTTCCTTGAGGTATTTCTCGGCTCCGGGATGCAGGGGAATGGTCATGCCGTCCATGGCCACGTCCGTGGAAACATTCTTGAACTTGGAGTGCGCGCTGTGGATCTTATCGATGTTTTCATACATGGCCTTCATGATCTTGTACACGATATCCTGGTCCAGATCGGCCCTGGCGGCGAGAATGGCCATGACCGAAACGGTCTTGGCATCCTCGTCCTGGCCGGGATAGCTTCCGGCGGGAACGGGCTGCTGGGTGTAGAAGGGCACTTCCTCCAGGAGCTTCTGGGCGTTGGGGCCAGTGATATCCAGAACCTCGATATCAATCACTGTGGCGATGTCCTTGATCGCCGCGGCGCCCACGGCCACTGTGAAGAAGGCGGCGTCCAGCCTGCCGTCCTTGAGGTAGTTCGAGGCCTGGCGGGCCTGAAGCTGCTCAGCCTTGAAGTCGTCCAGGGTCATGTCCCAGGCGCTGATGATCTGCTTCACGTTCTCCGTGGTGCCGGAGCCGACGGGCCCCACTGCGACCCGCTTGCCCTTGAGGTCCGCCACGGAATCGATCCCGGAGCCGTCGCGCACGATGCACTGGATGTGCTCGGGATAGAGAACGGCGACACCGCGCAGATTCTCGACCTTCTCGTCGAACATGCCCTCCTTGCCGTTGTAGGCGTGGAAGGCGATGTCGTTCTGCAGGATGGCGAAGTCCGTGTTCGCCGAGGCGATGAGGTTGGCGTTGGCCACGGAGGCGCCGGAGGATTCCGCGGTCACCTTGATGTTTTCGTCCTTGAGGTTGTTGAAGGCGACCCTGGAAATAGCGCCCGCCATGGGGTAATAGGCGCCGGTCACCCAGCCCGCTGCGATGGAGACGAAGCGTCGTTCAGCAGCATCCGCGGATTGCTGGGGCATGGCAAAGCATACGACCAGAGCCAGTGCCAAGGTTGTTGCGAGAAATTTTCTGAGCATGTCTGTCCCCCCTTCTGTTTTTCGAATTAACAGGAATACATTACCTTATAACTCAATATGTTGAATGTATGCAAGAACAAATTTCTATCATTCCGAATGAATATTCTGGAAAAGCCCAGTTTATTCCGGCAAGGGAGGATAGAGATTGGCACATACAAACTTATGTTGCATCACGAGGCTCAGCTTTTTGGATATCGTGAAGAGCTGATTGGCGCGATTTCCGGTTCAAGCTCCCCGATGTCCATGTAACCAATACCCTGGGGACGGCTTATCAATCGCGATGAATCGAGCACCAGCCCCAAGTCACAAACCAGAAAGGACCAGTTACGGGTTTACGGCTCTCAAAAAGAGGCATCCCTGGAGCGACTGCCCTTTTTCTTTTCCCCCACAACGATGTGCTTTGCGACCCTGACTCAGCGCTAACGGGAAGAATCGTTTTTCATCTTCTCCACTCCGGGGCCGGTCATGGGCACGAACTGCACCGGAATGACTGTAGTTTTTTTCAGGGTTCCGTCCGCGGCTTTCTCCACTACCTTGAGCTCCTGCCAGCCTTTCCCCACGGGAATGACCAGACGACCGCCCGGAGCCAGCTGTTCCTTCAGGGGCCCGGGGATTTCCGGAGGCGCGGCGGTCACCACGACGGCGTCGAAGGGGGCGTGTTCAGGCCATCCCCGGAATCCGTCCCCCATGCGTACATGGACATTGTCGTACCCGAGCTTGTCCAGCCTGTTTCTCGCGGTCTTGGCAAGCTCCTCAACAATCTCCACGGTATAGACACTCTCGGCAAGCTCGGCCAGAACGGCGGCCTGATATCCCGACCCAGTGCCCACTTCCAGCACCCTGTCTCCGGATCTCACTTCCGCCAGCTCGGTCATCAGGGCCACAATATAGGGCTGGGAAATGGTCTGGCCCTGACCGATGGGCAGCGGCCGGTCATCGTACGCGGCGCTGCGGAACCCCTCGGGCACGAAGAGGTGCCTGCGCACTTTCTCCATGGCCCGCAGCACATGGGGATCGTCTATGCCTCTCCCCTCGATCTGCCTCTGCACCATGCGGCGCCTCTGCTGCGCCCAGTCCGCATCCTGCGCGCAAACGGACACGGAGACCAGAAGGACGGCGAGTGCCGTGAAAAAAAATGCGGCTCGCGACGCTTTCATCGTGCCTTCCTCCCTTTTCCCGCGTATCGGGCGCGGGAGTCGGCCCTGAGGCGAAGCCTCTCCCCGTTTTCTCTCCCGATACATTCATTCCATTCAAAAAGCTTTGCGCTACAAGGTATTTGAAGGATCACCGATTCTATGTTGCATATATTATATTTTCACTTGTAAGTGAAGCCCCGGACTTCCTGCACGATTGCGCGACAGGGCCTGTTTATCCGGGCTTTGAATCCTCGTGCGCGAATGCAGGGCCATACGCTCGGAAGAACTCCGGATATTTCAGCACGTTTTTCACGATCCCGATTTCGTCCCCTGGCGGCAATCCGTCCTGGAACAGGGAAGCTCCGAGCCTGGAAAACATCCTGCTCGGGGGTTCCGCAGGCCCAGCTTCTGCCTGGCGGTTCCTGTCCACACAGAGGTCCGTGCTTCCATGAAGGGCCCTGGACCAGATCAATCCCGTTTTTGTCGGGAGAACACGGGCTTTTCCAGAAGTGGTCCCTGCATCGGACATAAGGACCGGGAAGTGATCAAGGCCATCGTCTTCCTGGGAAACAGCCTGGACATCAGCGTGACAGCAGAAAGGACGGAGACAAAAAATTGCAGAACCTTCGAGACATCTGAGGCGACTCAGATCAGGGATACTCTTACAGCCCCGCAATTCCGGAGGAAAAATTTCGGCAATCCCTCAAGAACTTTGCTTAAGCCCCTTTCCATCTCTCCCCTCCCCATTTTTTCGAGATTCTCTACTAAAATACTCTAGAAAAAAATTCTCGTCCCCCTAGTGACAAAGAAACCCTGATCAGCTATAAAAATCGAGTTAAATTCTTCACACCATATGTGAGCCTTACAAGAACAAACGATCTACCCGGAATGAATTGCAATATTTTTTTTCAAGCGTTATTTACACTGAAAGCTGCGGAAGTTCTAAAAAATAGGACGCGATGTTTTGTCGCTCTTGAAAATCATTATCCTTTGTGAGCTTCAATCCCTCCAGACCTGAAACGATTGTGCCCAAAAACTGTGGAGAACACCCAAAGGGATAAACCAAGGAGGCATGTATGGCAGGCAAAAGCAAAACCGATCTCGTTGAGGACATCGCTCAGGAAACCAGCCTGAGCAAGACCAAGGCCAAGGAGGCGGTGGACGCGCTGCTGGAGAGCCTCTCCCAGGAGCTGAGCTCTGGAAGCAAGGTCACCCTGACCGGCTTCGGGACCTTTCAGGTCAAGGAGCAGAAGGCCAAGAGGGGGAGAAACCCGCAGACCGGAGAGGTGATGAAAATTCCCGCCAAGAATGTGGTCAAGTTCAACCCCGGAAAAGCCCTGCGGAACATCCTGGCCTAACAGCCTGTTGAAAAAGTCCATTTCGGGCAGGCCGTTGAAAAATTTCAAGTGCAAGGCGCGAAAAAAGTTCAAGGTCGTAGCGTAGTTAGCCTACGTGAGATTTTGAATTTTTTGAAGCAACGCCGCAATTGGAAGATTTTCAACGGCCTGCTAAAATGCTTGCAAACAGTTTTCCTCAAGCAGGACGTTTTATTGCACGGGGAAGGCGCATAAGAGCTCTCACACAGAGTCCCTGGTGAAACCTCCTTTCTTCTCCCAGGAGGCAGTTTCCGGGGTGAAGGGTGAGCTTTTGACGCCCTGCTGAGCCTCAACGAAGCGGCTTCCCGCTTCGTTGAGGCTTTTTCAGTGAGATGCACTCTCCGGGTCCCCCTCACGAAAGAGCCTGTTTCCCTCCTGCTCACCCATCGCGGCCTTTCGGCGCGATCCGCAGAAGACATTTTGCGATATCCGCGCTCAGCGAGCCAACGGCTTGGCTCATGGCCGCGGCGACGTCCTGGTGCTCCGTGCCCGCAATGGAATGCTTGTGAGAGGAAAGCCGCGTGCAGACGGCTTCACCGTTTTTCGTGTTCACAACGCTCCAGCGTGCGCGGAGACGAACACGCTTTCGTCTGAAAGGTTCGAAACGGAGCACATTTACGCGAAGCCGATACTTTTTTCCCGATCTCGAATCTCTGGAAACGACACCGCCGTTCTCGCCGCAGAGACGGGAATCCAGATTGCCCGCCAGGACACGGGCAAAATTCTCCTTCAAGGGCCCGGCCCAGTGATGGAGCTCGCTAAGTCTCAGCCGATTGGGCCCCACGCGGGTCATGATATTCGCGCCGTCCAGGTATTGGGGGAATGAAACCTGCCCAAGCTCCACACCGGGACAAGCTATGTCCCGTTCATTGGTTGCGGTTCCGTTTTTCAGGGCTTTTTCAGTCAGGATATAGTAGGAGGTCGGCTTGGAGGCCGTGCATCCGGCCAGGAACGCGCCCATCACGATGTACAGGACGATGATGCGGATAGGGAAGGCACGGTTCATGGCACTTCTCCGAGGTTTTGCTTCAAATGCATTCCCACGTGTTAGGCATAAAACCCGGAATGAAAATGGGACTCGCGGTCCTGCGAAAAGGGGTGCTTTCGCCGTGCCGGGCTCATCGCCCGCTCTTGCCCCGCCAGACCGCGTCTGGATTCCGCTCCAGGTAGCGGGCCAGGGACCGGATGGAACGTGCAGCTGAGGAAAGGTCCTTGAGCGTAGTCTCGACCTCCCCTCGAAGCTCGGGGTCTCCTGCCACGTCCTCCACGACTGCCAGGGAGGCCTCTGCCTGCTGCAGAGTGGAACGGGCCGCTTCCAGGGCCTCATTCAAATTCGAGGCCAGTTCTTTACTGGCTCCCTGCTCCAGGGACAGGGTCCCCTCCATTTGATGAAAGGCCTTTTCCGCCGCGAGGCTCGCCTGCTCCAGCTCGCGCAGGAGCTCTTTCAGCCGTTTGTCGTTGCGCTGCATCATCCCCCGGGCCTCGCCCAGCGTGGCGTTCATCTGCTCCGCCAGGCCCGGAACATCCTCCTCGAGACCGGAGACCAGCTTCCTGGCAGACTGCATGGTCCGGTTCATGGCTCGCAAGCTCTCGGAGATCCGGGGCGAATTCACGGTTTCCTCAATACCTTCCACAGCAGAGGTGAGCTTGATCAACAGCTTCTCGAGGGGAAGCTCGTCCACAGTGTCGGAAATTTCCTGCATGGTGGATGGTACCGTGGGTATCTCCGGATGGTCCAGGTCCCGCCGGGCCAGCTCCGGAGGCGTATCCGGCATGAAGTCGAGCTCGATCATGCGCTGTCCGGTAATATAGCTCATAACCCGGATCCTGGCTCGCAATCCCCGATTGATCAGCTCGTCAAAGAGCTCCTCGACCTGAATCTTTTTCCCCTTCCAATTGATACGCCGCGGATCTATCTGGATGAAGACCGGCATGTAGACCGTCATTTTTTTGGGGTCGGTCACCACGCGGATATCCATCACCCTCCCCACGCGAACTCCCTGGAACTGGACCGGAGCGCCTTCGCTCAAGCCGCTCACGGAGTTCTCGAAATTGAGGACAAACGTGGTTCTCTTGACCCAGAAATCGGACTGGGCCAGAAAGACCACGAACAATGCGGCAATGACCAATCCCCCGATCACGAAGGAGCCGACGAGAATGCTGGCTGTTCGCCTTTTCATAATTCACCTTTTGTCCGTTCCCCCCCTCGGGTCAAAAAGGCCCTGACCCGGGTGTCGAGGCTCGTCTGCAACAGACTCCTGGGGCTGCCCCTGTCGATGATGTTCTTCTCCCTCCCGTCCAGAAAAATGGTGTCGTCCGCGATGGCATAGATGCTGTCCAGCTCGTGGGTCACCACAACCACTGTCGTGCCCAGGCTGTCGCAGAGCTCCAGGATAAGATCGTCCAGGAGCTTGGCATTGACCGGATCCAGGCCCGCGGAGGGCTCGTCGAAAAAGAGGATTTCCGGGTCCAGGGCCATGGCCCTGGCCAATCCGGCACGCTTGAGCATCCCTCCGCTCAGCTCCGAGGGATAGGCGTCATCCGCTCCGGTGAGCCCCACCAGGGCCAGCTTGAGGGAAACAAGCTCCCGGATATCCCTGCCGGAAAGCTCGGTGAACTGTTCCAGGGGCAGGGCCACGTTTTCGGCCAGGGTCATGGAGCTCCAGAGGGCTCCCCGCTGATAGAGGACTCCGGAACGGCGCATGATCGCCTGCCGGACATCATTGGAAGCCCGCCAGAAACTGACTCCGTCGAACAGGACCTCGCCGCTGTTCGGCTCAACCAGGCCGATCAGGGACTTGAGAAGCGTGGACTTCCCGCTGCCGCTCTCGCCCATGACCGCGAACACCTCGCCCCGCCTGATCTGAAAGGTCACCCCCTCCAAAACCGCCTGCATTCCGAAGCGCACATACAGTTCCTCGACACTCAGGTGTATCGAGGAGCCTTTCTGCGGCATGTCCAATGCTTCGATCATTGCTCACCTCGACGAGGGGGACAAGCCATTTGTCCATAGGCCCGCGGGCGTGGTCCCCTCAGGGACCAATATCTCTGGGCCTATATTCCCAGAATATTGCAGAGCACGGCTACAACACCGTCAGTGGCAATAATGGCCACGGTGGCCATGACCACCGCGGAAGTCGCCGCTATCCCCACAGCTGCGGCGCTCCGGTCCGATCGCAATCCGCGGAAGCATCCGGACATGGCCACCAAAAATCCGAACAGAACGCTCTTGAACAGCCCGAGTCCCAGATTGGTAAAGCTGAAGGCGATCCCGGCCTGATCCAGGAACTGTCTGAAGGGAAGGTCGAGCATGCCCACGGCAACGGCCATTCCACCGAATATTCCCATGAAATCGGCATATAGGCACAACAGGGGCATCATGAAGATCAGGGCCATGACCCTGGGCACAACCAGGAACTCCACTGGGGACAGCCCCAGTGTGTGCAGGGCATCGATCTCCTCGTTGACGACCATGGTTCCCAAATGGGCGGCATAGGCCGCCCCGGTCCGGCCCGCCATGATGATGCCGGTCATGATGGGCGCCATTTCCCGGGTCATGGATATGGTGACCAGATTGGCCACATAGATCTGCGCCCCGAACTGCTGCAGCTGAACGGCTCCGACAAAAGCCAGGATGAGCCCGACCAGGAGATTGACCAGGGCGACGATGTGCAGGGCCTGGACGCCGCACTCACGTATGAGGACCCACAGATCCTTCTTGCGGAAAGCGCTCAGGCCGAAGAGGAACCTGAGCGAGGCCCTCGTGGACCGGCCCAGAAAGTCGAGGAAATCGACTGCGTCCCTGAGCAGGGCGAAAACGCCGCGCCCCACCACCTCGACGACAAAGCCGCTTTCCTGCGTTTGGCCGACCTTCTCCGACGGCGGCCTGGCTGTGGCCAGATCCACGAGACGCATCACTCCGACCGGAAGTCCGGTCAGATCGAAGACAATCCCTCTTTGGTGACAGGCCTCCTCCAAGCGGAGCAAAACGGTTATAAGTCGGCTATCCCAGGCAAAGAGTTTCACGGTATCGAACTGCAACCGCTCCACCCTGTTCTTCCGGCAAAAATCGTCCAACTCCCGGACCACCTGGGGAAACACTGTATGGCTCATGGTCCAGGATCCCTCCATGTCCAGCACAACAATTCCATCTTCGTCGCTGCGCAACCTGAATATCGGTTCCGGGGTCTTTCCCGCACCGTTTCCTTCTGTGTGGGAGAATGCGTTGTCCGTCATTGCAGCACCATCATCGCCCGTGAGGAATTACAGCGGAAGATGGGACGCCGGCCCGCCCCGGGTAAGCTGTAGAGGGTCGAACAGGCTGCCTTCGGAGGTGTCTCAGGCCGTTTGCCCCGCCTCTTGCGCGGGAGATGCCGCGAGTGCTCTGGGTCCTGATTGCGAAAGACTGGTTCACCCAGGATACGCCGCAACCATTTTGCTCAATTGAAGAAAACCCTATTCTCTAAGTTGACCAAAAACACAGACAGCGTCAACTCGGCATCACGGCTAGAGATCATTCGGAGCTTTCCAGGGCCCACATCGTGGCGCACGATATCGGCTGGGTCATTGGCACGCGCCACGCTCTGTTTCCGAGCGAATCCGCAGTCTCACTCTGAGAGACACGGAGAGCTCCGACTCCCGGGCTTCGCCCACCTGGGAGCACATCATTGCCAACGGAGTGGATTCCCCGATGCTCGCGCCCCGGGAGCAGCATGGGCAGCGCATGACCAGACAACTCAAGATGTCGGTCCGAAACAAGGCGTTCATGGAGGGAGAGGTTTTGCAGTCTATCTGGAAACGGTCCCGAGGCTACTAGGCCAGCCGAGCTTCTTCCGACATCAGGTCCGCCGCTACTCCAGCCGCAACATCCGAGAGGTCGGCAACAGGCTCGTGTCTTGTCACGTTTCAATTGTCGTAAAAGAGAAACACTCAGAAACAGATGCGGATCCACAGGGTGGAAACGACAAATGGCACTCCGTGGTGTATGCCCGCAAACTCGCCGCGGTCATGCCGGGCTCGGAGCTCATCCTTTTGCCGGAGGCGGAATCTTCCTCATGGAGGAAGCGCCGGATCGGGTCCTCCGGCTTCTGACGGAGTTTATTCGCGAAAATGCGGATAAGCGGGTCTCTCCGTATGTTCCCATATTGAGGGTGCGCGCATCCCAAAAAATCGGCTATCCGAGGTTGACCTCTTGGCGTTGATGGGAGATAATACATTTATACGTATTTGTATAATTTCACGCTGCTTCACCCGCTCGCCGACTATTCAGCTTGTCTCCGTCTGATCTCCAGCCACACGCGAACCTTTTCCACTCGATCCATGCTTCTTATAGCCGAAGTTTTCCGAGGTCTCGCAAAAGAGAGGAGCATTCTCCATATTTAAACACAAAATCGCAAATGATCGCTATGAGGAAAAGGGTAAGGGGAAGAGCATAAACCGCAAAACCAATGCAAGGGATTTTGTATGAATGCTTACGTTGATTTCCAGCCTGAGGAACAGCGGAAATTTTCCCGCAAGAATGCCACAGGCATCATTACCCTCACTCCCGGGAACGGGGCGCGTGCCTATGCGGGCAAGATATTCAACTTCAGCAGAGGGGGGATGGGTTTAGCCACGGATGTGCCGCTCAACGTCATGACCCAGGTGAACATCGAGGTGGCCCAGTCCTCGGAGCTGCCCCAGTCCAAGCGCTTCAAGGGGCGGGTGGTTTGGAGCCGCAACATCCACGACCTGGACTCCGGAACCTATCGCTACGGCATCAAGTTTGTCGAACCCGCCTGAGATGCGTCACACCCGGAAGGGTTTGCAGAGTGCCCCCTTATAGGGAGCCTACAGTCTGCTGGCGACCCTACAGGCCTTGCAGGCCCCTGAGCGAACACGTGCGGCATCCGTGAGGGAGAGAACCCCGGCCAGATTATCCAAACGCGTATCGTAGACGAAGATGCGCTGAACATCCGCATAGATTATGGTTCGCAGAGTAGCGGTCAGACTGTCGCTCTTCTCGCAGGTCAGAACCGGAGCGGACATGACCCTTTCCACGCTGATTCCCTGATCCACTCCGTGCCTATAGGCCACAACCGCATCGGACATGGACAGAACGCCCACAGGCTTTTGCCCCGAGTCGTCGAATACGGCCAAAGCCCCGATCCTGCCCTCGAGCAGCGTTTCCAGCGCGTGCTGGAGCACATCCGAGGCAGAGCACCCCATGACATACGGATGCATGACATCCTGGGCGGTCAGCCAGCCTTCGGCCTCGGGCCTTAGCTTGCCCGAGCTGTAGAGATTGCGCCGGCACTGAATGCAGAAGTGGTACATGGCTCCTACGATATCCGCATACCCCACCACTCCCGTAATCCTTTCCCCATCGTGCACGTAAACGCGTCGTATGCCGCGGTCCAGCATTGTGGCCAGCGCGGTCTCCAGCATGTCCCCGGGGTGGCAACAGAGGGGCTCGCCCCCGGCAATATCCCCCAGACGGGTGTCCAACTCCACTCCCACATAGTACATGCCCGCCACATCGGTCTTGGAGACCACGCCAAGGCATGCTCCGCCTTCTTCTTCCACCAGTACCGCCCCGGTTTTGTACTTGACCATGCGCGCAATGCAGCGGGCGATGCTCTCTTCGGGATCGCAGCGCACGACTTGTCTGCGCATTGCCTCGGCGACGGTGACAGAGCTGAGAACATTCCCGTTGCTTGCGGTCATGGCCTGCCCTTTTTTTGAGTGGCCCGGCTTGTCAGTGCAGGGACGCGGCTAGAGGAATCGCTGCAACACGTGGTAGAAGACGTCGGAGATGTAAACCACGCCCAGGATACGCTCTTCCCGGACGACTGGAATTCTGCGGACATGTTTTTTGATCATGATGTCGATGATGCGCAGGATGTGCGTTTCCGGAGCGATAATGAGCACATCCGGGGTCATGAGGTCCTCCACCCAGAGGCTCCGCAGACGCTCTAGAGAGGCGTCGAAGAGGCCCTCCGGCAACTCCTCCTCCATCTCGCCCCAGACCCGGATGTGCTTGGGTCGTACATAGAGCAGGATGTCGTACATGGAAAGCATTCCGGCCAGCCTGCCGCTGTTGTCCACCACGGCCATGCCAAAGACCCGTCTGGACTCCTCCAGGCTCGCCCAGCGGAAGAGGGAGATCGCCTCGGAGAGCGGCATATCCGGTGCGAGAACATGGTAGTCGGTCCGCATCACATCCTTGGCTGTGAGTTCCATAGGCTCTCCGGACAATACACCTCAGTTAGCGTTCCGGGCAGGCCCCTGCGCGACAGACACGGCCGGAATTCACACGGAGCAGGCATGCCCAGGCTACTCGTCGCCCTCGAAGTAGACTTCCTCGAAGGAATCGATCAGGGATCTGAGCTTTTTGATGTTGTCCATATCCAGGGACTGCTTGCACCGCATGGCATAGACGAGCATATGATGCAGCAGCGTGACCTTCTTGGTGTACTTTTCCGTATTGAGATGGATTCGCTGGGTCAGGAAATACTGATTCACGATTTCCTGGAACTTTTCCGCGTGCTCCTCCTTGTTGGAGATCCAGCGCACAAGCTGGTTGTTCTCCTTTGCATTCTGCGGATTCAGTTTCTTGATCCTCTTCATGGCCTTTTCCATGGTGGTCGCGTGCTCCCTGAGCATGTCGATGCGCATGGAATCGTCGTAGATCCCACACGGGATCTCGCAATGCGCCTGAGCGGCGGTGCTCAGAGCAAAAACCGCAAGGACCGCCATCAAGAGGATGCTTGCCGAGCGTTTGACCATGGTCTGTCTCCTTGTCCGATTGAGGTTGCCCGAGGGCCGGTCCGCTCTTCGCTCGCCCGGGCCGAGGAGCACGAATTCGTGAGCAGTGTTGCGGAAGTTCCTCCTCCCGGGCGAAGGAGAGAGCTCAGGCCCAAAGACTGGCAGGGCGCGATGCCCGCAGTCTTTTTTCATCACCGTACCTTGTATGATGAAATATGCAGAGCTTAATTGCAACAGGGGAGGCGCTGTTCAGTCCGTGATTGAGACCCCCTTCGCCCTGATCTTCGGGGGAAATCACCGTCTGTTTGGCTGTTGCCGTCTGCGGTGCTAAAAGGATTCCCAGCTGCACGGAAAGGATGCTTTTTTGCGCACAGCCCCGCGGCAAACGTTCCCATACCAGACTATTATCAAAATCCTTATCAGGCAGTGCGTTTAAAAATTCCAAGTGCAAGGCGCGACCCGGCACTCACTTTTTCCCCCGAAGTTCAATATATTACGAGCAAACATAAAAAAAGTGAGTGCCGGGCAAGGTCGTCGTTTACCCCGCCTGCCCCGTAGCTCAGCCTTGTGATGCTACCGGGGTGAAACCTTCTTTTGTTTCACTGGGGCGTAGTTAGCCTCCATGCGAGTTTGAATCCGGCACCTATTTGAGAAGACAAAAGGGCGTCTGATTGACTTTGCTTCACAAATAGGTGCCGGACAACGAAGCAATTGGAAGATTTTTAACGCACTGACACCCCCAACAGGATTGAGAGCCAATGGACCGATTCCGAATCAAACGACTCAACTCAGGCGGCCTGATCACCAACTATCACTGCCCTTCCCGCTGCGGTCACTGCTTGTACAATTGCAGCCCTTCCCGCAGCACGGACTCCATCGACCCGGACACTGCGGAAGACGTCTTTCGAACAGTGCGCGCCATGTGATGCGGCTCGATGCATATCGGCGGGGGCGAGCCCCTGCTGCAGCCGGGAGAGCTTTCCCGCGTGCTCGAACGGATGCGAAGGACGGGAATGGGGCTGGATTATGTGGAGACCAACGCTTCCTGGTTCCGGGATGAAGAATCCGCAGCAGCCATGCTGAGAGACTTGCGGGAACAGGGGCTGCACACCCTGCTTTTGTCCATCAGTCCCTTCCACAACGAGCGCATTCCCGCGGACCGGATCGACGGAGCCCTGGAAGCGGCCAGGAAAGCCGGTGTCGGGGTTATCCCCTGGGTTGCGGATTTCTGGTGGGATCTGGCCGAATTCGATCGGGAGCGGCCCCATTCCCTCCAGGAATACCGGGAACGCTTCGGCGAGGACTATCCGCTCCAGGTCCTCCGGCGCTACTGGATCCATTTCGGCGGCCGCGCCCTGGAAACCTTTCGGCCCTATCTGCCGGGGAAGAGCCCCGAGGAGCTCCTTGCGGAAAGCCGGGCTGCAGCAGGGAGCTCCTGAGCACGGGCCACTTTCATATCGATCTCTACGAAAGCTATATCCCCGGTCTTTGTTCCGGGCTGGCCATAGACATGCGGGATCTGGGCCATCCCCTGCCCCAAGGGAAGTATCCCCTGCTCACCACGCTCCTTCAAAACGGCGTGGCCGACCTCATGGAGCTAGCAAAACGCCACTGGGGTTATACGACCCGCAAAACGGCGTGTTTGAATGCCTGCGACCTGTGCACCGAAATTCGGGCCTTCCTGGTGCGATCGGGATACTCGGATTCCGAGGAGTTGCGCCCCAGGGAATTCTACGCTTCGAAAAATATGGCACTGCATCCGGAAGGCACCTCTGGAGGGCATTCTCCGAGCTGATTCGGCCCAAATCCGGGCCGCTATTCGCAATCGATCCCCCAAAAAGCCGCGAGCTCGGGAACAGCTGCCCTGCCATGAATACACCTATCCTCGGGCGAGGTTGCCGGACAGGTGCTTATACAGGGACCCGATCGGAGGCTCATCTCTGGAAAAGCTGTTGACCGAATCACCCCGAAAAGATAATTTGTTCGAGACAGTTGAGTAAGCAACAGCGTATGGGGTTTTAGCCTTCGGCTCCCTGAACGCTAACCCACCGGATCCGATTATGAAGCGACAGACCCTTTCCCATGATCCCGCTGTCCAGTTCTCCTATCTCTCGGAGAAAAAGAAATCCCTGATCTACAGCGAAACCCTGGAAGTCCTCCAGTACACCGGAGCTGAGATCCACCACGAGCAGGCCAGAAACCTTCTGCGGGAGCAGGGTTGCAGTGTGCGGGACAAACGGGTCTACATCCCCTCACAGCTCGTCAAGCGCTGCCTGCAAACAGTGCCTCCGGTCACCACGGTCCATCGCTGGGATCGCAAGGGACGTGTGCATATCGAGCCCTACAGGAGCTATTTCGGTCCGGGCCCCACCTCCCCCTATTTCGTTGATCCGTACACGCGGGAACGGCGCCGCTACCTGCGCCAGGACGCGACACATGTGGCCCGTGTCTGCGACGCCCTGCCGGAAATCGACTTCGTCATGTCCCTGGGCTCGATCTCCGACGTCCCGGACGGGCTGGAGGAAGTCTACGAATTCGCCGAGCTGGTCCAGGAGAGCAGCAAACCGGTTATTGCCTGGTGCTATTCCAGAAAGCACTGCAGATACATCCACGAGATCGCGAGCGCGGTCGCGGGCGGCAAGGAAGAGCTGCGCCACAGGCCCATCTACTTCTTCTACAACGAACCGCTCTCCCCGCTAATGTGTGACTACAACGCTGCGGACAAGCTCCTGTACTGCGCCCAGCACGGCATCCCCCAGATTTTTGCCCCGGCCAACACAAGCGGTGCGACCGTGCCCGCGACCCACTCGGCCCATCTGGTGGTCACGCTCGCCGAATCCCTCATTGGCGTGGTCCTCTCCCAGATCCGGCAGCCCGGATCGTGTATCATCATCGGCGGAACCCAGTCCATCCTGGACATGCGGCGCATGATCTTCACCTATGGCGCTCCGGAGCTGAGCGTTCTGAGCCTGGGCCTCACCGAGCTCGCGGACTACCTGGAGCTTCCCGTTTTTGTGGCCGGGGGCTGCAGCGACGCCAAGATCACCGATACCCAGTCGGCAATGGAATCCACTTTCTCCCTGCACTCCGCCCTCCTCTCCGGTGCCAACCTGGTGCACGACGTGGGATTTCTGGAATCCGGCATGACCGGCTCCATCTTTCAGCTTGTTCTCGCCAACGAGGTCCTGGGCATGGGGAGACGGATCATCCGGGGAGTTTCAGTGGACGACCGGACACTCGGTCTGGACGAGATCCATAAAGTGGGTCCCGGTGGAAGCTATCAAGGGACGGACTTTACCAAGAAGATGTTCCGGGAGCACTGGAAGCCGGAGCTCATGGAACGGCGCGACTATGAAACCTGGAAATCCGAAGGGGCGCAAACGATGCGCGGCAGAATCAGGGAGCGCACCCTGAAGATCCTGGAGGAACCCTCGCGGCGGAAGGAGCTTTCCAGCGACGTCCAGGACAGGATCCAGGAGGTCCTGGACAAGGCGGAAGTCGGGTAAGTTGAACAGGTTAACAGCCTGTTGAAAAAGTCCTTATCAGGCAGGGCGTTCAATAATTTCAAGCTCGTAGTTTACCCCGCCTGCCCCGTAGCTCAGCCTTGTGATGCTACTGGGGTGAAACCTTCTTTTGTTTCACTGGGGCGTAATCAGCCTCCATGAGAGTTTGAATCCGGCACCTATTTGTGAAGCCAAGTCAATCAGACGCCCTTTTGTCACCTCAAATAGGTGCCGGACAACGCAGCAATTCGAAGATTGGGTGCCCCCTGTTCAAGCATGAAACCCCGTGGAGGCACAATGCCCAAGGAATATATCGTTTCAGCGGTAGGAGGAAACCGTCCGGGAGTCGTCGCGGAGCTGACCAAGCACATCTATCTGTCCGGCATCAACATTGAAAACTCCTGCATGACCCTGCTGGCGGAATATTTTACCCTGATGCTCCACATCAGCGCCAGTGAGGACACCGCGCTGGATTCCCTCCAGGAAAAGCTGCGGACCATGGAGGAGGAAACGGAGATAGCGACCCGCATCCTTCCCGTCCCCTCCCAGCAGCAGGATGCCGCACAAGGGGAAACGCCCTGCTACGCCCTGCGCATCCGGGGGGAGGACCGCTCCGGCATTATTTACAAGACCTCCCAGTTTTTGGCTCAGCGGGGGGTGAACATCCTGCGGATGGACACGCGCGTGGAGGAGGACCCGCACGGCGAATGCTCCCTCTTTCGCATGTACACCCTGATCCAGATTCCCGCGGACGTCGACGAGGAGAACTTCCGCAACGAACTAGAATCCCTGTCCTTTGAGATGCAGGAATCCATCACTCTGACCAAGGCCTCTTCAGCCGCTTGAGCAATCCTATGCCCCAAAGATTTCGCATCACCGTCAACCCCCTGGAAGAAAACGTCGAGACCAAGCCCGGAGAAAATCTTCGAGAAACCCTGCTTCGCAACGGAATCAACATCGAGGGTCCCTGCGGAGGGGAGGGCATCTGCGGCCAGTGCGGCATCTGGGTGGAAAGCCCGGACGACGTTCCCCCCACTCCGCACAACAAGATTTCCTCCGACCAGGAGGCAGACGGCCTCAGGCTCTCCTGCAGGGTCTATCCGCACGCGGACATGACCGTCCGTCTGCCGGAGGACTTCAGCAGGGACGCCCACAGGATCCGCCAGGCCCAGCATATCCTGGAGGGGGAGCGCATCAGCTGGGGTCGCGTAGCCAGCGCGGTCCATGTCTATCAGGAGGAGGAGACCTGGTGGCTCCATTACGACGGAATTCAGGAGCCGGTGTCCATTCCGGGCTGGCACCCCAATTCCGAGCCCAAGGGACTGGCTGTGGATCTGGGAACCACCACCATGGTGGTCACCATGGTGTCCCTGGTGTCCGGTGAGGAGCTGGCCACCGCCTCCAGTCTCAATCCCCAGAGCAGCTACGGGCACGATGTGATTACCCGTATACGGCACGGCTCCACCCAGGAAGGGCTGGAACGGCTCCAGGACACCGTGGCCAGGGGGTTGAACCAGCTTATCCGGCAGGCATGCGCGGACTCGGAGTCCGATCCCAAGGAGATCCTGGATGTGGTGATCGGAGGGAACACCACCATGCTCCAGCTCGCGGCCGGGATCGATCCCTCCCCGCTGGGAGTCATCCCCTTCCGGGTGGATATCGAAAGCGGCACGAGCTATCCGGTCTCACGGTTCGGCCTGGAGATCAATCCAGCGGCGCGGGTCTACATCCCCCCGGTGGTTCACGCCTTCATCGGAACGGATGTCACAGCCGGCCTGCTCATGAGCGGGGATTTCTTCGACGACGGGACCAGGGTCCTTTATATCGACGTGGGCACCAACGGGGAGATCGCGGTGAACAATCAGGGCCACAGGCTCGTGGCTTCCACCGCCGCCGGCCCCGCCTTCGAGGGCAGTACGCTCCACAGCGGCATGCGCGCCGCACTCGGCGCGGTTTCCAGCGCCTCCACGGACGGATACGACCTGGAGTTCTCCACAATCGGGGACACCCCCGCCAGGGGCATCTGTGGCAGCGGGATCGTCGACCTGCTGGCTTGTCTTTTGGATCTGGGTATCGTGGACCCCACCGGCCGCATGAAGACCGCCGAGGAATGTCCGGACGTGAGCCCCTCGCTTCAGGAGAGGCTTGTGCTCCTGGAGGAACAGCCCGCCCTAAAAGTGGGGGACAACGTCTACTTCACACAGGCGGACATCCGGGAAATACAGCTCTCAAAGGGCGCGATCAGGGGCAGCATAGACACCCTGCTGTCAGAGGCGGAGCTCTTCGCAGATGAAATGGAGCAGATCATCATCGCCGGAGGGTTCGGATATCACCTCAACCCCAAGAACCTGGAACGGATCGGGCTCATCCCCCCGAGCACCCGTTCCAGGGTCGAGTTCGCGGGTAACGCCAGCAGGAGCGGCTGCGTCTGGCTCCTGAACGACATCACCTATCGGCGCTACCTGGAATCGCGGATCTCCGGCATCAGCCACCTTTCCACAGCCGAGCACCCCAGCTTCATGGAACGCTACATCTCCAGCATGGAGTTCTCCTGATCCCCGTGGCGAGGCTTTCTCCACGGAATTCCCGCAAGGGGCCCTGTCCCCCTCAGGTGGCCAAGCGCATCAGTTGGGGGCCGAATACCAGCATACCCACCACAACGGCATGGCCGGCAGCCACGAGAACTCCTCCTGCTGCCGCGTCCTTGGCCCTGCCCACTGCGGGATCAGGGCCCTGCACGAGGGCGTCGGAAAGGATCTCAATCGCCGTATTCAGGGCCTCGGCGATCCAGACGAGCGCGATCGCCAGCGCGAGCCAATTCCACTGCCCAGCGGAAAGGGGGAAATACGCTCCGAGCCCCAGCACCGCAACTGTCGCTGCGGCGTGGATGCGGGCGTTCCTCTGGGTCTTGAGCATCAGGACGATTCCGGCAACCGCACAGCGCGCGGACTCGAGAAATCCCGATCTTGTTCTGGCCTCCATGAAGTGTCTCTCCTACCTTTTCGAACCGTCCCTGAACATTCGGTACCTCCGGTGATGCCTTTTTCAAAGCATCGCCTCATCTCCGGCAGTGGAAGCAACGGAACGCACCGCCTGTGCCATCCGTTCCGGGGCGTCCTCGGGCAGATAGTGTGATGCCCCTTCTACCCGGTCCAGTCCGGCTCGGGGAAAATGAGCTCTCCACCTTTGCAGATAGGCGTGTCTTCCGAAGATGGGATCACGCATGCCCCAGACCAGACGCATCGGAACGCGGTCCAATACGGGCAGCCGTTCCTCGAGGTTGGCGAGCCAATCCGCTGAGCCGCGTATGTGTTTCGCGAGCTCCGGCACAGCCAGTCGCGCTTCCGGATCGCGGAAGGGGCGGATATAGGCCCGCAGCGCACTCTTTTTTCCCCTGCTGGCCCGGCTCATGCCCAGGGGAAGGATCCAGCGGGGAAAAACATTGTGTCGCCTGGTGAGCCACCTTCCCAGAAAAGAGCCCATGAACAGGGAAAAGGCCCTGGTGTCCCAAAACGGCGGCCAGCACCAGGTGTTGGCCAGAACGAGACCCTCTATCCGTTCCGGGCTCTCCACAGCCGGGCTGAGACCGATCGGGCCGCCCCAGTCCTGCCCTGCCAGAATATACCGCTGGATGCCCAGCTCCTCGAGGAGCAGCCGCACCCACGCGGCGTGTTCCCGCGGGGTATAGCCGTATCCCTCAGGGGGCCGGGAATAGCCGAATCCGGGAAGATCCGGGGCGATACAGCGGAAGCTGTTCCGCAGACGCTGAATCACACCGCGATAAAGAAAGGACCAGGTGGGGTTGCCGTGCAGCATCAGCACCGGCGAACCCCGCCCCTCGTCCACATAGTGCAGCTCCGCTCCATCCCTGCGGAGCCAGCGCGAGGAAAAGAGCGAGTCCGGCACTTGCGAATGGAGTTCATTCTCCGCCGTAGCCTTTTGCCGCATGGGACCTCTTTGCAAAATCCGAGTTTCCTGGCAGGCTGCACTAATATGTTTTCGGCGACAGGCTAGAGATTATAGGCAATAGGCTCTAGCAGCCTGTTGAAAAATCCTTATCTGGCAGGGCGTTCAAAAAGTTCAAGGTCGAAGTTTACCCCGCCTGCCCCGTAGCTCAGCCTTGTGATG
>JAZKRN010000015.1:0-27814 GCA_036628655.1 Desulfohalobiaceae bacterium | reverse complement strand
AGTTCAATATATTACGAGCAAACATAAAAAAAGTGAGTGCCGGGCAAGCTCGTAGCGTAGTTAGCCTCCATGAGAGTTTGAATCCGGCACCTATTTGTAAAGACAAGTCAATCAAATGCCCATATGTCAACTTGAATAGGTGCCGGACAACGCAGCAATTGGAAGATTTTCAACGCCCTGCTAAGGGGGAATAACCGCCATGGCCAAGAAGATTCTGTGCATCGACGACGAGCCGGAAGTGGTGGAGTATTTGCGGGACATCCTGCAGGATGCGGGATACGTCACCTGCGAGGCCTACGACGGCAAGGAGGGCCTCGAGGTGGCCAAGAGGGAGCAGCCGGACCTGATCACTTTGGATCTGGACATGTCCAAGGAGTGGGGTACACGGTTTTATCGCAATCTTCGCCGTGACCCCAATCTCAATGATGTGCCCATCGTGGTGGTGAGTGCCTTGTCCGGGAACAAGTACGCGGTCAAGGATGCGGTCGCCAATATCGACAAGCCCTTCACCCCGCAGCAGATCCTGGATGTGCTGAAAAATATCCTGGGAGAGTGAGATGGCGCTGGATAGAGAGGCCGGCAAGCTCCTGCTCGCGGACGACGAGCGGAGCATACGCCGCGTTCTGGGTCTCTCCCTGCAGGACAGGGGATACGAGGTCCTGTCTGCGGAGGACGGGCACAGCGCGTACGCGATCTATCGGGAGCACGATCCGGATATCGTTCTTGCGGATATCAAGATGCCCGGCCTGGACGGGGTGGAGCTTTTGAAGCGGATCAAGCGGGAGAGCCCGGATACCGAGGTGATCATGATCACCGGCCACGGGGACATGGAGCTGGCCATCCAGAGCCTGAAGCACGATGCCTGCGATTTCGTGACCAAGCCGATCAAGGAGGACGTGCTGGACATAGCGCTCAAGCGGGCCGAGGAAAAGCTGTCCATGCGGCGTCAGCTGCGCGGATATACCGAGAGACTGGAGCAGATGGTCCGGGAGCAGTCCGCCAAGCTGGTGGAAGCGGAAAAGCTCGCCGCGGCGGGTCAGGTGCTGGACAGGCTGACCACTGCCCTGAACGGGATCGCGGACGATCTGGAAAACGGGGAGAGTCCCTTCTTCCAGGAGATACCCTGCCTCATCAGCCTGCATGACTCGTCACTGCGCGTGGTGCGGATCAATCAGCCCTTCAGGGAACGCTTCGGAGACAGGCTCGGGGATGCGAGCTGGGCCATTTACGGCAAAGGGGCCGCCGGGGAGACAGATTGTCCGGCGAAGCGCTGTTTGCAATCCGACCAGCCGGAAAAGAGCCGGGAGTTCGCCACGGATGCCCACGGGGAGATTGTTCCGCTTCTGGTCCATACCGTGCCCATTCAGGATACTGAAGGGCGTGTGGACATGGTCATGGAGGTGGGAGTGGATCTCACCCGGGTTCAGAACCTGCAGCAGGAGCTTTTCTCCACCCAGTGGCGCTATCAGCAGCTTTTCGACGAAGTGCCCTGTTATATCACGGTTCAGGACAGGGACCTGCGGATCCAGGCCATGAACAGGCAGTTCAAGCAGGACTTCGGAAACGAGCCCGGGGAATCCTGCTACAGGATCTACAAGCACCGCACCGAGCCCTGCCCGGAGTGTCCGGTCCTCAAAACCTTCGAGGACGGACAGTCGCACCAATACGAGACCGTGGTCACAGCCAAAAGCGGAGAGCAGCAGAACGTGCTCATCTGGACCGCCCCCCTTCGGGACAGCGAGGCGGAGGTGACCCAGGTCATGGAGATGTCCACCAATATCACCGAAATCCGGCAGCTGCAGGATCACCTGACCAATCTGGGCATGTTGCTCAGCTCGGTATCCCACAACATCAAGAACCTTTTCACCGCCCTGGACGGGGCCATGTACAAGGTGAGCTCCGGCCTGGCCAAGAGGGACGAGGCGAAGGTGGAGCAGGGGTGGCACCGTGTGTCTCATCTGGTGGGCCGAATCAAGGGAATGGTGGTGGATATCCTGGACTACGCCAAGCAGCGGGAGCTGGAACGCCGTCCCGTTTCGGCACGAGAGCTGCATGAGCGCTTGGTGGAGCTGATCGAGCCCAAGACGGCTGGATACGCCATCCGTCTGGACCATGAGCCCCCGGAAGAGGGCCTGGAGATCTTTGCGGATACGGAGCAGATACTGAATGCCCTCCACAATATCCTGGACAACGCTGTGGAGGCCTGTCTGGCTGATCCGGCCAAGGAGAGCGGGAGACATTTCATCCGCTTCTATTTCCTGACCGAGAGCGAGGAATGGGCCGCCTGTGTTGTCGAGGATAACGGAGTGGGGATGGACAGGGAGACACGGGAGAAAATGTTCACCCTCTTTTTTTCCACCAAGGGCAATCGGGGGACCGGATTGGGCATGTTCATCGCCGGACAGACGGTCTCCCGGCATGGAGGGCGTATCGAGGTGGAGAGCGAGCCGGGACAGGGCTCGCGCATAACGGTATGGCTGCCCAGAGCCAGTCAATCCCAAGGGATGGAAGCCGCCTGACGGGATTGATTACGTATTTTTCCGAAGCGGTTTTTCCTTTCGGCGAAAGCAGCAGCCTCTTTGGCCTGTATCATGCATGAAACGAGCCAGGGAGGCTGTCCCATTTTGGGGACCCTGCCAGGGGTGACCCCCGAGCACTCCTTCCTCCGCATGATTTCCCCCCAAGTTGAGGCCTTCTTCCCTTGCCGTTGAGGTAGGGGGACAAAGCGCAGTATTGTGTCATAATGACACATTCCGTATGGTGCCTCGGTCGAGAAGAACGCTTTATTTGTCCGTGAAAGGAGGGATCGTGCTGGAAGCGATTATATCCAGATTCAGCTTGCGCACAGCTCTGGTGAGCATGGCTATTATTCCCCTGCTGTTGACCATGGCCGTCTTCACCTATTTGGGGCTGGAGGCTCTGGAAACCACGATCGAGGAACGGATGCAGGAACAGGTGGAGCTCGTGGCCCGAGCCGTGAGGGAGCCGATCAGCTATAGCCTGGAGAAGGAACGGGTGGGGAGCCTGGGGCAGGCCCTGGAATCGGTGTTCCGCATTGGCCGGGTTTACGGCGCCTCGGTCTATAATACCCAGGGGGAACGGATCGCCGCTGTCGGGGCCCTGGGCCCCTCCTCGAGAGCGGGCGATGCGCGGGAAATCATTCTGGGAAACGAGCGTACGGGCCAATACGAAAGCCTCGGGGGACGGGAAGTGTATTCCTATTTCGTGCCCCTGTACGATTCGGTCGGCGACAGTATCGGCTTGCTCCAGGTGAGCCGCAAAAAGAGCGACATCAGAAATAACATCCAGCGGGTCAAGATTCAGGCGATTGCGTTTCTGGCCCTGGCCGGCACGATTATGGCAGGCCTCGTGCTGTTCGGCTTCCACAGGTCGGTGGGGCGGTATTTGAGCGGCATATCCCAAACCATGTCCCGGGTCAGATCCGGGGAACACTCCCACCGCGCCAGCACGCAGGGCCCAAGGGAGATAGCTTCCCTGAGCCGGGCCCTGAATTCCATGCTGGACAGCATGTCCCATGCGGAAAAGGAGATTGCCCAGCGCAGGGACGCCCAGCAGGATCTGGAACAAAAGCTCCGTCAGAGCGAAAAGATGGCGGCAATCGGTCAGCTGGCCTCGGGAGTCGCCCACGAGCTGGGGACCCCCCTGTCTGTGATCGACGGAAAGGCCCAGCGCTGCCTCAGGAGTCAGGACCTGAGCGACGTCCAGCGCGACGGGCTGCAGGATATCCGCTACGAGGTCCAGCGCATGGAGCGCATCGTGCGCCAGCTCCTGGATTTCGGCCGGACATCCCGGCAGCATCGCCGATGGGTGCCTGTGGCGCATGTAGCCAGCTCCGCGTATTCCCTCGTGCAGCAGGAGATCCCCTCGGATGTACCTGTCACACTGGATGGCCCGGAACCGGGGCCATCCATCTATGTGGATCCCATGCGCATTGAACAGGTGTTGACCAATCTGTTGCGCAACGCCCTTCAGGCGGATGGCGTGAGCAAGGTGGTGCTCAGCTGGTCTTTGCAGGACGAGGAATGGATCGTGATGCGCGTTGAGGACGACGGCAGCGGCATCCCCGAAGATATTCGCACCAAGCTCTTCGAGCCCTTTTTTACCACCAAGAAGACGGGACAGGGCACGGGACTGGGATTGTCCGTGGTGCACGGCATTGTCCGAGATCACGGCGGGGAGGTGCATGTCTCCGATTCGCAGCTCGGGGGAGCCTGCCTGACGGTTGAGCTTCCCGCTGAATTTGAACGAAAGGAGGAAATCAGAGAGGACGGTTCCGAATATGACACATAGCGGCATCCAGGAACGGGTCCTCCTTGTGGAGGACGATCAGAGCCTGAAGCAGCTTTTGGCGGAAGAGCTGGAGGATGAGGGACTCGCGGTTCACACCGAATACAGCGCCGAAAAGGCCTTCCCCTTGATCCAGAGCTGGGAGCCGGATCTCGTGGTGAGCGATCTCAAGCTGCCGGAAGCCGACGGCATGGAGCTCCTCAGATGGAGCCAACAGCTGTACATGCAGCCGAGTTTTCTCATCATCACGGCCTTCGGGAGCATCCCCCAGGCTGTCGAGGCCCTGAAATCGGGAGCGGACGACTTCCTGACCAAACCCCTCGATCTGGATCATTTTCGGCTCAGCGTGCAGCGAACGCTCCGGAACCAGCGCTTGCGCAAGGAAGTGTCGCGATTCAGAAAGCTCGTGCACCATCAGGATTTCCAGGGGATGATCGGCAGGAGCCGGGAAATGCGGATCCTCTACGACCAGATCCAGAACATTGCCCGGGCGCACGGCCCAGTGCTGGTCCACGGTGAGAGCGGAACCGGCAAGGAGCTTGTGGCCAAGGCCCTGCACGATCTGAGCCCTCGGAAGAACGGTCCCTTTCAGGCAATCAATTGCGCCGGCATCCCGGCGGATCTTCTGGAAAGCGAGTTCTTTGGCCATGAAGAAGGGGCCTTCACCGGAGCGAACAAGAAGCGGACCGGCCTTTTTCCGCGCTGCCATGAAGGGACTCTTCTTCTGGACGAGATCGGGGAAATGCCCTTGAGCCTGCAATCCAAGCTGCTGCGTGTGGTCCAGGACGGCAGCTTCAGGCCCGTGGGAAGCAATCGGGAGCGCAAGGCGGATGTCCGGATCATCTGTGCCACGAACCAGAATCTGGAAGAGCTGACCCAGGAGGGGCGGTTCCGGGAGGACCTGTACTATCGGCTGGAGACATTCAGCATAAGCATCCCTCCGCTCCGGAAAAGACAGGAGGATATCGAGCTGTTGGCCGCACATTTCGTCAATCGCTACAACCTCCAGCTGGGGAAGGAGGTCGAGGGATTGAGCGAGGAAGCGCTCAAGACCCTGGAGCAATACGATTTTCCGGGAAACATACGGGAATTGCAGAACATCCTGGAACGGGCTGTTACTTTTTGTCACGAGCGCAAGGTGGATGTGGACCATTTGCCCTTTCGGCTTCAACGCGGCAATGATCAGTATCCGCCGGAGAGTCTACAGAGGATCGGCGAAGAGTTCTGGGCCCAGTGCGCGGAAAACAAGGGGTTCCTGCCCTCGATTCAAGAAATGGAGAAACTCTACCTCAACTATGTGCTGCAGCAGGTGAATGGCAACAAGAGGCGCGCCGCTGCTATCCTGGGCATCAGCCGAAGAACCCTCTATCGCTGGATGGAGGAGGACAGCTGATGGTCATCCCGGCTGGAGTGCCGTCAGGTTCACATGTTTCATTTTGATACACCCTGTGCGCCAACTTTGCACGAAGACCGCCTTGTCAATCCGTAGTTGCCGGAAGTTGGTGTGTCAAAGCCTTGTGGGCGACAATGGCATGCCTTATGCATCAAGAGAATTAAGGACGGGATTCCCTCCCCTTACGGGTTTTAAGGGGGAATGGACGCTTCCTGAAAAGATGTCTTCCGGCAATCACCCCATGCCCCGGCTTTTTATGGAGTAGACAGCGGTCTTGCCGGCTTCGGGGCATAGGTGTTCAGGATATACGAGGCGAGTACCGAACGGCTTTTCTCTCTTCCCTCCTTGCGTGCCGCATTCCGGCTGTCATCCCCCTTCCTGGCCGGAATGCGGCTTTTTTTATGCGGGGTTACGGCCCCTCGGCAGATCAGATGTCTTTCCCTTTCCAGTGCCAAGAACACCTCTTGCGGAATACGTTGGCTCCATTTTCTTGGAACACTTCTTTGGGGCTCCAGGTTTCCGGAGCGCCCGAAGATCTCTGTTTCTCCCTCCGGGTTTTTTCCGAAAAGTGAACAAGGTGTTGCGCGAAGGGCTTGTTTCGGGATGGTCTGGATAGTAGACTGATATTAATCCTCCCCCTGCAGGGAGGGCGACCAACAATACCCGGCAAGCGAAACCAAGGAGCGATTCAATGGCCAGGAACACCGATTTGATCAAAATCTTCGAATTCGCCCTGAATCAGGAATATACGGGCAAAAGCTTTTTCGAAACCTCCATCGACCGGATGGGGTACGGCGCTGCGGTCAGCGCCTTTCAAAGGCTCATCCAGGAGGAGAACAAGCACATTGATTTTATCAGCCGGATCCTCACCAACCTGTACAACGAACAGGAAATGGATATTCCGGAAGCCTTTACCCTGGAGTCAGAGGTGGAGAACTATTTCGACAATCGGGCCAAGTCCGAATTTTTGCAGATAGGCATCACCGAATCAATGGTCCCGGATGTGACTGTCTTCAATACGGCCTGGCTCATCGAGAAGGACTTGAGCGATTTCTACGGCAAAATGGCCGGCAGGACCGAGGGGGAGGCCAAGAAGTCCCTGGAGATGCTCGCGGACTGGGAGAGCGCGCACGAACGCTTCTTCCGCGAATACAGGGATGCCCTGACCGAAACTTACTCCAAGATGCCCTGGGGCGGTTAATGACTCTGTCCCTATGAAGGGGCTTCTCGGGAGCGGCGGAATACGGGCTACTGCAGATTCTGCCTGGCCAGATAGCCCTTGATCCGCACAGAGCGGAGCATGAGCCCAAAGAAAAGGCCTCCAAGCATCATATAGACCAGGTTGAGCCCGAAGGCCAGCTCCATCTGCCCCCAGTTGATGCCGCCGCCTTCCATGACCTGTCGCATGCCCTCGAAGACGTAGGTGGAGGGAAGGGACCAGGCCACTGCCTGGAGCCACTCCGGCAAAACTTCCACGGGATAGAATACCGCGGAGAGCGGCTGGAGCAGGAAGGGCATGCCCCAGATGAGCGCCTCCGCAGCGCGGCCGTAGCGGAGGATGATGCCCATGGTGAAGAGCCCCACGGCCCAGCCGAAGAGAAGGAGGTTGCCGTAGAAGGGGAGCAGCCCGAGGCCCAGCTGGAGCAGGTCGAATTGGTAGAGGAAAAGGGCCAGGACCGCAAGCACGAGCGTGGTGACCACGGACTTGATGAAGCCCACCAGGCACAGGGCGCTGATGAACTCCGGAATGCTCAAGGGGGAGATGAAGAGGTTGATGAAGTTCCGGACCCAGAACTCTTCGGTGATGGACAGGGAGATGGCTTGCTGGGAACGGTAGAGCACGTCCCAGAGGATCATGGCCCCGATAAAGAAGAGAACCGCGTCGGAGAGGGCCAGCTCCTTGAGGTAGGCCGTGATGTAGCCCCAGACGAGCAGATCCATCACCGGCCAGAAAAAGACTTCCATAATACGGGCCGGGCTGCGTTGGTGCAGATAGGCGTGGCGCAGAATGATGGCGTTGATGCGGTGAAGCATGCGTTTCTCGCGCGGCTCCTGTCCTGGTGCGCCTGATTCAATACTGACTGTGGGATCCGCTCCGGGACTCATCCTGATCCGCGAGAGCGATGGCAATGAACATTTCCTCCAGAGAGGCTGCTCCGTCCCTGTCCACAATTTCTCCGGGCGGGCCGTCGCGGATGATTTGCCCTTTGGAGAGGAAGAGGACCCGCTCACACATGCGCTGCACTTCCTGCATGTCGTGGGAGGTGTAAATCATGGTCACGCCCCGTTCCCTGTGAATGCGCAAAAGGGTCTGGCGCACCCTTGAGGCGATGTCCGGATCCAGGCTGGCGGTGGGCTCGTCCAGGAAAAGGATCTCCGGCTCGTTGAGGAAGGCCTTGCACAGATTGACCCTGGTGAGCTGCCCCGAGGAGAGGGCTCCGGTGAGCGCATGCAGGGTGTGGGGGATCTCGAAGAGCTCAAGGAGCTCGCGGATGCGTTTGCGGCGGGAGCGGACCCCGTAGAGCCTGGCGAAGATGTTCAGATTTTCCCACACCGAGAGATTCGTGGGCAGCGAGCTGTAGGCCGAGGAGAAATTCACCCTGGAGAGGATGCTGCGGCGACTTTTTTGCAGGTTTTTGCCGAAGATGCGGATACTGCCGGTGCTGGGCTGGGTCAGTCCCAGGAGCATGTGAAGAGTGGTGGACTTGCCGGCCCCGTTGGGACCGAGGAGCCCCAGGATCTGGCCTCTGGGCACGGAAAGGGAGAGGTCCCGGACGACCTTGTGCCCCGCGAAGTGCTTGCTCAATCCGTCTACGCTGATGATTGCCCGATTCGCTTCCGTCGCTTGGGCCATAAAGTGAATCCGGAGGGCTTTGGGCCAATTCGGTTCCGGAATCCCGGTTTATCTGGAAATGCTGAGACTGAGCTCTTTTGGGGTTCCGTTGCGCTCTATGCGGAGCATTAGCGGCGCATTGTCCCTGTAGGCCCGAACCGCCGCTCTGTGCAGGTCCATGAGCTCGCGGAAGGGCTCCCCTCCCGCTGCCAGGAGAATGTCTCCTGCGCGCATCCCCGCCTTCTGGGCCCTGCTTTCAGGCTCCACTTTCGTGATCAGCCCACCGCGAGAGGTGAACTTGAGGGTGAATCCGAGGCGGCTTTCAAAGGTTATAGGACAGGAGAAGAGGAGATCGCTCTGTTCGGGATCCGGCTGCTCCAGGCCGCGCCATGCGCTGACGGTGAGGATGTGGGCCGAGGCGTCGAGGATCCTCAGCCTGCGGGGGATGCCGCGGCCGTGCTCAATATGGCCCTGGCCGGCCAGAATGATCATCCTGCGCCCGGTTTGGGAATGGACCCGCACCGCTGCGGCCGCCATGGAGCTGTCCCATACCGCTTGAATCAGGAAGAACCGTTCCCGGTCGAGCCTCTCAGTCTGGTTTTTCAGGCTGGGAAGCTGCTCGTGCCGCTCGTATGCCCGGTCCAGAACGTTTTTTTCCTCTTCGCTCGGAGGGATGTACCTGCGGGGGCGTTCCCCCTGCCGGAGCGCCTGGCGCCCTTTGTCGCGGATGGCGTCCAGATCCTCTGGGGAAATGTTGAGGCCGTACAGAGGAAGCCCCTCTTGTCGAGCAGCCTGAAAGACCGGTTTGTAACCGGAGAAGGGGTGCCCCCAGGTCTCCTCCCAGTTGAGTGCTTCAGAAAGCTCTTCCAGGGCCAGGTTCCCCGTGTTGAACCGGTCCAGGGCCGACTGAGCGTCTGCCGGAACCATCTCCAGTCCAACTGCCGGCTGTGTGCCGTTCTTTGCCATCCAGCGGATCAGACGGGCCTGGACCCTGTGGTCGCAGGCATTGTCGTGGGTCTCTCCGATGAGGATATACTCCGCACCCCGAGCCGTTCCCAGAAATTCCCCGCGGGAAAGGGTTTCTCCCGAGGGCTCCAGCAGAACCCCATCTTCCACGGACGGCAGAGCGGATTTCGATGCGGGCGCTGTTCCGGAACAGCCTACGCATAACGCGAGAAGGACAAGCAGAGCCGCCGGAATTGCAATCCGGGCTGCGTGCGGGAATGCCGGTAGGGCGCTGGGCTTCCCGGACAGAGAAAAACGCAGTGTATAGGGAATCATATCTCTATACAGGATAGTTCAATCCTCGGACGCTGACAACAGGAGGAAGGACGTATTGATCCGAAAAGCGGGATTGGTCTATTCTGTGATGGTGATTGTTCTGTTTGATTCCCTGTGATGGCTTGCGCGGCTTTGCCGGAAAGCGTGGGCGGGGCGCGGTTGATCACCAAGAACAAGGAGGGGGGACCATGAAAGTCCTATTTCATGAGCGCTATCTGCAGGAATATGCAGCGGATCCTGCGGCGCGGCGTGGGCGCCTGGACCGGGCGGTGGAACAGTTGCGGCCGCGCTATGAGTTCGTCGAGCCGGACATGGCCGAGGAGGAGGACATCCTGCTGGTTCACGAGGATCATCATCTGCGCATGATTATGGAAAGTCCCCAGCTTCACGCCATGTCCCTGCTCGCGGCGGGAGGGGCGATAAGTGCCTCGGAATACGCCATGCGGGGCGAGCCCGCCTTCGGCCTGCTCCGTCCGCCTGGACACCACGCCAGTCCCGGCGATTGCTGGGGGTTTTGCTGGTACAACAATGTGGCCGTTGCCGTGGAGCGTCTGCGCCAAGCCGGACGCATCGAAAGCGCCTTTATCCTGGACTTTGATCTCCATTTCGGGGACGGAACGAACAATTTCTTCCGGGATATTCCCGATGTGACCTATTTCCACTCCGGATCGCTCCGGGATATCTCCACGGTTCTGGCCGGCGTCGAGGAATGTGATCTGGTGGCCGTTTCCGCTGGGTTCGACAGGCACGTGAAAGACTGGGGCGGTATGCTCACCACCGAGAATTATCGGAGTATCGGCGGGATGGTCCGTTCCATGACGCAGCTCCTCTGTCCGGGGCGGGTTTTCGCCGTGCTCGAGGGCGGATACAATGATCAGGTTTTGGGCGACAACATCCTTGCCTTTATGCAGGGTCTCGAGAATGAGGGGATCGATACGGGAGAAGAATGAAGAGGTGGACGGGGACAGTATACAGAGGACGCTCGGCAGAAGCCGGTTGCCGAAAGGTATCGGCGAGAGCCGTAACTTGGCGATCACTGTTCCTGTCCGCTTCTGTGGGATATACCGACCACCTTTTTCAGATCCACAACGAAGGCTATACCCGCTCCCGGTTTTTCCAGCTCTGCCTTGTGCATTATGGAGGACAGCACTTGTTCGCTTATCTCCTTGGGCACAATGGTGAGAACGACCTCCTTTTCCGGCTCCACCGGGATGCCCAGAATGGTCTGCGTTTCCCTGATGCCCGTTCCCCGGCCGTAGAGAATGGTTCCTCCTTCCGCGCCGGCTTCCTTGGAGGCCTGAACGATCTTTTCGCTGTAGTGCTTGTTCGCGATGCTTACGATGAGATCGAATTCCTCACTCATTACCCTTGCCCTCCTCTTTTGGAATACAGAGCTCCGAAGGCCATTAGCAAGAGGATGGGAGCCAGAGCCACTAAGGCTATCAGGCCGAACCCGTCCAATACCGGATCTCTGCCCTCCATGGCCTCGGCCAGTCCCAGGGCCACAGCCAGGACGAAGGTCACGGTCATGGGTCCAGTGGCTACTCCTCCGGCGTCGAAGGCGATAGCGATAAAGCTGGGATGGCAGAACCCGAGCAGGATGAGGGCCAGAAGATATCCCGGTATGACAAGGTGATACACGGAAATCCCAAACAGGATCTTGGCCATGGCCAAGGCCACTGCCAAGCCCACTCCCACGGCCAAGGTGTAGAGGATGAAACTGTCCCTGATTGCTCCGGTGGAGGTCTTCTCCACCTCCTGGCTGAGTATGCGCACCGCGGGTTCGGCAATGGTCGCCAGAAAGCCAAGCAGGAAACCTATGGGAATGACCAGCCAGGTGTGTTCGAGGGAATTCATGATCAGGCCCATTTCTTCGCCCACGGGCATGTACCCCACATGGACTCCCTGCAGGAAGAGGGTCAGGCCGAGGACACTGAGCAGGATCCCCTTGAAGAGGTTGATCACGGTCTGGCCCGGGAGCCCGATGAAAAGAACCTGAAACAGCAGGAAAAAAAACACGAGCGGGGAAATGGCCAAGAGCACGTTCAGCAGTATGTCCCAGATGTAGAGAAATTCCAGCAGGCCCGTCATGAGTAGATAATCCCCAGTATCATGGCCCCGAGGATGGGTCCTATGGAGGCCAGTCCGACAAGACCGAAACCGTCGGAAAAGGGAGACTTGCCTCCCAGAACGGAAGTGGTGCCCATCCCCAGGGCCAGGATGAAGGGCACGGTTATCGGACCTGTGGTTACGCCTCCGGCGTCGAAGGACACGGCCAGGAATTCAGAGGGGGTGAAAATGGACAGCACAAGGACCAGGCCATACCCCAAGGCGATAATATAGGAGATGGGCACACCGAGTATGATCCTGATGATGGCCAGCCCCGTGAATACACCCACTCCCAGGGCTACTGTCAGAATAAGGGCGTAGCTCTTTATCAAGCCGTTGGAGGCGTAGTCCACATATTTGGCCAGCACCTGCACGTCGGGCTCGGCTATGGTCACTATGAATCCGAGCAGGAAGGCGAAGAAGATAAGGAAGCTGAGAGAGCTCCTCTTGGGCAGCTCCGAGCCCAGGGATTCTCCCAGGGGAAGAAGGCCTATCCTGACTCCCTGCATAAACAGCACCAACCCAGCGAGGATGAAGACAGTGCCCAGCAGGAAGCGCAGAAAGACTGACCAGGGCATGGTCACCAAGGTGAGCTGCAGGAAGAGAACGGCCATGGCTATGGGAGCCACGGCCAAGAGGCCTTCCCACATCTCAGCACGGAATCCTTTTTGGTTCATAAGTCTGCGATTGGGAAGGAGTTCAAAAAAAGACCCCCCCAAGCGTCAGAGAGGGTTATCCGGGGCTGTTCACGGCAGGCTTCGCTTCGTCGCCGCGCCTCTTCAGCTCGGCTCCTTTCCTTGTGGGCAGCATTTTCGAGATTGAAAAGAATCAATTGTTGAAAACACTATATGTCCTATATATCACTCTGTCAAAACAGCCGGTTTCAGGCTTCCCATTCGGCGGGCTTAATTTCAAGGCATAAAGGGGTGCTCATACAGTCTCTCCAAGCGCTTGTCTCCTTCCTTCTCGATTCATTGAACCGGGATTGAGCGATTTCAGCAAGGCTTGCTGGCGCGTTTCGCCCTTCTTGCTCAATTTCCAAACCGACCGTTGCGCGGGGATTTCTCTATTGACAGAGAAGGATGGATGACTTATAAAAATAGTAACTTAGACAGTACATTGTTTGCTCTGACAAGCCGCCCGGCTTGTCCATCGCCAACACCAACAAGGAGATTCGTCACTGGCATGAGTACGCCAACAGACCCTGACTCACCCCACAGACGCAACAAACTGTCACACGTCTCCACCTCCGTTTCTCGCCGTCCGGCGAAACCAAATGCCGAAGTGCTTCTCTACCCTGTGGCCCAAAGCGAGATTCCCGCTCTGGCAAGGCTCTACATGAAGGCCTACAGGGGTATGGAGGAGTACGGCGAAGCCAGCACCGACCAAGCCGTCCTCTATCTCCAGAACATTTATCGCTTCTGTCCGAAGGGTTTCTTCAAGGCCGTTGTCGATGGCCGTATTGCCGGGTTTATCGTTTGCGACCCGGATTGGTACGAGCCGGGGCAGAGAAAGGTTCTGGAGGTTCACGAGGTTGTGGTCGATCCGGACTTCCAGGGCTACGGTCTTGGCGGCCTGTTCATGCGATTCGCCGGTGCAATGGGCAGAAAGCACGGGCGTTCCGTGGTTTCGCTCTGGGCAGGCGAGGGCAATCGCAAGGCCATTAATTGGTATACCCGCAAGTTTGGCTTTCAGGAGGGTCGCAGGGAAGGTGTCTGGATCCACTACCAGAGCAGCATTGAGTCCATTCTGGGGCAGCATTGAAAGGATCCGACTCAGCTCGTCGTGTCTCCGGTTCGGAGAATGACACATAGCGGTCTTTCCTTAGAAACAGATGAGGGCGAATCCCCCTCGGGGCGACATACCCGAACAGGGTATTCCCGTTTGAGCTTGCCCCGCTTTTCTATGACCCGACTCTTGCACGGCAATCTTCCGCCAGTGCTGACCTTTTCGGGGTGCGATCCCCCGTGTGAAAACACTGAGAAACTTGCTCCGTAAGGAGTCGAGTAACTTGGTGAACGCGGAAAGGGAAGCAGTCCAGACTGCTTCCCTTTCCGCGTGTTGAGCCTGAAGCATGTCTGTAGCGATGCTGTCACCGGCTCACCGGTGATCGGATCGTCCTGTGAACGTACTCTCGGAAAAGGGTCTGTCGTGATTTTTGGATCAATTTGGCGCGATTTGACAGTGAGGCTCAGCTCAGATAAGAATAAAAACGATTCGCACAGTCTTCCTTCCCCCTCCCTTGTTGAGGAAGATTGTCGTTTCCTCCTTAAAGGCCCGGGCAGTTCGCTGTCCGGGCCTTTCTTCGTGCCACCCCGTGTACGGGCATGCCGGGCAGGATATATGCCCGGAATTTCGAGGCTGCCGGTGGGACCGCCTTAAAGTGGGATCTTCTCGGAAAACGTGACGAATTCAATCGATCTTACAGGGAGTATTTCTTGCGAAGCTCATCCCTTTTGGGGTAATATGAATGGGATCAAATTGAACTGATTCAATTTACGGCGCTCAAAAAGGAGGTTTGCATGAGTCCTGAGGAAAAAAATCACGGATCCGGATCGGGAATTGCGAAGCAGGGTGTGGATTTTATGCAAATGGACGAGGAAACGATCAAGGAGAAAAAGCGCCAGGTTGCTCCCGCCTTTGCGCTTGAAGAGGATTCCGAGGAATTGGAGAATGTGGTCCATACGCCTTTTGAGGACTACCTCCTGGTCAAGCACGACGGGGTTTTCCATATGGTTCAGCTCCAAGAGGGGGGGCCTCAAGTCATTCCTTGGGACACAGTTCGGACCATGCCCAAGCTGCAGGAGTGGAGCACCGATTATTTCGATTGATCCACAGGTATCTTTCGGTCTGACAACGGAATGCTCCGCTTAGTCACCGCTTTTCAAGTGCTGTGCGGTTGTAGCTGTGCAGGATAGAGTGAAGATGATAGAGGCGTCGGGCTTGATGGCGGGCTACGTGTGACTTGCAAACCTCCAGTGGGTGGCAGCGGCTTGTTCTGTTTTGTGAAAGCTGTAATGCTGTTCCCTCGAAGTGACTGTCTGTGAAGTATAGAGGTCCTTACCCATAAGAAAAGTACATCAGTTGAGCCTGGAGTCTGTCCATGTATATCGTTTTGCTTCTCCTTTTGCTGTTGGCGGCCTTTTTATTGACCCTTTCCGGGATGAACAGGAATCTGCGAGGCCGCGCCCTGGGGGGCATCCTTCTGGGGCTGGCCACGGTGGTCTTCTTTGCCTTTCTGTCATTCTGGGGCGAGTTCCTCTGGTTCGATGCGCTGGGATACAGCGATCGTTTCATAACGCGTATCGAGGCCATGTTGGGCTATACCCTGCTCGGCGGCATCATCGGCTGGGCCGGGGTCTGGCTGCTCTCCCTGAGCTTTCCCAAAACCTGGACGAGCGCACGGAGGTGGGCCCAGCTCGGCGGAGGCGTCATCGGCCTTTTGTGGGGCCTGAACGCCTGGCGCACGGTCTGGATCTACGCCAACAGCGTCAGCGCCAATGTGAGCGATCCCATCTTTTTCAAGGACGCAGGGTTCTACATCTTCGACCTGCCCTTCTACAACAGCCTGATCTCCCTGTTTGTGCTCCTGGTGCTCTTTGCCCTCGCCGTGGCAGTGGCGATCTGGATCGATTCCTCCCGCGGTGGGGGGCTTGAAGAGCTCCTGCGTACGGGACGGACAGCCCGTCCCCTCACCGCCGCTCTCCCAGTCGGGCCCATCTATCTCTGTGTCGCCCTTCTCCTGGTTCTGATCGGGACGGGTGCATTCCTGGCCCGCTACGAGTTCATGTTCTCCAGCACCGGTGTGGTGACCGGAGCGGGATGGACCGACGTGAACATCCGGATTCCAATGTACAGCCTGATGGCCCTGTTGTGCCTTGCGTCTGCCGCAGTCCTGCTGGTTCCGGCGGCGAGATCCCGACTTCAGGGGTATATGCGGCGAATCCCAGTGCAGGGTGTGGATCCCCACCTGCTGGGTCTGGGGGCTATAGCGGCGGTGCTGATCGTTTTCTGGGTCGCGCTGCTCGGTGTGCTGCCTGCCGCATTCCAGCAGTTGCGGGTCGAGCCCAATGAGATCACTTTTGAGAAACCCTATATCCAGAACAATATCGAGTACACCCGCCAAGGATTCAACCTGGAGAAGTCGGAGGAGCGACAGTTCCCGGTTGCGGAGCGTTTCGACCGGCAATTGGTGGAAGACAACGAGCAGATATTCACCAATATACGCCTCTGGGACTGGCGGGCCCTGGGACAGGTCTACAAGCAGTTCCAGGAGCTTAGGCTCTATTACGACTTCAACGATCTGGATATCGACCGCTACCGCTATGGGGATGCCTACCGCCAGGTCATGGTCGGCGCGCGGGAGATGAACCAGGACAATCTCCCGGAGCAGAGCCAGACCTTCGTCAATAAGCGCTTCAAGTACACCCACGGCTTCGGCATTGTCATGAACAATGTGAGCGAGTTTACCGAGCAGGGGCAGCCGGAGTTCCTGATCAAGGACATTCCTCCCCAAAGCACGCATCCCGACCTGGAAGTGGAACGCCCCGAGATCTACTACGGGGAGAACACGGACACCCACGTGGTGGTTAACAGCGAGGAAAAGGAGTTCGACTATCCCCAGGGGGATCAGAACGTAAACGTCCGCTATCAGGGTGACGGCGGCGTGGGCATGGGCAGCCTGTGGCGCAAGTTCCTCTACGGCTGGAAATTCGACGGCACCACCCTGTTCTTCTCCGGGTATCCCAAAGAGGGCACGCGGATCATGTTCGAGCGCCAGATCCTGGAGCGGCTGAACAAGATGGCCCCCTTCCTGCAGTACGAGCCCGATCCCTACATCGTCCTGGCCGACGGCGAGCTCTACTGGATCGTGAACGCCTACACCACCACGGACCGCTATCCCTACAGCGAGGTGTTCTCCACGCGCCGCAGGGGCAGGGAGACGGCACAATCGAGCAGGCCGGGAGATATCTTTCTGCCTCAGGCGACCTCCTACCTGGATGGTCCCAACTACATCCGCAACTCGGTGAAGGTTGCGGTCAACGCCTACAACGGAGACACGGACTTCTACGTCTTCGACGAGGAGGACCCCCTGCTCCGGGTCTGGCGAAACATCTATCCCGACCTGTTCACCAGCAGGGACAAGATGCCCGAGGAGCTGGAGAGCCATGTGCGCTATCCCTCGGATCTGCTTCTTCTGCAGGGGATGGTCTTCTCCAAGTACCACATGACCGACCCGGAAGTGTTCTACAATCAGGAGGACCTATGGGTCCGGGCCACGGAGAAATACTACGGTCGGGGTCAACCCGTGGAGCCGTACTACGTGATGTGGGAGCGTCCGCAGTCCAACAAGGCCGAGTTCATCAGCATGCTCCCCTTCACCCCGAAGAACCGTCAGGTGCTCATCGGCTGGCTCGCTGGGATGTGCGACGGGGAGAACTACGGACGGCTCCTGGCTTATCAGTTCCCCAAGGACAAGCGCGTGCTGGGGCCGCAGCAGGTTGAGTCCAAGATCGACCAGAACAGCTACCTTTCGGAGCGGCTGGCCCTGTGGGATCAACGGGGCTCCCGGGTCATTCGGGGCAACGTGCTCGCCATCCCCGTGGACGACACCCTACTCTACGTGGAGCCCATCTACATCGAGGCGGGGAGCTCCGCCTTTCCGGAGCTGCGCATGGTGGTCCTCATGCATGGTGAGAAAATGAGCTATGCCACGACCTTCGAAAAGGCGCTGGAGGGCCTGTACTCCGAGGATGTGGAGCCCGAGGAGATGGTCGAGGAGGCCGCCGCCGGCACGGGAGGTGAAATGGCCACGGTGCAGGAGCTCATCCAGGAGGCCAATCGGGCCTTCGAGGACTACCTGAATCTGCAGCAGCAGATGGAGTTCGAAGAGGCCTCGCGGAAGATGCGCAAGCTGCGGGATACCCTGCAAAAGCTCTCCGAGCAGGCCGAGACCAGTGAATCGGAATCCGGGGGCACAACGGAGGAGCAGAGCCAGTGATTTGTCATGCGGGTAACCTGTACGCTGATATAACGGGACCGCGAGTGCAGCTGCGCGTTTTGTCGGAGATCGATGTGAAGGAATCGATTGCCGCCTCTCTTTATTCCTTGGAGCAAATGTGATAAACGAAAACCGACCTTTCCAGTGGGAATGGATGTCCAATTAAGGAGAGCGGAGGGGCTATGAGCCGGAAGAATAAGGCGCATCTGAATGTGGATCAGGAAGAGGCGGCGGACTTTTTTGCCAAATTGGCCGAAAGTATCAGGGAGGACAAGGAATTCGTACCGGAATACGATATTCCTCTGCGCAACTACCGCAAGATCAAGGCCAGCCTGAAAAAGAAGCCTGAAGCCTACCATCTGGAGGTGAAGATCATTTCCGAGGATCAGGAGGAGCCCGAGGACGAGGATCTGAACTACAAAAAGCTCAAGAAGCGGATGGAGGCCTACTTCGAGGAGATGGCCCACAGCCTGCAGGAGGACTATCTCCCTTCCAGGGAAATCGTTTATGTCTTTCTCACGGATTCCAAAACCATGACTTCCTTTGGCGGATACGGGGATGAATACTACGAGGAGTTCCACCAGGGCTGTGAAAGTCTGCGCATGGCCTTTGAAGAGGAGGATCTCCAGGCCATGAAGGAGCACCACAATGGGCTGGTCCAGCTCCGCAACGACTGTCATGCCAGGCACAAGAGCTGACTCCTGCGCGGCACTGCCACGGCGTTGTCCATAATCGCCCAGCTGGGCAATCGATTGCTTTCATTCCCTTCAGGGATAATTGGCACATACATCAACTCCAAGCCACGGCGCTCCTTCCTCCTTGGAAGGGTCTCCAGGAAGGGGCGCCGCTCCTGCTCCCTATCCCTTCTTTTTCGCGAACGAGCCGTTTTCCGGCACATACTTTCCCTTTTCCGCACAATCCCTCCTTCCCCTATTGGCCCTTCAGTGCTAGAGTAGGAAGAAATATCCCAACCCTGTATTGGCTGAGGCTCCGTGTCTGGCCTTCGTTCGAGTGCGGAGCCGGGGAGGCCCTATGTCCGAAAAAACATGCTATCTGTTTGTGGAGGCCATCAGCCCGAACCGGCGCTGCCTGTGTCTGGATCAGGAGCTGCAACAGCTCTGTGACGATCTGCGGCAGATGGGGCAGCAGAAACCTATTCGGGTCCGATTCGGGAGGAGGGTATTTTTTATCGAGGACGGGGAAAAACGCTGGCGCGCCTGCAAGAAAATGGGCCACAGGAAGATTTACGCGGTCATTTCCAATCTGTAAGCCCCTGGCTGAATAGTGACCGCGGCCCATCCGCGCCGGGTTTTTCCGCGAAAGCCGTCATGTGCTTGTTGAAAATCTGGTGAAATCGGGGCGAAATATGCACATTGTGTGTTTGCTGAAACAGGTGCCGGACACAGCGGAAGTCAGAATCGATCCGGAAACGAACACGCTGATACGGACTGGAGTGGAGTCCATTCTCAATCCCTACGACATGGTTGCCGTGGAGCAGGCGGTGCAATTGCGGGAGCAGCACGGCGGGATCGTCAGCGCGGTCACCATGGGTCCGCCCCAGGCGGAAGCGGTGCTTCGCGACGCCCTGGCCCAGGGGGCGGATCAGGTTTATCTCCTTTCCGATCGGGCCTTTGCCGGGGCGGATACCCTGGCCACCAGCTATACCCTGTTCAAGGCGGTCCAAAAGCTGGATGAGCAGCAAGCGGTCGATCTGGTCCTGTGCGGCAAACAGGCCATCGACGGTGATACCGCCCAAACCGGTCCGGGAGTGGCCACGCGGAAGGGCTGCAGCCAGCTGACCTATTGTCAGGCCGTGGACTGGGTGGATCCGGATTCGCGAACCATCCAGGTCAAACGGAAGCTGCAGGACGGATTCGAGCGGCTCAAAGCCGAGCTGCCCGCCCTTATTACCGCGGAGCTGGAGCTGGTCACTCCCAGGCGCTGTCCCCTCCCCAGCCTCATCCGATCCCTGCAGGCGGAGATCCCTGTCTGGGACGCCGACGGCATGGGTGCGGACAAAGAGCTCCTGGGCCTGAAAGGCTCGCCCACCTGGGTTCAGTCCATCTTTTCCCCCCAACCCAAGGAACCCGGTCCTCGGTTCCACGCCGATGAGGAACCCTCCCAAGCCGTCTCCGACGGGCTGGAGACCCTGTTCCAGGACGAGGATTTTGCGGAGAAACTGCTCAAGCACTAGGAGAGCTGCACGGGTATGCCCAAGAATTCCAGAGGCGTTGAAGTTGCGGAGATCCTCCCGGACCAGTGCATAGGCTGCCAGATATGCGTGGCGGAATGCCCCGTCGGGGCCATCGAGCTCAACGACGAGGGCGTGGCCGAGATCGACCCGGAAGTCTGCGTCGGGTGCGGCAAATGCCATGACGTCTGTCCCGTGGGGGCAGTTTCCTTTCAGAAGGAAAAGGCCACGGACAAGAGCGTCAAGGAAAAGAAGGAAAAGGCCGCGGAGAGCGTGTCCGGCTACGAGGGCATGGCCGTGTTCATCGAGCTCGACGGGGACAGCGGCAGCGACGTGGCCTGGGAGCTCGTGGGGAAGGCCAGGGAGCTGGCCGAATTGCGGCAGACCAGGGTGATCGGCTTCCTGCTGGGCTCCGATTGCAAACAGGTTGCCCAGGAAGCGGTGGCATGGGGCTGCGACGAGGTGCATCTCATGGAGCATTCCGGGCTGTATCAGTATTTCTCCGCCTCATACGGCGAGGCCCTGACTCAGCTCGTGGACCGGGTGCGGCCCGAGGTCCTGTTGATGGGGGCCACCCATCAGGGCAGGGATCTGGCCGGTATCGTGGCCACGCGGCTCAATACGGGGCTGACAGCGGACTGCACCGAGCTGGATATCGACGAGGATTCCGGGCTCCTGCTCATGACCCGGCCCACCTTCGGGGGCAACATCATGGCCACGATCTACTGCGAGAAGCACCGCCCCCAGATGAGCACTGTCCGTCCCAAAGTGATGCAGGCCGGGGACAGGGATCCGGAGCGGGAAGGGACGATCCGGGAGCACGAGTGGGAGCTCACCCAGGAGGGGCTTCCCCAGCTCGTGGAGTCCGTGAGCGAGGTCTCGGCTGAGGAGGTGGACATCAGCCAGTATCCCGTCCTCGTCGTTGCCGGAAAGGGGGCTTGCGACGAGCAGGCCCTGCCTCTGCTGCAGGAGCTGGCCGAGGTGCTGGGCGGTGCCGTCGCCTGTTCCCGCCCCGTGGCGGAGTCCGGCATCCTGCCCTATGAGCGGCAGGTGGGCCAGACCGGGAAAACGGTGGCGCCCAAGCTCTACATCGGGGTGGGGGTTTCCGGGGCGATCCAGCACCGGGTGGCCATCCAGGGATCGGAGAAGATCATGGCCATAAACACGGATCCGGAGTCAGCCATTCTGCAGATCGCGGATGTGGGCATTATCGGGGACTATACCCGGATCATTCCGGAGATGATCCAGCAGGTGAAGGAGCGAGCGGAAAGCTAGCAAGCAATACATACGATTTTTGTAACTATTCACCACTTCTCTAGCCTCAGCGTAAATGGTCACGGGGTCTTTTTGAATCAATTCACCGGAGGCTCTGTTCGATTTCTTCGCTCGCCACGTGGGGGAAACCCGACCGTGAATATGCTCTTTATGGCCAAAAGTTCATTGATGAAGATATCCTCCCAAACCTTGGATCAACAGCAACGAACGAGAGTCGGATGGGGGCAGGGATGCCCCCACGTGGCGAGCGTTAGAAAATCCAGAGACGAAGGTGCAAGATGAAAAAAGGCCCCGTGACCATTTACGGTTTCGCAAGTTGGTGAATAGTTATCGATTTTTTCGGATAGGACCCAAGCGGCAAAAGGAACTGCGAGGCTATGAGCGAACAATTCGAGGTGGCGATCGTGGGCGCGGGTCCGGCGGGTATCTCCGCGGCCTGCGTCCTTGCAGATCATGGGGTGCAGACGATTGTCCTGGAGCGGGGCGAGTTTCCGGGAGCGAAAAACATCTCCGGGGGTGTGCTCTACGGCAGCGACCTGGCCCGGATCCTGCCGGACTTCGAGGACAGAAAGCCCCCCATCGAGCGAAACATCGTGGAGCAGCGAATCTGGTACCTCGCCGATCAGGGCGGGTACAGCTTCTCCTATCGGGACGGGCTCTTCGAGACGGACCTGCGGAACAACGTCTTCACCGTGGGCCGAGCCAAGTTCGACCGCTGGTTCGCCAATCAGGCCAAGCACAAGGGGGCCCTGGTGGTTTCCGGCACCGTGGTCACGGATCTTTTGCGGGACGAGCAGGGAGCGGTTCGGGGAGTGCGCACGGATCGCCCCGAAGGGGATGTGGAGGCGAATGTGGTGCTCCTGGCGGACGGGATCAACTCCCCCCTTGCGGCGCAGACTGGATTTCGGCCCGACCCCGGGCCCGAGCACGTGGCCCTGGGGATCAAGGAGGTCATCGAGCTGCCCAGGGAGACGATCAACGAGCGCCTGAACGTGCCCGAGGCCGACGGCGTGACCATCGAGGTGCTGGGGTCCGCGACCCAGGGCATGAACGGGGTGGGGGCCCTGTACACCAACAAGGACTCCCTGTCCCTGGTGATCGGGGCCAATGTGGCGGATTTCCGGGACCACAAGAAGGAGCCCTACGAGCTGATGGAGGCCTTTAAGGGCCATCCCATGGTCTCCAGGCTTATCGAGGGAGGGACTCCCAGGGAATACATGGCCCACTGGCTCGCGGAGGGGGGATACGATCACGTTCCCCGGTTGTGCGGGGACGGGTTCCTCATTGCCGGGGACTCGGGCATGTTGTTCAATGCCCTGCACCGGGAGGGCTCCAACATGGCCATGATTTCCGGCAAGACGGCGGCGGAAGCCATCCTGGAGGCCAGGGGGCAGGGCCGTTTCGACGCGAATACCCTGAGCGTCTATACAGAGCGTCTCAGGGAGTCCTACATTTTCAAGGACCTGAAGAAATACCGCAACTTCCCGGGATTTTTGCAAAAGCACAAGGAGTTATTCTCCACCCTGCCCGAGTTGGGCAGGCACGCAGCCCTGGAGATGCTCACCGTGGACGGGGTGCCCAAGAAGGAGAAGCAGCGGGCGATCTGGAAGAATATCAAAAGGTCCATGACCAGATGGGGGCTGTTCAAGCTCATCTGGGACGGCTGGAGGAGCGTGAAGTAATGAGCATGAGCGTGGAGGACAAGCTCTTCCTGAACCGGTATCAGGTGCACGAGGAGCCCCACATCCGCATCCTGGACCAGGAGACCTGCATGCGCGACTGCAAGGAGCAGGCGTGTCTGTTTATCTGTCCGGCCAGGGTCTACCAGCTCGAGGAGGACCGCATCAGCGTGCACTACGAGGGGTGCCTGGAGTGCGGCACCTGCCGCATCGGCTGTCCCCATCTGAACATCGAGTGGCGCTTTCCCAAGGGGGGATACGGGGTGCGCCACAAGTTCGGGTAGCAGGGCAGGGCGGTTTTTTGTATGAAAATGTGGCCAAGCTGTTGAATTGTTTTGTGAGATTGTCGGGCGCGGGGAGACGGGGATGTGTGCTGAAGCCGTGTTTCATAAACAGGCGAGCCCTTGTTGTTCGCGATATGGGGATCTTGCCGGCAGCCACGGTGAGGATCGCGATGCCGCCGTGGTCATGGTGAACAATCGGTGTCTCGCGGGCATGTGTCGCTCAGCGTGAGCCCCTCCCTGCACTGGACGCCGGGATGAAACACTGGCATCAGCGCAATCCCCGACTCCCCGCGTACCTCTTCATGCTTGGTTGTGCCCGGGTCGGCCCGGGAATGCGGGTTGTAAGAACCGCCATGGCCCTGCACCCATTTCCAAAATGGTTGCACGGCCTTCGCGACTTGGCGGTTCAGTGATCTGAAATGTCGTATATGTCCTTCACGGAAGAATCCGTTTTTTCCTCCCGGGTTCAGGCTACTTCCCGGACCAGGGGAGGAACTGGACCCAGAGGACGGCCCCCAGCTCCACGGCTTTTTCCTCGCCCTCGTGCTCCAGGGTGTACCCTGCCTCGTTCAAAGCGGAGAAGCCCCACCATCCGGAGCGGGGTGGCACGTAGGTGAAGACCCCGTTCTCGTCCGCCTTGACCACCTGGGTCACCATGTGTTCGTTCGGGGCATCGGCTTTCCCGCCCTCGTTATAGTATTCCACCTCCACCTCGGCTCCCGGCACGGGCTCGCCGTTCATCAGGACCCTGCCCTGGAAGGCGTTTCCGGCGTAGAGCCCGAAGGGTCTGGTCAGAGGGACGATCTCCGTCTCCAGGCCCACGGGCTCGTCCCAGCCCCGGGCATCGCCGAAGGCTCCCAGGTAGGTCTTGGTCCAGTGCTTGATGAACAGGTTCTCCGCGGGCTCCCAGTAGGGCTTTGGCTCCATGACCACGGCATAGGCGCCCGGACGGCGCGGCTGGTAGGTTGCGGACCAGGCCTTGTGTCCCAGGAGCTGGGTTTCCTCCAGGCCGGAGGTGATGTCCTGCTTTTTGCCGCTGGCCATGTTTACCGCGAATACCTGCTCCGGCTTGGCCAGATCCATGCCGTGCTGCTCGAAGGGGTGGATGAAGGAGAAGGTGATCTCGGTTTGCCGGGTATCCTGATCCAGTATGGCAGGGGAGGGGATGGCGGTGCCGAAGTGGGCCCAGGCGTTGACCGGGGCGAGGCAGAAAAGAAGCAATACTGCCAGGCAGGGCAAAAGCGCGTAAGCCGAGAATCTGGAAGAGGGAGCGTACTGTCTTCGCATAGGACCTCCTGTGAGATAGAGGGTTCATCGACGCAACAGTTTCCCAAGGCCTGGATTTCTTATTTTCCAACCATGCGGGATACATCGAGAAATTTTTCCCGGGTAGCACGTTATGTAAAATAGTGTTACTAACCTAAGAGATCCGAAGGTGTGTGTCAATAAATGAAAATTCGTGCTACTTGTCTTGCAAAATGAGTAAAAAAGGTATATTATTTACTTATGGTGCTGTTTGAATTCGACGAAGAGAAAAGTCTATCCAATTCGAGACAAGCATGGAATTGACTTCTATTCAGCCTAGCAGCTGTGGAAAGACCCTGATCTCGTCGAAATCGAAGGACAATCCGAAGATGAGCCAAGGTTTCTTGTTATTGATTGCATCATGACCAGGCACTGGTCAGCTGTGATCCCCTGTCGAAATGAGAGTGTCCGCCTGATCTCGGTGAGGTGTTCTCGCAAGAAAGAGGTTGAGCTTTATGAAAGCGAAAGATTTCGAAAAAAAATTCGACCACAACCAGGAAGACATCGTAGACGATCTGGACCTTGCTACTCTCCATAAACCCAATCAGGAGCAACGACGCATTAATGTTGACTTCCCTGCCTGGGTTGTTGAGTCTCTTGACCGTGAAGCGGCTCGGATTGGCGTAACCCGTCAATCGATAATCAAGGTTTGGCTTGTGGAACGATTGAAAGCGGAAGCTGCTAGCAACCCGCTCCAGCCGGTGGCTAAAAGCGGGGACTAAGCTCGGCGTTTTGCTGCTTTCCGCTTGTTATCAAATCAAGATATTGCTCAATGTATTTTAATATCTTAGATGAGATCAGTGAGATAGAGACTATAGCAGTTGATAGCTCAATACATGAAGTTCATCGGTTGAGAAGAGTTTATGGTACTGGCCGTTGGCGAAAGCTAAAAGGTGTCGCTACAGTCCGTCTTGCAGATGGTCTTGTGACAAAAGCAGAGTTACATTGGTACGAATGTCATGGCCTTGGAAAAAAAGAATTTAAGATCAAGAAGTTTTTGGATTAATTGATAATAAAGTGAATTTATGGAACATCAATTAGTGATTTGCATTAAGAATAAGGGATATGAGGCCTCGTTAGAAGTAAGAAAACTCTATGAGGTGGTTCCTGACCCGAAAGCAGAGAAACATCAGCATATCCGTGTTATCGACGAGTCCGGAGAGGATTATTTGTACCCAAAAGAATATTTTATCGAAGTCGAGCTTCCAAGAGTGGTTGAAGAAGCAATTTTCCGTGAGGCTTAAATCAATGATGACCAGGAAGGTGATGACGGTTTCGGAGAGTGGTGAATATTTGCGCCATCTTGCCTCCTTGAGTCGATCAGGGATTCTTGTTTGACCTCCGCGACGCCCACCAGGCCCATATTCCGCAAAGCCCGAGGATGACGGCGAGCCCCACGCCCAGCTTGTGAGTCATGGGGATTTCCGCCTTTTGCTGTTCTTCTCCGGATTGAAGCGAGGCGAAGCTCTCCGTGTCCTCAACCTGCTTGCTCAGCGCGAGACGGTGTCCCATGCCGTCGGTTACTTCCACGTTCCAGGTCCCGTTCCGATCGGGCAGGAAGAGGAAGCGTCCCTTGCGGTCCAGATTGCCCTGCTGAAAGGGCGCGTCGTCATCTGCGCGGGAGATGCTGATGTTGGCGTAGGCCATGGGCTCGCCGTCGCTGTACTCCGCTTCCACGAGCAGCCCCTGCCGAACGGCGATTTCTCCCTCCGTGCCGTGGGCCAGGGCCTTAGAAGGCGTGCCCGGGCTCAGGAGAAGACCGGAGCCGAGGACCAGGAGCGCAAGGAGACAACTGGTCCCGCGCGCGGAAAGGGAGGGCCCGGAACCGCCGCCGTTGTTTCTGCGGCGAAAGTGCCAGTAGACCGCGAGGCCGGAGCCGATGGTGACCAGGCCGCAAACCGAGGACAGGGGCCTTTCGGCGAGTGTGAAATAGATGATCCAGGCGTTGCCCAGCACGAAGAGAAGTGGTGTGACCGGGTAGCCCGGGGTCCTGTAGCGGCTCGAAAGCTCGGGTCGGCTCCGGCGGATGCGCAGCAGTCCCAGCACGGTGAGCGCAGCGAACAGGGAGAGGGTGAATCCCACATACAACAGGAGCCCGTCGAAAGAGGTGGTCAGGGCCATGGCGCAGGCGATCCCGGCCTGCAGGAAGATGGAGCGGGCAGGGGAGCTGCGTCCTCGCCTGACCCGGCTGAAGGTCCGGAAGAAGACGCTGTCCCTGGCCATGGCGTAGTAGATCCTGGGCCCGCTCAGGATCATGGCGCTCAATACGGAGAGAAGGCCCAGGGAAATGGCCAGGCTGAAGATCTGGCCGTTCGAGGCCCCGAAGAGGGCGACTGCCGACCTGGTCCCGATCTCCAGGACGCCGCTCATCTCCTGCGGTGAGAGGGCGTAGACAAAGACCAGATTGAGCAGCAGATACAGCCCCATGACCAGAATGGTCCCGGTCACCAGGGCCAGGGGGAGGTTCCTGCCGGGATTGGCGATCTCCCCGCCCAGATAGGAGGCCGCGTTCCAGCCGCTGTAGGCGAAGGCCACGAAGATCAGGGACACTGCGAAGGATCCCTGGAAGAGGGAGCCCGGCCGGAAGTCCGCCGCAAGGTGCTCCGTGGATCCCTGGCCCAGCCAGAAACCGCAGATGATGAAGAGGAGCAGGACGGCGATCTTGAACAGGGTGAGCGCGTTCTGGACCCTGCTTCCCAGGCTCAGGCTGTGGTAGTGGACCAGGCTGAGCAGGACGATGACGCCAACCCCGGTCAGCGTGACCGGGGAGAGCTCCAGGAGGCGCACGCCGCGGGCCGTGAGCTCAAGCCCCTCGCCGGAGAGCGGCAGGGCCTGGAAGAGATAGGTGGCGAAGGCGATGGCAGCCGCTGCGATGGGAGCGGAGAAGCCCACAATGAGGGAGATCCAGCCGCTCAAAAATCCCATGGCCTTGCCGTACCCCTCCCGCAGATAGATGTACTCTCCGCCGGCCCGGGGGAAGAGAGCCCCGAGCTCGCCGTAGCACAGGGCCCCGAACAGGGCCATCAACCCGCCCACCAGCCAGGAGGCGAGCATGGTGTAGGGGCTGCTCACCTCCTGCATGATGAAGCCCGTGGTGGTGAAGATCCCGGTTCCCACCATATTCGCCACCACGAGCATGATTGCGGAGAACAGGC
>JAZKRN010000014.1:0-28358 GCA_036628655.1 Desulfohalobiaceae bacterium | reverse complement strand
GTGACAAAAGGGCGTCTGATTGACTTGGCTTCACAAATAGGTGCCGGATTCAAACACTCATGGAGGCTCACTACGCCCCAGTGAAACAAAAGAAGATTTCACCCCGGTAGCATCACAAGGCTGAGCTACGGGGCAGGCGGGGTAAACTTCGAGCTTGCCCGGCACTCACTTTTTTATGTTTGCTCGTGTAATATATTGAACTTCGGGAAAAAGTGAGTGCCGGGTCGCGCGCACCCTTGAAATTTTTAAACGCCCTGCCTGATAGGGACTTTTTCAACAGGCTGTTAGGGGATTGGGATTGTCGACACCAGGAGGGCGTTGGCCGCCACACCTCTGCTTTCTTTCTTCCACCGTTCCGGAAACGGCCGTCCGGACAGGGGAGATTATGGCCCTTGCTTTGCTCACCCAGGTGAGCTAGTTTGAAAAGTGAGCTCTTGGATATCCGTGGCAGTTGGGGACAAGACGGAGAGCCTATGGCCTTGGAGATCGAGCGCAAATACCGTTTTTCTGACTTCGCAGTGCTGCGGACCAGACTTCGCGACGTCCAGGCCGCATACGGGGGCCGAGACCTGGAGCAGAACGCAGTGTGGGATACTCCTTCTCGAAATCTGACGGAGCAGGGGATCCTCTTGCGGCTGCGAAGCGTTGGCGGTGAATCCGTGCTCTGTTTGAAAAAACCACCTGTTGCGAGTAAAGTAGACGACAGAAACAAGGTTTTCGAGGAAACCGAAACCGGTGTGGCGGACCGGGAAGCGATGGGAACCATTCTCCGGGACTTGGGCTACGAGATCGCCTTCCGCTACGAGAAGCTGCGGGAAACCTGGCGCATGGCAAGTGTGACAGTCTGCCTGGATCACCTTCCATTCGGGCGCTATGTGGAGCTGGAGGGGAGCGAGCAGAGCATCCCCTGGGCGGAGGATGTTCTCGGCCTGCAGGGATGTCCGTCGACGACGATGAACTACCATCAATTGAACAAGGCCCATCTCCGCGAGCGCGGCTTCCAGGAGCAGGATTCCTTCGTCTTTTCCGATGCTGAGCGCGAGCGGCTCAAGGAGCGCCTCGCGAGAAGCGGGCACTGATCCGGGTGGCTAAAGGGTGCGTTTCGGCTCGCCCGGTCTTTACATAGCCACAAGAATAATTACCATATACGTAGGTAAGAGAAACAACAAGGTAGCAGACGGGACAGGGTAATCAAATTCCGATACTCTGCCGATAAGAAAGTTTGAGGTCTTTCGTGTTCGGGGCACCTGGAAAAAATTCAAGCCGAAGCGGATATGTGGCTGGGTTGTGTGGCAAGAGAGGCCGGCGGCTCTGCAAGGGGTGTTTTCACTATGATAGGACCCGGTGAGCAGCCCGATCTGGAGCCGGAGATATCGGAGGAGAGGGAGCTCAAGGAACCTCCCCAATATCGGGTGATCCTGCACAACGATGACTACACCACGATGGAATTTGTGGTCTATGTGCTCCAAACGGTTTTTCACAAAGAGGAGACGGAAGCTGTCCAGATCATGCTCATGGTGCACAGGAACGGAAGCGGTGTATGCGGAGTGTATACCGCAGAAGTCGCCGAAACCAAGGTTTCTCTGGTGCATGATATGGCTAGGCAACACGGCTATCCTTTGAAGTGCTCAATGCAAGAGGTTTGATATGCTAAGCAAGGATTTGGAAAAGATTTTCGCACTGGCGGTTCGCGAAGTGCGCTCCAGGCATCATGAGTTTTTGACCCTCGAGCACGCTTTGTACGCCTATATACTGGATCAAAAGGGAAAGACGCTGCTTCAGGAGTGCGGGGTCAATGTCTCCAGGCTCAAGAATCAGCTGGAACGCTATTTCATTGAGAACCTTGAGGTCTATCCCAGCTCCCAGAGCAGAGAAGTGATCCAGACTCTTAGTGTCCAGCGCGTTCTGCAGCGGGCAATCATGCACGTGCGCTCCGCGGAGAAGCAGAAGGTGGAGCTGGGCGATTTTCTCGCCTCGGTCATGGAGGAAGAGGATTCCTTCGCGGTGTATTACCTCAAGTCCCAGGGACTGGAGCGCGTGGACATCCTCGAGCACATCTCCCACGGCAAGAACGAGGAGCAGGAAAACACCCAGGCCCAGCAGAAGGACAGCAACTCCTATCTGGATAATTATACCCAGGACCTGGTGGAAAAGGCCAAGTCCGGCTTGATCGACCCCCTCATCGGCCGGCAGAGCGAGCTGGAACGCACGGTGCAGATTCTGGCCCGCAGGCGGAAGAACAATCCCATCTTTGTGGGAGATCCCGGCGTGGGCAAGACAGCCATGGCCGAGGGACTGGCTGTCCGCATCGTCCGCGGCGAGGTCCCGGAACGGTTCTTCAGCACCAAGATCTATGCCCTGGATATGGGAGCCCTGTTGGCCGGGACCAAGTTCCGGGGCGACTTCGAGTCCAGGCTCAAGGGGATTATTAACGAATTGAAAGAGATGGGCTCCGAGGCAATCCTGTTCATCGACGAGATCCACACCGTTGTGGGCGCGGGCTCGACAAGCGGTGGCTCCATGGATGCCTCCAATATCCTCAAGCCCGTCCTAGCGGCCGGCGAGATCCGCTGCATCGGCTCCACGACCTACGAGGAATACAAGAATCTCTTCGAGAAGGACCGGGCTCTTTCCCGGAGGTTCCAGAAGATCGAGATCTCTGAGCCGACCATTTCCGAGAGCCGGGCCATTCTGGAAGGGTTGCGCCCCTATTACGAGGACTATCACAACGTGAAGTACACGCGCAGCGCAGTGGATGCCGCGGTCAATCTGAGCGACCGGTATCTGACGGACAAGTATCTTCCGGACAAGGCCATCGACGTGATGGACGAGAGCGGCGCCCTGCTCAGCATGGACAAGGGCAAGAACAAGAAGAAGCGGATTACGCCCAAGGACATCGAGAACGTGGTGGCCAAGGCAGCCAAGATCCCGATCCAGCGAGTCAATACCACGGACAAGGACAAGCTGCATAACATCGAGCAGGAGCTGATGCAGGTCATCTACGGCCAGGACGAGGCTGTTCAAAACGTCAGCCGCTCCATCAAGCGTTCCCGCGCCGGTCTCCGGGGGGAGGACAAGACCGTGGGCAATTTCCTCATGGTCGGACCCACCGGAGTGGGCAAGACGGAGCTGGCCAGGCAGCTGGCCAACATCATGGATGTGTCCTTCCTGCGCTTCGACATGAGCGAGTACATGGAGCAGCACGCCGTTTCCAGGCTTATCGGAGCGCCTCCGGGATACGTAGGGTTTGATCAGGGCGGCCTGCTTACGGACAGTATCCGCAAGCATCCCTACAGCGTCCTGCTTCTGGATGAGGTGGAGAAGGCCCATCCGGATCTGTTCAACATCCTGCTGCAGGTCATGGACTATGCCACGCTGACGGACAATTCCGGCCGCAAGGCGGACTTCCGGCACGTGATCCTGATCATGACCTCCAACATTGGCGCTCGAGAGATCAGCACCCAGAGCATCGGCTTCGGCAGACAGCAGGACGAGGATCGGGCCCAGAAGGGGATCAAGGCGGCGGAGAAATACTTCTCCCCCGAATTCCGGAACAGGCTGGATTCGACCATCGCCTTCAACTCCCTGTCCCCTGATCTGATGGAAATGATCGTGGACAAGCACATCGGCGAGCTCAATGAGCAGATCAAGGAAAAGAAGGTGCGCGTGGCGCTGGAGCCTTCCGCCAGGAAGTGGCTCGCCCAGAAGGGTCACGATCCGGACTTCGGGGCCAGGCCCCTGGGCCGCCTGGTGCAGTCCGAGCTCAAGGACAAGCTCACGGACGAGATCCTCTTCGGCACCCTGACCCACGGCGGAACGGTCTGGGTCGAGGTAGACGAGGATTCGGAGGAGCTGACCTTAAAGCCGGAGGAGAAGGAAGCTTCCGGAAGCACGAGCACCAGTGCTCAGGAGGAGCTCTCCTCCTAGATAGCCGCCGGGGGACCGCTCGGCGAGTCGACGAAAATACAAAAAAAGAGCGTCCGTCCCTTCTTGGGGCGGGCGCTCTTTTTTTTGTAGGAAAATGTGAATAACTTGCTGATTTGTGTGTCGAAAATCGGAAGCGCGAGGCTCATCTGGGTGTGCGTTGAGGCCGTGTTTCATAAACAGGCGAGCCCTTGTTGCGCGCGATATGGGGTCCTTGCCGGTAGTGACGGTGAAATCCGCGAGGCCGAGGGCGACATCGAATGCACGTTCTTCCGCACGCAGAAATCGATCAGCTCTTTCAGTCCCGGCACTGGACGCTGGAATGAAACACTGGCCTCAACGCACTCCCAGACTCGCCTCGCTCGCATTTTCATGCTTCGTTGTGCCCGGGTCGGCCCGGGAATGAAGGTTGTATGAAAATGTGTACAACCTGTTGAATTGTTACGTTCAATTGTCGGGCGCGGGGAGACGGGGATGTGCGCTGAAGCCGTGTTTCATAAACAGGCGAGCCCTTGTTGTCCGCGATATGGGGGTCATGCCGGTAGCGACCGTAAGGTTCGCGATGCCAAGGGTTCGCGGAAAACAACCGATGTCTCGCGGGCATAATTCGCTCAACGTGTGCTCTTCCCGGCATTGGACGCCGGGAAGAAACACAGGCATCAGCGCAATCCCCGACTCGCCGCGCAGCATTTTCATGCTTGGTTGTGCCCTGGGGAGGCCCGAAAATGAAGGTTGTATGGAAATGTAGCCAATGCCTTGAAATAACAGGAAATATTCCGAGAATTATCAGAATGTGCACCGAATCCGTGTTTCATTCGGTATAGGAGCTTGCCTCATGGTTCATATGAGTCTGATATCCGTCCTGGGTTTTCTGCCTTCTGGCCCAGCCTCGCTTCATTTTCCTGCTTCGTGGTTATCGGGTCCGGCGCCAATGAAAACGAAGCCGGCTTCAAGAAGCAATCGGAGGCAGTAGAGATTGTCTAGATTGTTGAATAGGAGAGAAACAAGAACACCCCTGCACTCATTCCATGAATGGATGCAGGGGTGACGGGGAAGAGTAACGGGGGCAAGCTCAGTGCTAGGGAGTATAGACCTCGGCTTCCTGACCGATCTCCGCCCCAAGCTGCAGGGCCCTTTCATTGATGTCCAGGAAATTGGAGGGAATGCGTTTTTTCAGAACCTGGTTCAGCGAATCGAGCTGCACGAGGCCCGTCAGTGCCTGCAGGGCTCCCAGGACACAGATATTGAAGACCACAGGCTTGCCGATCTCCTCCATGATGCTGTTGTACAGGGGGAGATGGTAAATGCGCGCCTCTGCACTGGTGTCCAGGCTCACGAAATAGGTGTCCGTGATAAGAATGCCACCGGGACGGATGACTGCGTTGAACTTGTTGTAGGCTTCCTGGGTCAAACAGAGGAGGGTGTTGGGCTGGTTGACCTTGGGAAAGTTGATGGGTGCGTCGGAAAGGATCACATCCGAGCGGGAAATACCTCCCCGCGCAGCCGCCCCATAGCTCTGGGACTGCACCGCGTTCTGGCCCTCGTAGAGAACCGCCGCTTCGGCGAGAATGATCGCCGCGGTGATAACGCCCTGGCCTCCCGATCCGGCAAATATGAGTCGATGTCTGGACATGGCCTAGCCCTGTTGTGCCCGGTTGATGAGTTTGTCGTATTCGTCGCAGTATTCCGGAGCTATTTCCTGTCGGAAGATACCGCGCTCGATGAGCTCCGGATTTTGCTGTTTGGCCTCGGACCCGATCCGGGTCGTGTTCTGTTTGTACAGCTTGAGCATCTCGGGAGAATCGCCCTGCTTGTTTCGCCGTCCGAAGTGAGTGGGGCACTGGGAGAGAATCTCAACAACGGAGAATCCCGGATGTTGCAGCGCCTCTTTGATATAGTTGGTGATCTCCCTGTAGTGATACGCAGTGGTCCGGGCCACGAATGTCGCCCCTGAAGCCAGAGACAGGGAGGAGATATCGAACTCCCGGTCAATGGTTTTTTGCGGGGAAGTGGTCGCCGTGACCCCGGTACCCGAGAGGGGGGAGAACTGGCCGCCGGTCATGCCGTAAATCCGGTTGTTCATGACAATGGCGGTGAGGTTCATATTGCGCCGACAGGCGTGAATGAAATGATTCCCCCCAATGGCCAGGGCGTCGCCATCGCCCATGGGACAGATCACGGACAGATTGGGCTGGCTCATCTTGATACCCGTGGCGAAGGCCAGAGCCCGTCCGTGCAGGGTGTGCAATGAATGAAAGTCTACATATCCGGAAATCCGGGAGGAACACCCGATTCCGGAAACCATGACCATCTCGTTCTGGTCGAGCTGCAGCTCGTCCACCGCCCTGAGCATGTTGTTCAGAACAATGCCGTGTCCGCAGCCGGGACACCAGATATGGGGGAAAAAACGGTTGCGCATGTACTGTTCGACAGACATGAATCAGACTCCTCTGCCGTGGATCAGGCGCATGATGTTGCGAACATCCGTCGGCGTGATGAACTCGCCGTCCACTCGATTGGCCAGATAGACGCGCTCCGGGTCCTGCACCGCTTTTTTGACTTCATGCACGACCTGGCCCATGTTCATTTCCACAACCAGAATATAGCTGGCATGTGCGCACTTGGCCCGTATCAGCTCGGAAGGAAAGGGCCATATGCTCTGCAGCTCCAGAAGACCCAGCTTCTCTCCCCGTCTGCGTCGGCTGTTGACCACGTGAAGAGCAGTGCGCGCCGAACACCCGTAGGATATGAGCACGGTGTGGGCGTCATCCAGATAGTATTCCCGGTAGCGGGTGATCTCGTGGGCGTTGTTTTCGATCTTGTCCGTGAGATGGTGGATCAGGCCGTGGATCACCTGGGGATCCGTTGTGGGGAAGCCCCACATGTCGTGATACAGGCCGGTGACGTTGTAGCGGTGCTTGCCCCCGAAGTCGGACATGGGCAGGCGACCGTCCTCGCGCGGCAGGTAGGGATGGTAGTCCACCCCTTCCGGGACCGATGTCCGCAGCCTTCCGATTATGGGAATTTCTCCCTCTTCCGGAAGAGTGACCGGCTCCCTGGTGTGACCCGTTATTTCGTCCATGAGCATGATAACCGGCGTGCGGTAGGTCTCGGCCATGTTGAAGGCCTCGACGGTCATGGCGAAAAGATCCTGATGGTTCGAGGCAGTCAGGGCGATAATGGTGTGGTCACCGTGAGTCCCCCATCTTGCCTGATACACGTCGCCCTGGCTCCCGTGCGTGGGCAGACCCGTGGAGGGACCGCCGCGCTGTACATCCGCGATGACGCAGGGGATCTCGGCCATGACGGCAAAGCCGAGGGCTTCCTGCATCAGGGAAAAGCCAGGGCCGCTCGTGGCGGTCATAACCTTGTGTCCGGTCAGAGAGGCGCCGATGATGGCACAGAGGGAAGAGATCTCGTCCTCCATCTGCAGGAACTTCCCTCCGATCTGCGGCAGGCGCTTGGCCATGTTCTCGGCGATTTCCGAGGAAGGGGTGATGGGGTAGCCTGCGAAAAAGTCCACACCGGCATACAGGGCCGCGTTGACGCAGACCTCGTTCCCCTGGATGAATTCAGTCTTTCGCGTCATCGTCTTGCTCCAGCTCGATTGAAAGGGCCAAGTCAGGGCACATGCGCTCACAGGTTTTGCATCCGACGCACTCAGAGGCCCGCTCGGGAATGACCTTTTGTTCCTTGTCGAGCTCGAGGACCTCTTTGGGACAGAAAGCGACGCATATGCCGCAGCCCTTGCACCAGGATCGCTTGATATTGTGTCCCTTTACCTTGGGCTTTGCCATTAGAATACTCCGCTGTAGCGGTTGCGCAGTGAACGGCACCAGGGGCGACAGGACCCCGTGAGCCGTTTGAAGAAGTGGGGCCGCTTGCTGTGGAAAAAGAACATTATCAAGAGGTGGGTGACCTGTCCAGTCGTATGAGGGGGTAAAAAAAACGAGCTGTCTCGGAGGCCTTCGGAGTAGTATGCAAACAGGGGAACAGCTTGTTCAGGGGTTAATTCACGATCTTGCTCACACGCGGCTGTTTTTCCGGATGCGCTGCGTAGCTGCGCTGTGTGAAGTAGCGAATGCCCATAAAGGTGAGGGCAACAAAAGCCAGGCTCAGTATGGCGCTGGATAGGTTCTGTGCCCCGAACAGCGCCAGTTGGTGCCCCAGCACCGCTCCCAGAATGAGGGCCGCGAGCGGAAGGATATAGAGCAATAGCAAGGCTTTGGTGGACTTTTCCGGTGTAAAGGACACCTGTACAACCTGGCCGGGCCGGGCCCTCAAGGGGTTCGCGGCCTCCACTACCATGTAGTCCCGGCCGAAGGGCTCGCAGAGATCCTTGTTGTCGCAGGTTCCGCAAGAGGCTCCCATGGGGATTTTGACCTTGACCCTGTTGCCCGGGAGCAGGTGAATGACCTCCCCGGTTTCTGTTTCAACGGTGTTTGTCATAGATTATTGGGAGGTAATTCCTCACAAGGTTTTGGTGAACGGTTTGGGGCGTGACGAGGTAAAGCTGGGCCGCTTTCATCGCTGTGTGGGGAAAAACAGGACCTCTTTCACCAGTTCAAAGTATTCGGGCTTACAACCATTCAGAATCGAAGTGTTCAGGCGGAATCCTGCTGCGTTTTTTCGGCGCTTTCTCCCGATTCGGTTGCCTCGGCTGCTTCGGCGGTTTGGCCCGCTTCTTCTTCGGCGGCTTTCTCCTCCTCCTCGGTGGTGAAGAGCTTTTGCATGGACCCTGTGGGGCATTTCTCCACACAAACGTACTGTCCGGTGCATTTGGCGGGATCTACTACAGCCAGCTTGCCCTGCATGGCGATAGCCTGTTCCGGACACTGCTTGGTGCAGACGCCGCAGGTGATGCAGCCCACCTGGCAGACCTGTTTGACTGTCTTGCCCGCATCCTGGGAGGTGCACAGATTGGCCACCTTCTGGGAGGTGGGCACCAACTTGGGGATGCTCCTGGGGCAGACCGCCACGCAGTTGCCGCACCCCGTACAGAGGTCGATGTCCACATGGGGAAGGCCGTCGCTGCCCATGCTCAGAGCCCCGAAGGGACAAACGCGCACGCATGTGGCTAGCCCCAGGCAACCGTGCTTGCAGGCCTTGTCCCCGCCGGTGCCGATTTCGGCGGCGACGCAGTCCTCGGCACCGCCGTACTCGAAGAGATGGACCGCCTTGTCCCTGGAGCCCCGGCAGAAGATCTGGGCCACGTTGCGCGCCCCGGCTTCCGCCTCGATGCCCAGGAAGGTGCAGACGTTTTCCGTGACGTCCTCGCCTCCGGCAACACACAGCGTGGCGGACTCGCCCTCGTTGACGACGGCCTCGGCGTAGGCATTGCAGCTGGCGTAGCCGCAGCCTCCGCAGTTCGCGCCGGGAAGCATGTCCGCGATGGATTCGATGCGCGGGTCCACGTAGACGTAGAACACCTTGGCGGCGAACCCGAGCACGAGGCTCAAAAGGATGCCGAGGAAGGCCATGACCATGACGGCGGAGAGTATGGGCATCATGGGGGATGCTCCTTCAATTGGTTCCTATTGGAGAACTCTTCGGTTCACTGGTTACGGTTGACGGCTTCCGAAAGACTTGGGGCGCATCACGGACAACCAGTCATCAATCGCGGCTTGGAGCATAATGTTTCGTATGGGTGCTGAAAGTTCCTTGCGCCTTGTCTTTTGTGGATCTGTCTTTCTTCCTCTGTCCTCTGGACGTTACTGACCGAGCCCGATGAATCCCTGGAAACAAAGCCCCATGAGGCCGGCGGTTATCATGGCGATGGGAACTCCGCGCATGGTGGTGGGGACCTTGCCGATGGCGAATCGTTCCCTGATGCCGGCCAGGATGAGAAGGGCCAGGGCGAAGCCGATGGCTGTGGCAAAGGCGTAGATCACGGCTTCGAGGAAGTCGTTCTCCTGATTGATATTGAGCACGGCCACACCGAAAATCATGCAGTTGGTGGTGATCAGGGGGAGGAAAATACCCAGGGCCCTGTACAGGGCCGGAGCCGTCTTCTGCAGCACGATTTCCACGAGCTGCACCAGGGAGGCGATGACCAGGATGAAGGCCACTGTGCGTAGGTATTCCAGCTCGAAGGGGACCAGGAGATAATTATATACAAGCCAGGTGAAGGTGCTGGCCAGAACGTTGACGAAGAGGGCAGCCCCGGCCATGCCCACGGAGTTGTTCACGCTCCCCGAGACACCCACATAGGGGCAGAGCCCCAGAAAGCGGATCAGCAGGATGTTGTTGGCGAAGATGGCCGAGATCATCATCATGAGGTAGTCTTCCATAACGCGAACCCCTTTCTTGCCGGGAAAATAAACACTTTGGCGCCCGGGCGCCTAGCAGGCCTGCCTCTTGCTTTCCAGCCTGGAGGAGATGACATTGATCAGGGCCAGCAACAGGCCCAGACAGATGAATGCCCCGGGAGGATTCTGCAGCAGGTCGAAGCCGATATAGGCAGAAGGAAGGACATTCAGGCCGAACCAAGTACCGCTGCCGATGATCTCCCGGACAGTCCCCAGTACCGTGAGGGAAATGGTGAATCCCAACCCCATGCCCAGACCGTCGGCCATCGAAAGATGGACGGGATTCTTCCGGGCGAAGGCCTCGCCCCGCCCGAGAATGAGGCAGTTGCACACGATCAGGGGAATCCAGATGCCCAGCACTTCGTAGAGGGTGTAGAAGTAGGCCTCCATCATGAGCTCGACGATGGTCACCGCGGAGGCGATGATCACAATGAAAACAGGCACCCGAACCTTGGGAGGAATGCTGTTCTTGAAGGTCGCGATCAGGGTATTGCTGATCAAGAGCACGAAGATCACCCCGCAGCCAAGGCCCAGGGCGCTGCTGACCTGGCCAGTGACGGCGAGGACGGGACAGAGCCCAAGCACGAACCGGAAAGGCGGTATCTCTTTCCAGAGTCCCTTGCTGAATTCCCCCCAAAAGGTGGACATGGCTACTCTCCTTGCCTGCTCCGGCAGACGCGGCGCTCTTTAGGACGATACCCTGCGTCGATACGAGTGAGACAGCGCCAATGCCGGACTGTTTCGGGTTAGAGAATTTTGTCCTTGATCCGGGAATAGATCCGGGCCGCGCTCTGAACGCCCTGCATGATCCCATCCGATGTGTATGTTGCTCCGGAGTAGGTGTCCAAGCGTCCTCCGGGCCCGAAGTTCGTGGAGAGCTCCTTCCCGGAGAACTGGCCCATGAAGGATTTGTCCTCCATGGGATCGGTCCCCACTCCGGGGGTTTCCGAGTGCGTGGTCACGGCGACGCCCTCCACGACGCTCTCGCGCGGATCGATGGCCACCATGACGCCCATGTCCCCGCCATAGCCGGAGCCGTAGCCCTCAAAGGCCACGCTGACGATGCGGCCGTCATTCTTGGCGATGAACACGTTGCGCTTGATGGGTTTGCCGCTTCCGTCCCTGCCCACAACGATTTCCCGGCGCTCCTGAACCGGATCGTTGGTGTACTCCACGCTGAAAACCTTCTCCAGGGCGGGGGCCTTGACGTTCTTGATCCGCTGGTATTCGATCTGATCCTCGGTGGCTATCTTGACCAGTGAGAGCAGTCCTCCCCAGACTCCGGTGAAAAGGGTGAGGATCAGGACCATGTGCAGAATCTCTCTCAGGCTCACGCGAATTACCTCCCGTAGACATCTGGTGCGATTTTATCCAGGAACGGGGTGAACATATTGAAAATGAGCACAGCGTAGAAGGCCCCGAATGTCCATGCGCCCCAGGTTCGAATGGTGACGGTCAGAATGCCCGCACCAAGGCCGAAGAGAATCATTCCCTGCGGGGTTGTCGGCGTGGAGGGCAGGTCCGACGCCAGAAAGAAGGCGCTGATCATGGTTCCCCCGGCCAGGAGATGGAAGACGGGATCGGCGTAGGCGCCGGTTCCCAGCAGCCAAAAGATGCCGGCGAAGAGAAATACTCCTGCGAGGTAGCTGACGGGGATCCTCCAGTTGATGGTCTTTCGCCAAAGGAGGTAGGCCCCGCCGATGAGCAGCATGAGCGCGGAAACCTGGCCGGTGAAGCCGGCAGTGCGCCCCAGAAAGAGATCGGTGTAGGAGAAGTATTCCCGCACGTAAGCGGGTCCCTGGCTGGCAAAAACCTCCATGGGGGAGGAAGTGGTTGCCGGATCGGCCAGGGGGAGGATCCACTGGGCCATGTAGTCCGGATAGGAGAGCTGGAGAGCGACCCAGGCGATGAGCACGCTGTTGAAGGGGTTGCTCCCGTATCCGCCGAAGGCTTCCTTCCCCAGCATAACCATGAGCAGGGTGCCCACGAGAATGGTCCACCAGGGCAGGCCCGGGGGCAGGATCAGGCCGAGCAGGAGGCCGCTGTAGACGGCGTGCAGGTTGTCCAGCTCCAGTTTGCGCCCGGAGAGCCATTGGCTCAGCCCCTCCCAAACCACTGCGGAGATGACGGCGATAAGAACGCTGCGCACCACGTCCGGACCGAAGAAATAGATCCCGAAGATGGTCGCGGGAAGCAGGGCAATGGTGAAATCCCGCATCATCCTGGTCAAGCTGTTACCGCTGTGTACGTGAGGCGACGGGGTCACGGTGAGTTTGAACTCGCTCATAGCGCCTCGCTCCTTAAGTTGGTAGAAAGCCGGGATTTCCCAACCTGGATCCATTGGACCAGCGGGATGTTCACAGGGCAGACATAGGCGCAGCAACCGCACTCGATGCAGCTGAAGATGTCGTTCTCCGCGGCCATGTCCAGAAACCCGGTGGAGGAATATCCGGACAGGAGAAAGGGCATCAGGCGCATGGGACAGACTTCCACGCAGTAGCCGCACTTGACGCAGATCTCTGAGGAATAGGTGATCTGATCCTCGGCCCTGTGGAAGTGGATCTGGTCCATCTCCTTGGTAACCGGATAGTCCAGGCTGGACAGTGCCGTGCCGCTCAAGGGGCCGCCGACGATGACCTTGGCCACCTCCTCGATGTTTCCCCCCATGTGTTCAAGGACATGGCCTATGGGCGCGCCCAGGGGGACTAGGGCATTGTGCTGCTGCCCGGGATCGGGACCGAGCACGGTAAGCGTCTTGGCCGTATTGGTTTCCTCGTGTTGAATCACCCTGGCCAGGGTGGAGGCCGTTTCCAGGCTGAGAGAGGCGATCCCCAGCTCAAGGGGGGAGGATTCCATGGGATATTCCTGGCCGGTAATGGCGGAGACGAGAAGCGGGTCCTTGTGCTGGGGGTGCTTGGCCCGGAGTGGAACCAGGCGGATGGAATCGGGGATCGATACGGCTTCGCGAATCAGGGGGAGGCACTCCTCATAGACCGCGAGATAGGTCACTTCCGGACGCAGGATGCGCTGCAGGAGCTGGATTCCTTCCAGAGTTTCCTGGGTGTGGTGCACGAACAGAGCGGCCCTGGAGCCGAAGATGAAGAACTCGTCCAGGCTGCTTATGATCAGGGTCCGTACGCCCTTCTCCTGGGCCCTGACCAGCTTGCGCATCAATGGCTGCGCCGCTCCGGAGTCGAGCACACCGCGGTAGAGGATCTTGTCCATGACCGGCCCCTGGGCGGCGGGCTGCTCTTCCTGTTCGGACTCCTCAGAGGTTGTTATGGTCAAGCCGGTGGTGAGCGTGCCGTCAAAGTGGCGGAAATTTTTGTTCACTTCCGAGACATGACCGTTAACAGGGCTCAGAATCGAGGTCTCCGAGCTTTGGCCCACCACTTGGCCCTGCAGGACAGGCTGGTCCTTTTTGAAAAGCGGCCTGCAGCCGGCTCCCTGGTGCTGCTTCATGGGCAGATATACCGTTTCCGGGGTGGGGACCCGTTCGAAGGGTTGCGGCTCGGGCTGCGAGGAACGGGGCAAGAGGAGGCCGCCGGAGAAGCTGCGCGCTCTCATAGGCTTCTCGCTTTCGTTGGCGTTGACGTCGGCGGACGGAGTAAATCCGGATGTTCAAACCCGTGCGAACTGTGGCGCTGATGTCCTCCATACAAAAGGATGCGCCGGCTGAAAGTCTCTTGACGTGCTTGTCCTGCTGGAGCGGCAAGCTAGGGCCAAGCGAGAAAAAAAGAAGCGAAGGACGTGTCCTTATAGCCTTAGGTAAAGTAGTTCTACAGCTCTATTGGATCGAGTGAAAATTGTCAAGGGGATAGTCTTGTTTGTTTGGTTATGTCTTTCCTCGATTCGCACTTTTTGGCCAATTGGCCAGGGAAAGAGCAGTTTGAGGGGGATTTCCCTTCCCTGTTCCGGTTATGCAGAGATATATACAAACGAAAGGATGCTATCTTGCTTGACACGGTAATATAACTATACCACTTTAGTTTTATATTTTGACCATTTCCGGAATGCAACCTCCCGGAATATGGCATTCTTCGTGATTTGTTCCGCAAAGTGCGACTATCCGCGGAATTATCTCCTGAATAAGTATCTCTTTGGATGAGGCATGGCTGACTATCCGGAAGGGGTCGCTCTCGTCGATGTGGGACCGCGTGACGGATTCCAATACGAAAATCGGGTTCTGTCCACACAGGAAAAGGACAACGTGATCCGGGGGTTGCTCGATGCCGGCCTCCGTGAGATCCAGGTGACCTCCTTCGTCAATCCCGACCGCGTCCCCCAGCTTGCCGATGCCGAAGAGCTTCTCGCCGTGCTCCCCTTCCGTGAGGGGGTGAGCTATCTCGCCCTGACCCTGAATGTGAAAGGTGTCGAGCGTGCCCTTGCGAGCCCAGTCCACCGCATAGAGGTTTCCCTGTCCCTGAGTGATGCGCACAGTCGCCGCAATACCGGGATGTCCCGGGAGCGGTCTCTTTCCGAGGCCCAAGAGATGCTCGCCATGTGCAAAAAGGCGGGCCGATCGGCACGGGTCAGTCTGCAGTGCGCCTTCGGATGCGTTCTGGAGGGCCCAGTTCCGCTTCACCGTGTGCGGGAGGCGGTGCAGACGCTGTACCGCGCCGGTGCCGAGGAGGTCGTCCTGGCGGATACCCCCGGGGTGGCCGACCCTCCCGCAATCGATGAGCGGGTGTCCGTATTGCGGGAAATAGCCCCAGAAGCATCCCATACGCTGCATCTTCATGATACCCGGGGTTTGGGTCTTGCCAATGCCCTTCGGGCCCTGCAACTGGGCGTCACCCGCCTTGATGCCGCAGTGGGCGGAATGGGCGGTTGCCCGTTTCATCCCGGAGCTGCCGGAAATATCCCTACGGAGGATACCGCCTTCTTGTGCACCCGTCTGGGAGCGGCCACAGGAATCGACCTGGAGGATTTGGCCCGGGTGACCGCATTGCTGGAGTCCCTGTACGCCAAAACGTTTCCGGCCAAGATCCGTTCCGGGACCCTGACCTGTTGAGCTGGTTTTGAGCGTGTTCGCGCCCGGTTGCGGAGGAAAAACAGATGAATTGAAGAAAATAATACGGTCATTTGAAAAACAATGTTTTTGAAAAGCAACTTGAATTCGTGTTTTGATCATTACTTGTACGACTCTGCCGCCCAGATCCGGATAAGGGATGCGGGAAATTCGAAGATTGGGGAAAAAAACCCGTTCGGGGCCGAATTCCGGATTCGGGCAAGAAGAAGGAGGGGATGAATGGATTTCGACTTGAGCAAAGAGCAGGAGATGCTCCGCAAGGAAGTCCGCAAGTTCGCCAGGAAGGAAGTCGCGCCCGTAGCCGCAGAGCTCGACCAACGGGAGGAATTTTCGCCGGAGCTGACCCGGAAGATGGGGGATATCGGGCTCTTTGGCATGATCGTTCCGGATCGCTACGACGGGCAGGATATGGATTACCTGTCCTACATTCTGGCGGTTGAGGAGCTGGCCCGCGTGGACGGCTCCCAGGCGGCAACCGTGGCCGCTGCCAACTCCCTGGGTATCGGCCCCTTGTGTTACTTCGGCACACAGGAGCAGAAAGAGCGGTATCTGCCCAGGCTCTGCCGTGGCGAAGCCCTGTGGGGGTTCGGGCTGACCGAGCCGGGAGCGGGATCCGACGCAGGAGGGAGCCAGACCACCGCGGTCAAGGACGGGAATGAATGGGTGATCAACGGCTCCAAGATCTTCATTACCAATGCGGCCTGCGAGATGACCCTGGGCGTCACGGTCCAGGCGATTACCGGAACGAAGGAGAACGGCAAGCCGGAGCACACTTGCTTTCTGGTCGAGCAGGGCACCAAGGGCTTCCAGGCCGTGCCCATGCACCGAAAAATGATGTGGCGGGCATCCAACACCGCTGAGATCTATTTGGACAATGTCCGTGTCCCGGAAGAGAATGTACTGGGTAAGCAGGGAGATGGATTCCACCAGATGCTGCAGACCCTGGACGGGGGGCGGCTTTCCATCGCCGCGATGGGGCTGGGCGGGGCCCAAGGGGCCTATGACAAGGCCCTGCACTACGCCAAGACCCGAGAGCAGTTCGGTCAACCCATCTCCAAGTTTCAGGCTGTGGGATTCAAGCTCGCAGACAGCGCAATGGAGATCGAATGCGCCCGAAATGTCTTGTACAAGGCCTGCTGGCTGCGGGACAACAACCGTCACTTCGCAAAGGAGGCGGCCATGGCCAAGCTCTACTGTTCCGAGGTCATGAACCGGGTCGTGGACAGGGCGGTGCAGATCCACGGCGGATATGGCCTTATGCAGGATTACGACGTGGAGCGCTTCTACCGCGATCAGAAGCTCCTGGAGATCGGAGAGGGCACCTCGGAGGTGCAGCGCATTGTGATCTCCAGATACATAGGATGCTGATTACTTTGCTCGGCAAGCTCTCGGGATAATGCGTTTCTGAGACACCTTCTCCCGAAAAAGTGGAAAAAGGAGGTTCCTGATAGATGACGATCGAGATAGGACGGACCCGGATCGGCGATGTGGTGGAGAACAACGCGAAGTCTCTGGGTGATCGGATCGCCCTGGCCTACCACGAGTACGGGTTGCAAAGGACCTTTTCCGAGTTCAGCGATGAGTGCAATCAAGTGGCCAAGGGCCTTATGGCCCTTGGCGTCCAGAGGGGGGATCACATCGCCTTCTGGTCCCACAATCTGCCGGAATGGGTCTATACCCAGTTCGGGAGCGCCAAGATGGGTGCGGTCATGGTCACGGTGAACACCAACTTCCGCGCCTTTGAGCTGGAATACCTGCTCCAGCAGTCCGATGCCACTACCCTGATCCTGACCGGCGGCGTCCGGGATCCGGAGGAATACATCAAGGTTGTCTACGAGGTCTGTCCCGAGCTCAAGGAGAGCCGGCCCGGCCAGCTGCAATCGGACAAGATCCCCTATCTGAAGAACGTGGTCTATCTGGGCGAGGAGCGGCTTCCGGGGATGTACACCTGGAAGGATATGCTGGAGATGGGACGAAAAATCGGCGACTGGGAGCTCCGGACCCGCGAGGACAGCCTGGATCCGGACGACGTGATCATGATGCAGTACACCTCCGGAACGACCGGCTATCCCAAGGGGGTGATGCTCACCCACAGCAACCTGCTCGGCAACGCCTCCAGCATGGCCGAGATCATGGCTCTCTCCCCGGAGGATACCCTGTGCATTCCTGTTCCCTTTTTCCACTGTTTCGGGTGTGTTATCGGTACCATGTGTTCCGTGGTCTCCGGCACAACCATGGCTCCGGTGACCTCCTTCACCGCGCCCAAGGTCCTGGAGACCATCGACGCCCTGCAGTGCACCGCAGTCCACGGGGTGCCCACCATGTTCATCGCAGAGTTCGAGGAAATGGAGAAGAAGAGCTACGATACCTCCCATCTGCGCACCGGTGTGATGGCCGGCTCCACCTGCCCCGTGGAGGTCATGCGGGGAGTGATCGACACAATGGGGGCCGAGGAGATGACCATCGTCTACGGGCAGACCGAGGCCTCGCCGGGCATCACCCAGACCAGGCGCAACGATTCGCTGCAGGTGCGCACGGAAACCGTGGGCCGGGCCCTGCCCAACGTGGAGGTCAAGGTCGTGGATCAGGACACCAAGGAGGGGCTGCCCCCAGGCGAGACCGGAGAGCTGATCAGCCGCGGGTATCACATCATGAAGGGCTACTACAAGATGCCGGAGAAGACGCGGGAAGTGATCGACAGCGACGGATGGCTCTATACCGGGGATCTGGCCGTAATGGACGAGGAAGGCAACTGCACCATCGTGGGCCGCCTCAAGGACATGATCATCCGGGGCGGGGAAAACATCTATCCCCGCGAAATCGAGGAGTTCCTCTACACCCATCCCAGGATCAAGGACGCCCAGGTGGTCGGCTTGCCCAGCCAGAAGTACGGCGAGGAGGTCGCCGCGTTCATCCAGCTCAAGGAGGACGGGAATGCGGACGAGGAGGAGATCCGCGATTTCTGCCGCGGCCAGATAGCCTATTACAAGATCCCGGAGTACATCGATTTCGTGGAGGAATTCCCCACCACCGCCAGCGGCAAGGTGCAGAAGTACAAGCTCAGGGAGCAGTTCAACGCCTGGCATCTCCAGTAAATGGGGCGGGACCCTCTAAGCGGTGAGGCACGTGGACGTGACAGCGGGTCCTGTCCCTCGCATGCAACGTGACGATCACGAGCAGGTGAGAGCGGTGTCTGTTTTCTGGCCATCGTGACCGTCATTTCCTAGGCAGTGTCCCATGATGGCGATAAGGCAGGAGCTCTGCTTCCGATATCTGGATACCTCTCCTGCTGTGTCAGCGAATCCTGATGCCTGGCTTCCTGGTCCTGACGCCCAAAGCCTATCGCCTGATCCGTGGACCGTGAATCCTAGGGAGAAATGGCAACCCTGAACGTGGAACGGAGAACCCAGAACGGAGAACGGAGAAACCCTTCAATCAAGATTGTCCAGGAGGAGGCAGCACCATGAGCCGGGAAGGTCTCCACGTCGAAGAGGACGGGCACGTATGCCTGCTGACCCTGAATCGGCCGGACGCGATGAACGCCCTGAATATGGAGCTGTTGCTCGCCCTGCAGGAACAGATCCACGCCCTGCGCACGCGCAGGGACATCAGGGCCCTGATCGTTTCCGGAGCCGGGGAGAAGGCGTTCTGCGCAGGCGCCGACCTCAAGGAGCGGGCCGAAATGAGCCAGGAGCAGGTGAAGGAGTACATCCACACCATCCGGACCTTGTTCAGCGAGATTGAGGAGCTGAACAAGCCGGTGATCGCCGCGATCAACGGAGTAGCCCTCGGCGGGGGAACGGAGCTGGCCCTGGCCTGCGACATCCGTTTTGCCGCGGATACAGCGACCATGGGGCTGACCGAGACCAAGCTGGCCATTATTCCCGGTGCGGGAGGGACTCAGCGCCTGCCGCGCATCGTGGGTCGGAGCCGGGCCAAGGAGATGATCCTGACCGGCCGGCGCGTGGATGCGGCGGAAGCGGAGCGGATCGGTCTGGTTACTGAGGTGTGCCCTTCGGACGTACTGCTATCCAGATGTCGTGAAACCGCTGATGCCATCGCGGAGAACGGCCCCGTGGCTGTGGAGCAGGCCAAGTTCGCCATCAACAGGGGGCTGGAGACGGACATGAACACCGGGCTGGCCATCGAGTCCGCTGCCTATTGGGTCACCATTCCCACCGAGGACCGTCTGGAGGGCCTCAAAGCCTTCAAGGAAAAGCGCAAGCCCCAGTATACGGGACAGTAAATCGCAGCAGCATCGAGGTGCGCCATGAACCAACACAGCTCCACGAGTCAGTTCAACTGGGAAGACGAGGAGAGGAAACTGGACGAGCTCCTGGAACACGCCTACTGGCCGGGGGGACAGAAGGCGATCGACAAGCTGCGCAAGCAGGGCAAGCGTCCGGTGCGGGAACTGATCGACCGCCTCATCGACTCCGGAACGGGCTTCTACGAGTTCAGCCGCATTGCGGGATTCGGCATGAGCTATCCGGATACCGAGGATGTCCCCTGCGCCGGCATCGTGACCGGTCTGGGCAAGATCCACGGCAACTGGACCGTGATTGTGGCCAATGACAGCCGGGTCAAGGCCGGGGCCTATTTTCCCATAACCCTGAAGAAGCATCTTCGGGCCCAGGCCATTGCCGAGCGGTGCGGCTTGAACTGCGTCTATATCGCGGACTCCGCGGGCGCCTATCTTCCCATGCAGGCGGAGGTTTTCCCGGACGACCAGCACTTCGGATCGCTCTTCTACAACATGGCGCGCATGTCCGCCAAGGGCCTAAAGCAGGTCACCATGAGCACGGGGGGCAACACCGCGGGAGGGGCCTATATCGTGTTCATGGCCTGCCAGTCGGTCATGGTGGACAAGCTGGCCTACTCCTTTCTGGGCGGCCCGCCCCTGGTCAAGATGGCCACAGGGGAGGACATCACCGCCGAGGAGCTGGGCGGGGCGGACGTTCACACCCGGATCTCCGGGGGTGCGGATGCCTTTGCCGCCACCCAGGAGGAGGGCATCGACAAGGTCCGGGAGATCCTTTCCCTGGAGCCGCAGCAGAGCCTTCAGATCCGGCGCTATCCGGAGAAGGCCCCCAAGGTGCCCGTGGAAAGCATCTACGAGAATCTTCCGGCGGTGAATCACGGCCTGGACGCGCACGCCTTCCTCCATGCCATCGGTGACGACAGCGAGTTCATCGAGTACAAGCGCCGCTACGCTCCCGGGAAGGGAGACAACATCGTCACCGGCAAGATCAGGCTCAAGGGGATCCCCGTGGGAGTGGTCGCCTCGAACAAGGTGGGCATCATCTTCACCGAGGCCGCGGAAAAGGCCGCGGAATGGATCGTCCGCTGCAGCCAGGAGAAGATTCCTCTGCTCTTCGTGCAGAATTCCCCTGGATACATGGTCGGTTCCGATTCGGAGCACATGGGCATCGGCAAGTTCGGGGCCAATATGGTTCGCGCCGTCGCCTGCGCCCAGGTTCCCCGGATTCAGCTCGTGATCGGCCCGGACCACGGGGCGGCCAACTACGGGATGTGCGGCAGGGCCTACCGGCCCCACTTCCTGTTCTCCACCATGCGCTCGCGGACCTCGGTCATGAGCGGCCGCGCCGCGGCTGGGGTCCTGCTCTCCATCGAGAAGCGCAAGCGCGAGTCCCAGGGCAATCCCATGAGCAAGGAGGAGGAGCAGGAGTTCCAGAACCAGATGATCGAAAAATACGACGGCGAGGCCCATCCCTTCTTCTGCTCCGCCAGGTTGTTCAACGACCGCGTGCTCAAGTTCTCCGAGATTCGGGACTGGCTCTCCACGGCCTTCGAGGTCAGCCTGCTGCAGCCCATCGACGAGCCCGGATTCGGGAATTTCAGGTTCTAAATCAGACGGGGGGCTATGGGCTAGCGGAGCAAAGGAAAAGGCCGGTTCGGCGGGAGTGAATGGGCATTTGTATAAGAAATGGTCTTTCAGGGCCGCAAGGCCCGCGGGATAAGGGCGCTAGACGTCTCGCAAACAGCAGCCAAGGAGAAAGGCGATGAGTGAACACGATCTGTGGACTATCTTCCCCCGCATGCCCCACAAGGTAACCATCGGGGATATCACGGTCAGGGACGGTTTCCAGCACGAGGAGCGGTTCATCTCCACAGAGGCCAAGAAGTACTATGCGGAGAACCTCATCTTCGCCGGATGCCGCTCCATCGAGGTGACCAACCTGGGCAGCCCCTATATCGTGCCCCAGTTCAGCGACGCCGAGGAAGTGATGGCCTATCTGCGCAGTGAACGGTTCCAAAAGCGCTGCGCCAAGAGGGGAGTGGATTTGGATCAGGTCTGCCTGACCTGCGTCACCATCCGCGAGCCCGCCGTGGATCGCGCCATCGATCTGAAGGAGCGGGGCATGGGCCCGGACCGCGTGCTCATGATGGTCTCCACGGAGGAGGAGCACCACTTCGCCAACTCCGGCACCACCCTGCCCGAATACTGGGAGGAGGCCGAGCGCTGCATCAGGAAGTGCAACGACGCGGGCATCAAGATGTGCGGCACTGTGAGCACCATATGGGGCAGCCCCATTACCGGGGCCACTGAGCTCAGGGACGCGGTGGAGTTCACCAAGCGCTGGCTGGAGCTCGGGGCCAACGACGTGGAACACGCCGATCACGACGGCAGCGCCTCTGCGGCCGAGGTCTATCGCTACTTCTCCATGATCCTGGACGAGATTCCGGATACGGAGCGGCATATCGCCCATTTCCACGAAACCAGGCGCATGGCGCCGGCCTCGGTCCTGGCCGCTTTGCAGGCCGGAATCACCAACTACGAGGCCACCATGGGCGGCATGGGCGGCCAGCCCGCCAACTTCCTCGACGATCGGCCGGTCCCGGGTACAGGGGAATACTATTACGCCGACCCGCGCTTCGTGGGGCTGCTCTGCCTGGAGGATCTCCTGGTCCAGGTGGACGAAATGGGCATCGAGCACGGCTACGATGTGGATCGCATCATCAGGCTGGGCCAGCTCCTGGAGAAGACCGTGGGCCGGAAGCTCCGTTCCGAGGCCGTGGTCCACGGCCGCAAGCAGACTGAGGGGCATCCCGAATTCGCTCGTCCGGGACTGAAGGGCAAGAAGGAGAAACGCAGCGAGAGCTCGGACCAGAAGGTCCCGGCGGACTGGAAGTCCCAGGCAGAAGTGCCGGACTGGGCCAAGGGCTAGTCGAGCTCGCGCAGCTCGGCGGGAAACGAAGGAGTGCTTATGCAGGGAAAAAAGAACACGCCACCCTATGTGAGCGTGGACTATTTCGAGGATTTGACCGGCAGGATCGAAGAGGCTCCGGAGCAGGAGCTCCAGGAAGTGGGCAACAGGATGCGCCAGCTGCGCGAGAGGCAGGGGCTGTCCCTTCAGGAGCTTTCCAGGCTCTCCGGGATTGAGACGGACACACTCTCCAGGATCGAAAGCGGAGATCTCCAGCCCCAGCTCGGCACCGTGCTCAAGCTGGCCAAGTCCCTGGAGGGCGATATGGGGTCCCTGATCTCCGGAGAGGGGGAGAAGCCCTACGCCATAACCCGCAAATCGGAGCGCAAGCAGGTGGTCCGCTCCGGCAGCCCGGAGAGCGAACAGACCCAGTACGCCTACAAGAGCCTGGCTCCGGAAGTGCGGGGCAGACATATGGAACCCCTGCTGGTGCGCCTCCAGCCAAACCCCGAGGAGGAGCCCTCTGTGCATCAGGGCGAGGAGTTCATCTTCGTCCTGGAGGGGAATGTTCTCCTCCAGATGGGTGAGGAGCGATTCGAGCTGGAGCCCGGGGACAGCGCCTACTATCAGTCCACGTACCCCCATCTCGTTACCGCACTCGAGGACTCGGCCACCATTCTGGCGGTGATCTATGAAGACAAAAGGGAGGCCTGACCATGTCCCAACTCCTCTGGCAACCGTCCCGGGAGCGCATGAATCAAGCCAACATGACCCGGTTCATGAAGTATGTGAACGAGCGCTACGGGCACGAGCTCAGCGAGTATCCCCAGCTCTACGAGTGGTCCGTGCAAAATATTCCCGATTTCTGGGCCGCGATCTGGGATTACATGGACCTGATCCATTCTCGCGGCTACGACCAGGTCGTGGACGATCCGAGGAAAATGCCCTGGGCCGCGTGGTTCAGCGGCGCCAGGCTGAATTTCGCGGAAAATCTGCTCCGCTACCGCGACGATGAGCTCGCCATTGTCTTCTGGGGCGAGAATTCGCAGCCGCGACGCCTCACCTTTTCCCAGCTCTATTCCGAGGTGGCCAGAGTGGCGGCCTCGATGCGGGAAATGGGGATTCAGCCCGGTGATCGGGTGGTGGGATACATGCCCAATATCCCGGAAACCGTCATCGCCATGCTCGCCGCCTCCAGCCTGGGGGCGGTTTGGTCCTCTTGTTCCCCGGATTTCGGGATACAGGGCGTGCTGGACCGGTTCGGCCAGATTCAGCCCAGGCTCCTGTTCACCGCGGACGGGTACAGCTTCAAGGGCAAGGAGCTGGACATCCGCAACCGTCTGGAGCAGATCCTGGAGCAGATTCCTTCTGTGGAACGGGTCGTGGTGGTTCCCTTCAGGGAGAGCGAGCCGGATATCGGCAAGGTCCCCAAGGCCCAGCGCTACGAGGAGTTCTGCACGGACAATCCCGGGGAGATCGAATTCACCCAGCTGCCCTTCGAGCACCCTATCTACATCATGTACTCCTCCGGGACCACCGGCAAGCCCAAGTGCATGGTTCACGGCGCGGGCGGGGTGCTCTTGAACCATCTCAAGGAGCTCTCCCTGCACACCGATCTGGGCCGCGGGGACAAGCTCTTCTATTTCACCACCTGCGGCTGGATGATGTGGAACTGGCTGGTCAGCGCCCTGGCCTGCGGATCGACCATTGTCCTCTACGACGGGAATCCCTTTCATCCCGATCCCGAGGTGCTCTGGCGCATGACGGAACAGGAGAGGGTCACGGCCTTCGGCGCGAGCGCGGGCTATATCACGGCCCTGCAGAACGCGGGGGTGAAGCCGGGCAGGCAGTTCGACCTGAGCCCGTTGAAGATCGTCATGTCCACGGGTTCACCCCTTCCTGCCGAAGGGTTCGATTTCGTCTACTCCGAAATCAAGCGGGACGTTCAGCTGGCGTCCATATCCGGAGGCACGGACCTGATCGGCTGTTTCTTCCTGGGCAACCCCATCGGTCCGGTGTATTCCGGAGAGCTGCAGTGCCGAGGCCTGGGCATGAAGGTCGAGGCGTACGACGACCAGGGCAACCCGGTGATCAATCAGAAGGGGGAGTTGGTCTGCACCGCTGCCTTTCCCTCCATGCCCCTGCATTTCTGGAACGATCCGGACGGCTCCAAGTACCGCGACGCCTACTTTGATGTCTTTCCGGGTGTCTGGCGGCACGGCGACTTCATCGAGATCAACGATCGCGGGGGCGTGGTGATCTACGGGCGCTCCGACGCCACGCTGAACCCGGGAGGCGTGCGCATCGGCACCGCGGAGATCTACCGCCAGGTGGATCTGATGGACGAAATCGAGGACAGTCTGGTCGTGGGCCAGGAATGGGGCAATGATCAGCGCGTGGTCCTCTTTGTCAAGCCCAATCCCGGATATGAGCTGGACGACGATCTCAGGCAGCGGATCAGGAAAACCATCCGGGAGAACGCCTCGCCCAGGCACATTCCGGCCAAGATCATCCAGGTCCCGGACATTCCCTACACCCTGAACATGAAGAAGGTGGAGCTTGCGGTGAAGCGAACCCTGCAGGGGGAGGAGGTCAAGAACAAGGACGCCCTGCGCAACCCGGAGTCGCTGGAGAATTTCCGGGATATCCCAGAGCTGCAGGGGGCATAGCGCCTTATTCGACTCAAAATCGTGAGCAAAGGATCAATGAAAATAGGCTCCTCGACAAAGAATGTGGATTTTCTGTGCTTGTGAAAATATTGAAAGGCTGAAGATGTTTAGACAGGATTAACAGGATGTACAGGATCAATTCTTGGCGTGCCAGACGCCCGCCAAGAAGGGTCCAATCGCCTGACGGCGATGGAAAAGAGGCTTTACCTACTGCGCAGCAGCTAGATTCCTTGAATCCGAACTTCCGTCGCGGACTCAAGGAGCTAGTAAATCGTGTTAATCCTGTCTAAAAGTCTTTCTTAATTTCTGGAGAATTCCACAGCCAGCGTCGAAGAACCTGAAAATATCTTGTGGCGGAATCCTTGTGGAAGCTTGCCAATAAGGCGCATCTCAGGCCAGAAAAAAGACTTCCCGCAGGCAATCCCTGCGGGAAGTCTTTTTTCTGGAAGGGGACCATAGGTCCCCGGGAAGGGTTTTTGTTTAGAGCTTATTGAGCAGGTCGTTCTTGATGGTCTGGATGTCCCTGGATCCCTCCAGCTCAATGTAGCGGGTTTTGCCCTGCTGGGCCAGGTCCTTGAAGAAGTAGGCCGCCCCAAGGGTCCCGTTTTCCGAGTCGTAGTAGATGGCGTGGCGCTTATCGATGGCCTCTTCGTCCTGGTCGTCGGAACGGGATTTGAGGGCGCCGCCGCAGACGCGGCACTTGTCCCCGTCCGGCTTGATGGCGTCGATGGCCACATTGTTGGGATGATTGGGATCGTTCTCGCACAGGCGCCGGCCCATGATACGGTCCTTGGCTTCCTGCCGGTCCAGCTGGATCTCGATCACGCAGTCCAGGCTGATGCCTTCGTCCTGCATGGCTTCCCAGAGTTTCTTGGCCTGGGTCAGATTGCGGGGAAAGCCGTCCAGCAGCCAGCCGTCCTTGCCCTCGTCCTTCAGCACTTCCAGAACCATGGGGATGGTGAGTTCGTCAGGGACCAGCTCGCCCTGATCGATATAGGCCTTGGCCTTCTGGCCCAGCTCGGTGCCCTGCTTGATGTGATTGCGGAAGATGGCCCCGGATTCGATGTGGGCCAGATTGTAGCGGTCCTTGACCAGGGAACCCTGCGTACCCTTGCCGCTTCCGTTGGGCCCGAAGATCAGTACGTTCATGCCTCCTACCTCCTTAAGAGAAAATTTTCACAAATTCTTATACCCGCTCACCGCATGTGTCAATACGAAATATTCCTTTCTCGTGCAGTATGTTACCTAGAGAAAGACGGAGACTGAATGGGCAAGGAGTATAGCATGTATTGCACCTCGAGAATGTTACGTGATATAGATCACGAGGGCAATGTTTGACTGTCGCTTTTCTTGCAATCTATGTTAATTGGTTTTCCGGGAAGGGATAGGCGAGTTCCTTTCGGGATGTCGCCTATTGGATTTGGGACGGTTGTTTCGACCCGCAGGGAATGGGGATATCTCCAGGTGAGCCTGAAGTGAAATGGATGCCCGAGAACAGGATGAATAGGCGGAAAAGCAGTCTATGAGCCGAGACCACACCAAGGGGGGACGCCACCCCTATCCCCGTGACAAGGCGGAAGAGCCGGAATCGCAATGTCTGGATCCGAATCAGGCCCGGGTCGTTCTGGATGCGCTTTCAGCGCATGTGGCCATTGTGGACCACAAAGGCCTCATCCTGGATACAAACCGGGCTTGGCGCGAATTCGCGCACAATAACGAGCTGCCCTTGCGTTCGGACACCCTGCACCTGAACTATCTCGACGTCTGCGATCGGGCGGCCGCGAACGGCGATGACAAGGCCCGGGAAGTGGCGGAGGGGATCCGGAGCGTCATCCGCGGAGAAGTGACCGAGTTCGCCACGGACTATGCCTGCCACACGCCGGAGCAAAAGCGCTGGTTTTATCTGAGGGCGGTTCGGATTCCGGGGTCGGACCCGGTGTGCGTGGTGCTCACGCACGAGAATGTGACCCCCCTGAAGCAGACGGAAGGGGAGCTGCGCCAAAAGTCAGAGGACCTGAAAGAGGCCAATACCGCCCTGAAAGTGCTTTTGCGGCAGTACAAACAGGAGAAGGCGGATCTGGAGCAGCGGGTGGCCTCCAATGTCCAGGAGCTGGTTCTGCCCTACATCGCTCGGCTCTACGAGGCTGAAGACGAGCTGAGCCGACGGGAGCTCTTGAGGATCGTCGAATCCCAGTTGCGGAATATCACCACCTCCTTCCTGAACCACCTGTCCAGCCTGCACACCATGCTCACTCCCCAGGAGACCCAGGTTGCCTCCCTGGTCCGCGAGGGCAGATCGAGCAAGGAAATCGCGGACCTCCTGAATATTGAGCCTTCCACAGTTGCCTATCACCGCAGGAATCTGCGCGCCAAGCTGGGGATAACGGATTCCCGCACCAGCCTCTACGCCCATCTCTCCAGCCTTTCCTAGATGAGGGGTGCATCCCCTCGAAATCCTCCTTATTTCCCCGCATTGTTATTTCCCCGAAAGAAAGTAATATTGAAGTGTGAAAAGTATTCAGAGGGTTAATCGCCAGTCGCGCTTATGGCGTGACTCAAGACGCACCGGTTACATCCTGCTTCGCTGGGCCGGCTCCGCCGGCATTTCACCGGGCAGGCAAGAACACCAAGGATAAAGCTCTAAGTTTCTTGTTTGACCAAAACCGGGTAGCGGTTTTGGTCAAGGCAGCTTCTCTTTTGCCGCTACCCGGCAAAAGAAAATTGATCCCAGCCTTAGCGTGTCTTCCTTTGCCTGCCCCGTGAAACCGGGTGCCCTTTCAGGGTGTTTCACTGGGGCGCCCTTTGCGCCTTTGCGGTTCAACATTCTTGCCCCCTGAATAGTTACGAAGTGTGTTTAAGGACTGGACCCTGGAGCCATGGAATACGGCATGGACACTGCTCATCGGAAACGAAAGCAAAGGAGGTGCCCCCATGGTGTGCACGCTTTCCAATCTCAATGAGGAGCAGATCAGGGAAATACGGAATCTGGAGAACGAGCTGGGCAGGCCCCTTCTCGCCTTTTCCTGTTTCGATTTGCAGCCCGCCCAACTGGATGCCGAAACGGTGCAAAGGATCCAGAGGCTGGAAAGGGAGCTGGGAGTGGCACTACTGGCGGTTCAGGACACGAGTTAGCAGGCGCCCCCAATCTTTCAATTGCTGCGGTGTCCGGCACCTATTTGAGGTGACAAAAGGGCGTCTGATTGACTTGGCTTCACAAATAGGTGCCGGATTCAAGCTCTCATGGAGGCTCACTACG
>JAZKRN010000013.1:0-29193 GCA_036628655.1 Desulfohalobiaceae bacterium | reverse complement strand
CGCAATGCCGAGTTCTGGGACTCCATGTCCGAGATCCTTGAGGCCACAGTGGAATTGCTGCACGATCTGGCCAGGGACAGGGGGATCGACCTGAATGAAGCCATGGAATATGCCGATCCGGAAGACGAATATGCCAGACAGATGGCGGAGAATCATATCTGCACCACCCTGGCCAGGAAATACCTCAAGATGGCGGATAAGGGGCTGGAGCACGCGGAAATCTCCCAGGAAGATTCCCCGGTAAAGATCCCTGGAACCAGGTCAGTGGATCCTTTGCCTGAAATCCGGGATGCCAAGGAGATCATATCCTGGTATCAGCCCCTGATCCAGGTTAAGACCATGCGGGCACTTGAGGGCATGGCTGAAGCCGAGGAAACAGACCCGGGCGGTTTGGACCGGGATTCGGACGGCTCTGCCAAGGTGGCCTTGATAGGAATAGACCGCTCCCTGGCTGCCTGGAGAATTCTGCATGAGAGATTGCAGCAGGGACTGGAAGATATCCGGGAAATAATGCTTTTGCTGGAGCGCCTGCGCCGGAAAGTGGAAGCCGTCTTCCCCGGAGCCAGGGCATTTGTCCGGCCCGGTTTTGATGAGGACCTCTGATTTGAACTTACCTTCAGTAAGGGCACAATGTGACAGGCTCATAATTTGCGCTATTGTCTTTCGTTTCCCAAATCTATGATGCAGAGAACAGGGAAGCGCCGTCTTGTTCAAGAGGAAAAAAGCCTTCAAGGCAATGTCCCTTTTTCTCGTGCTGTTCCTGGGATTCGCAGCTCTATACGCCTTCCATTATCTTTATTCGGGATTGCCCAGCTACGAGCGCGAATTCGATCTGAAAGGAACACATGGCAGGATCGGGATATCCAATGATGAGCGAGGCGTCCCCCGCATTGAAGGGACAAACCTGAGCGATTTGTTCTTTGCCCAAGGGTATGTCCATGCCCGTGATCGTCTCTGGCAAATGGCTTTGCAGCGACTTGTTGTGCAGGGGCGTTTGAGCTCTGTTTTCGGCAAGGATCTTATAGAGACCGACAAGCATGTGCGCCGTGTTGGGCTGTCACGCATCGCGCAAAGAATATTGAACGCCACAAGCTCCAAGAGCCGCGACTTTCTGGAAAGCTACGCGTCCGGGGTGAACCGCTACCTGTCGCAGCACGATCTTCCCCTCCAGTTCAGACTGATGGGCTTTGAACCCGAGCCCTGGAAACCCCGGGATTGCGCAGGGATCCTGAGCCTCATGGCCTATAATCTGGGCGAAAACTGGCGAAACGAAGCCCTTCGTCAGGCTCTCAAGGGACATCTTGAGCAGGATCTCTACAAGGATATACTCCCTCCCTACACCAACCGGGATACTCCCCGCGTACTCGATCCCCTCCGTAGGGATCGGACAAGACAAATAGCTTCCCTCTTGAATCGGACTGACTTGTCTGCTTGGCAGCTTCCCTCCAGCGGGAGCAACAGCTGGGTCATATCCCCCGCGCTTTCCTCCACTGATTCTGCAGTATTGGCGAATGATGCTCATCTTTCCCTCGGGTTGCCCTGCATCTGGCACGAGTGCAGCCTGTACAGCGAAAACGAGCTCGCGATCCATGGCTGGGGCATTCCCGGTGCCCCCGGAGTGGTGATCGGCCACAACAATCGTATTGCTTGGGGAATGACGAACATAGGGGATACTCAGGATCTGTTCCTGGAAAAGCGGCATCCGGACAAGCCTCATCGCTTTGAGTACAACGGGGAATGGAAGCGGGCCGGGGTGGAGAAACACAAGATACAGGTGCAGGGCCAAAAGGAGCCCCGTGTAATAGAGGTGATCAAAACCAGGCACGGCCCCCTGATTTCCAGGAACCCTCCTCTGAGCCTGCACTGGACCGCGTACGAGATCGAGAAGAGCACTATTGACGCGATCATGGGGATGAACCAGGCCGGAAACTGGACGGAATTCAAGCAAGCGCTCAAGGATTTCACCATTCCCGCCCAGGCAGTGACTTACGCTGACGTGAAGGGCAATATAGGCTTTCGCGCCGCGGGCCTGATACCCGTCCGAAAACAGGGCAAGGGCGTCGAGCCCATGCCCGGCTGGAAAGAAGGGTATGACTGGAAGCGTTTCATAGCCCATGAAGAGATGCCGGAATCCTTGAACCCCAAAGAGGGATTCCTGGTAACCGCCAATCACCGGATTACCCCAAGTGATTATCCGTATGTTATCGACCTGGATACCGCCCCGCACTACCGTATGCGGCGTATTGCCGATTTCCTGCACGAGCAGGAGGAAATAACCATCAAGGATTCCAAGAAATTACAAAATGATTGGTACAATCAGCACGCTGCAGAGCGTATACCCACTTGGTGGAGTATCCTGCATAAGCACAGCCAGGAGCTCACGGAGACGGAAAAAGAGGGGCTTGCCGTGCTGGAGGAATGGAAGCAGACCCCTATCAATCACCGGAGCTCTCCAGGTGCGGCAATTTTTCAGGTATGGCACAGGCAGTTGATCAAGGAGGTATTTCAAAAGAGGCTCCCTGACGAGTTGTGGCAACAGCTATCGCGAAATGCGTACATGGCCTATAATTCCCTGGGCCATTTACTGGACAGCCAGAAAACTCCTTGGCTCCCCGAAGGAAAAGCGCCTCCGCTTCTTTCCAGCTACAAGGACACAATCAAGAAGCTGAAGACCCAGCAGGGAGAAAATCCCTTGCAATGGAGATGGGATAGGGTACAGAAATTGACCCTTAAACACGACCTGGAAAAGGTCCCTGTGCTGGGCGAGTATCTGTTCAATCGCGGACCGTATCCGTACGGCGGCAGTCCCATGACAGTCAATCGTGCCGGGTATTCCTTGTCCGATCCCTACGAGGTGGATCATGGTCCCGGACTGCGTTTTGTAGCCGTTATGAATGCTTCAAGGGTGAGCGCAAAGGGGGTCATAGCGGGTGGTCAATCCGGACATCCTTTGAGTGAGCACTACGAGGACCAGATCAAATCCTGGCTGGAAGGGGAATACTACCAGCTTCCCTTTTCCGGGAGAAAAACGAACTGAGCCCAACTGGAGAGCATAACAGGCTCATTCAATGGTGAAGCATGATGCAGAAGGCAGACTTGATATTAAGAAACGGTTCTTTGGTAAACCCTTTCGTAGGTTTTGTGGGTCAGAGAACCGTATGTGTCCGCGACGGAAGAATCTCCGCGATTCAACGTGAAATTGAAGATGACAGGTGTGTGGGTAACGATACCAAGGTATTGGAACTGAATGGGAAGCCTGTTCTACCTGGTTTCCATGACGCCCATGGTCATTTGCTTAAGCTGGGATACAGCCTGCAACAGATAGACCTAACAGGATGTTCTTCATATTCACAGTTTCTTCAGCGTGTAGAAAAGGAGCAACTTCGATACAACCCGACAGAGTGGATAGTGGGCATCGGTTGGCAGCATGAGATGTGGGCAGACCCTTACCCCTCATTCCGTTCGTTGCCTACCAACAGAGATATATCATCCATCGTTCGAGAGTCTCCGATGCTCTTGTTTCACATAAGTGGCCATCTCCTGCTCGCCAACGATGCGGCCATAGCGGCCCTTCATCCAAATAGTTACAGGACGAATCCGAATGTTGTGCGAAACGATTCAGGCGAACTCACGGGTATTTTTCTAGAGGATGCCAAGGATCTCTTCGATGCGTTTTGGCAACATCCAGATACCGACAAGGATGCGGCTCGACGAGCAATTGATGAATGCCTCAAACATGGCATTACCTGTTTCCACGACGCTGCAACAACTTTGGCAACATTTGACACATTTAGACAAGTCTATTCGTCGGGATCTCGTCGAATAAGACTAAACACAATGCTTCATGGCCGTAGAGAGACCGGCATTGAAAAGATCATAAAGAAGGGAAGGTTCAGAGCCTTCGACGATCACTTACTCATGCATTCGCTCAAGCTCTTTGCCGATGGTGCTCTTGGGACCCATACTGCTTTACTCCATGAACCGTACGCGGATAAAGCACACGAATACGGTGAAGAAGCGATGTCCTACGATCGCATGGAAAGTCTCGCCACTCTTGCAGCTGAATACGGTTTTCAGACCTGTACACATGCTATCGGAGACAAGGCCGCGGCAAGGGTGCTTGACATGTATCATCGCATCCTCGCCAGGCATTGTACTTGGCGCCCAAGACTGGAGCACGCACAACTGCTGATGGATGAATCGGTCCAAAGGATGGCGCATGATCAGATCATAGCCTCTATTCAGGCTGTGCAAGCGCAAAGCGATGCGCAATGGTTAGAGACAGTGCTGGGGACACGGCAACTCCGGCTTGCATACAGATGGAAAGACCTTTGGGATGCTGGTGTCGTGCTGGCGAATGGCTCCGACGCACCAGTAGATGACGTCGATCCACTTCACGCGCTTCGTCTGTTAATGTCCCCCCATCCTATTCATGGCACGCGTGGATTCGAACTCGGGGAAGCTGTGGCTATGCTTACCTACAACTCCGCCTATGCTGGCCATATGGAGGAGCACGGAGGTGTGATCGAGATCGGCAAGTGGGCCGATATTACGGTACTTTCTGGCCCGCCCGGACTCCCGATTCATGCTGAAGAGCAAAGTTTTGCTGCGACTATCGTGAATGGTATCGTACAGTATAAACGCGATGATCTGCTGCATTGCGAATAACCGATTCGGGACAATGGGATGCTCATGGGGAAAGGCTCATTTTAGCGCTGTTCAGTGATGGTGGGGACGGATGAGACGGGACTAACGTCGAGCGCGCCATCGACTGAAACACCCTGGAACATCAAAAGCGCGAGACTGAGCAGTTGCTGCACGTTGCCTGGCTCGTTCAACATAAGGCATGACGACAACCTTGGCAGGTTCCGGGTCACAGCATTTTGGTCCTGCCAGATAGGTGAGGAGATCCAAGAAGAATTTCCTCTCTTTGCCCAGCCCTTGATCAGGCGGGAGCATATGGGCACAGGCTTATTATTTACACGTAATCCTTCACGGGGCATTTTTTCACTTGAAACCTCCGGTTCCGGATTTTCTAACGCTCGTCACGCGGGGGCATCCCTGCCCCCACCCGGGACTCACTTTTTGTTTATATTTGCTCGTGTGATGTTGAGCTTTGAAAAAAGTGAGTGCCGGGCTTCCCCCACGTGACGAGCGAAGAAAATCGACAGAACCGCCGCTGAACAAGTTCAAAAATACCCCGTGAAGGGATACATTTACACAGATGGAAAATCTTTCATTAAGGAGAGTAAGTCATGACAGACGAAAAAGGATATCAATGCGGCGAATGTCAGCAAACTCAGGTGGTAAAAGATGGTTCAACCCCCGAATGTTGCGGGAAACTCATGATAGAGGTCCCTCTGGACTTCTGTTCCAAGCCTCCGTCTGATCCCGAAAGTGCCCGTTTTGATGATACAGACGATGCGTGTGACGATTCCCGGGGTTGATCAACATTGAGTTCGATTGAGATATTTGAGTTTTGTCCGATTCGACTCAAACAGTTGCCATCTTCATGCAGGTGGGCAATCAGGATCCAATCCTCGATCTGCTGTTCAAAAGATCGGATCGAGCATATGGGGACCGGCTCATAATTTTCAGTCACCCAAAAGCTGATAAGCTTCAGGCTGAGGAGAGGGTAACCTCACCATTTCCAGATCCGCCGAATTTTCTTGACAGTATTCCCTGACAGTTAGTAATTTTTACCAACTTAAATAGGAATGTCGTCCCGGAGATGGATATTCACGAAGTATTTCCTTGTGCAGCATACTGGTTTTGTTCGATTATGTTTCAGGTACGGCATACTCACGCATGGGGATTTCCTGCTTGAGGTGTGCATCAGCCCCCTTCAATCGTTTCTGCGCGGTTCTTAGGAAAAATCGATACATTTTTCTCCTAACCTTTAAGCAATCTGTCTGATAAAGGCAAACCGTCCGAAAGGACGGGACGCAAAGGCACCGGCCTACGTCCTGAGCAAGGATAGGGCAGCGGGCCCACCTGGCGGATGCAGCACCTCCTTGTGCTGTATCGCGCTGTCGATAGCATGAGGAGGTGTTTTATGTACTCCCTTTCTTTGTTTTCCCTGCGTGGATTGATCCCTGCCCGCATTCTCAGGCTGGCGACTCGTATCCCCTTGCTTCTTTGTTTCATTCTGTCAGCCGGTCCAGTACTGGCCATGGACGGGAGTCTCTCCTCCACGACAGACAGTCTTGCCCCAGCCCCCAATGTCATAGCGGAGATGTTCGAGACCCAGCATCATCTGGGTTCCGAGTCAGGCAACACCGCCCGTATGCTTCCCCTTTGGGTCTTGGACGCACCTATGGCTGACAGGTATTGCCGGATCAGCGTATCCGGGTCGGATACGCGCCAATTGGCCCAGACATGGCACAATCAAACGACAGATGCGGGGATCACAGCCCGTTCGAAGGCTACCGGAGACTCGTCCCCAGAGAGCAAGATGGATTCCCCGTCGGGATCTCTAAGCAAAGGGCACGCTGTGTCCCTTTACGAAGGAGTTGCTGCCGCCGCCAAATCCTTCACAGCGTACGTCAGCGGCGCAAACAAAAAGGATGTGTCTCTCGACTCCTCTCTCTGGAATCCCGGGAGGAGTTTCGGGGGCGCCTTGGTCCTCAATCATCTCGAATCCTTGTTTTCAGGCAAGCTCTTCTTGCTCAGGACACAGATTAAGGGTAACTCAGCCCGGATGAGAATCGGTTTTGAGGAGCCGATTACCCGAGACGATGTCTGGCGTGAATCCATTCTTGAGAACACTGGAAACCGGTTCGCTCGTGATTCGGATGTGGTTTCCGACCGCGAAAACAACAGTTTCTCCTGTGTGTCCCTATCATTCCGGATAACGTTTTGACCCGTGACAAGAGTGAGCATATGGTGACAGGCTCATTATTGCAGTCATCTGAGGAGGAGCAATGGCAACAGTCCCTGAAAGGCCTCCCGAGCAGATCATGCGCGAGGTCCTGGACCTCTGTTCGGGCTGCGATGCCTGCCGGTATCTCATGGAGGAGAGCTGCCTGTTTTTCCCCGAGCTCTATCGCCTCTCCGACAGGGAATCCAGTGGCGGGCGGCAGGCGAGCGAAGCCGAGTTGCGGGAGTTGGCCGGGCTGTGCACTCTCTGCGATCTCTGTCCCTGTCCGAATGTACGGGCGGACGTGATCGAGGCCAAAACCGGATTCGTCCGAAGGGAAGGCTTTCCCCTTCGCCTGTTCTTTTTCGCGGACCTTCAGAAGCTCGGAGAGTGGGGCACCCGCATGCCGAGGCTGGTCAATCGCAGCCTCGACCTTCCCGGGATCGAGGCCCTGGTCAAGAAGGCGGCCTGGATCCACCCGTCCAGGAGAGTGCCCAGAATCCCCAGGGAAAGCTTCTTCCGCTGGGCCGAGCGGAAGGGTCTGGACCAAGAGGGAGGCGGGGAGCAGTCCCCCAAGGTGGCCTATTTCGCCGGATGTACAGCCGGCTTTCTCTTCCCCGGTGTCGCCCGGGCGGCGGTCAGCGTTCTGGAGCACAACGAAGTAGCGGTGCATGTCCCGCCGCAACAGTGCTGCGGCATGCCGACCCTGCTGGAAGGGGAAAGGAACAAAACTCTGCAAAGGGCTCGGTTCAATACAAAGAGCTTGCTGCAAAAGGTGAGGGAGGGCTATGACCCGGTCTGCTCCTGCCCCACCTGCGGATACCTTTTGAAGGTCCTGCTTCAGGAGGGAGCGATCTATTCCGAGGCATACCAGAATGCTGTGGGCGCGGAAAAGGGCCAGGTCAAAGTCCCCATGCGGAAGAGCCAGGGAGAGGTTGAGCTTGTTTCAGTGAACAAAGCCATGTACGGCCAGCGCCTCAGGGACGACGGATACTTTGCTGCGCTCGACCCCATGAACCGCACCGCCTTGGCCTCCCGGGTGACGGACATGGGGGAGTACCTGCAAAGCCTGCACAGCCGGGGCCCCCTGAAATCTCCTGCCGGCAGGATCGAAATGCGCGCAGCCTACTTTGCCCCGTGCCATCAGAGGGAACAGAATATCGGCAGCCCCTATGCCGATTTGCTCTCCCGCATCCCCGGCTTGTCCCTAGTCCGGGTGGGCGGGCCTTTGGACTGCTGCGGCATGGGCGGCAGCCTGGGGATGAAGAAGACCTTCCATCAAACCTCCATCAAGCTGGGCCATCCCTTGATGGACAAAATTCGGGCAGCCGAGCCGGAGGCGGTGGTCACGGATTGCCTGAGCTGCCGATTGCAGTTCGAGCATCTATTGCCCTACCAGGTATATCATCCCCTGGAGATATTAAGCTGGTCCTATCAGACGAGCCTGTAGGAGAGGTGTCGTTCGTATCAGAGCATATGGAAACAGGCTCATTATTGAAATGAAAACCTCTTTCTCTCCTCCCTCCCCAAAAAAATCATCTTCGCTTGAACCCGTCTCTAACCCTCCAAATTCTTTTATGGTTTCATAGTAACTCTGGAACCTTTCAGGAATTTTTTTGTCCTAGAAAGGGGATAATGGAGCCATGATTTTCCATGGAGATCCCAAGCCAGAAGCGATTCGATGTCCAAGATGCCGACACAAAACACTGACCTATCAAATCGTTAAAAAAATGAGCATCTTGAAATAAAGGGAGGTAACAATGGATAGCGAAAAAGGTGTTGGAAAAAAATTGTATTTGGAAAATGGCGGTGTCCCAGGAAATGGCATGCCAAGCATGCTTCAGAAAACACTACACGAGTTTCACGAAATCAATGATGGCATAGTGGAAATTCCTGATTGGAGCAAGGAGCAGAACGATTTTCTCCTCAAAGTCAAGCTGAATGATCCATCCCGAGAGACTCTCCCGACAGACCATTCACAGTGGAGATTGCTGTAAAAAGGGCTCAGCTTTATCTCCAGGCAAATCCGTCAGTTCACGATCTCCCTCTTCTCCTGCTCCGGCAGCTCTCGCACAAGGGGAGACCAGAGCTCAGGTTACGGTGCCTCGAGCTTCAGCCGGAGCACCCCCCTCATAGTCCAGGCGTATCCATTCAGTGGGCAAGAATGTTGCACCGCAGAGGCGCCCCGGTTAAATCCTGCTTCGCAGGGCCGGCTTCGTCGGCATTTCACCGGGGCGTCTTGAGTCACGTCATAGGCATGACGGGCGGTTAAGCCTCTGTATACTTATGTTCTAAGCAACCCCGTGAACGCTTATGCCTGAATCTGTAAAGGGATAAACTGTTCCCTTTGAGGTTGATTGAAAAAATTTAAATACTACTTTCGTATTTTTTTTGTCTTCTATAAAGTTTACGACGTATCCATGAGGAAAGAAATTCAATACCGTAACGATAACGATTTCTATCCTTGTTGTACAAACCCCAAGTAATTACACCGGAATATTTATCTTTTGTTGTGTATTGTGAGTCTTGTATTACAGAAATTTCCACAAAATAATAACTGTCCAATGGAAACTTTGTAGTAATGCACATGCCTTTGTCACTTATATCGTATACTCTGGCCATGCAACGGTTCGTATACTCCTCCTGTTCAGTTTTGTCATGAAATGCGGGAGTGGTATGCTTTACACTGATACTGATTCTATTGTCCACTATAGTGCGCGGCGTTAGCCGTCGGTCAGCTTGAGGAAATTGTGCCATAAAGCCCTCCCTTGAAGGGGTATGACCCTTCCTTTAGGGAATGAACATCTTGCCTTTTCCTGGAGCAAGGACCTCGAGCTTCTCCCGAAATGTCGCGGGGATAGGGGCGGACGCTGAAAAAATGCGGATGGAGAGTGCGCTGGGAATGGATTGAATGGGAATATTAGGTTTATATTTATTTTATTCGATATCACCGAGAAGTCAAGCTCATTGAAATCGTGCCCTGGAAAATTTGATGGGGATCGATCGGAAAAGGGGAATCGCCTGAAAGGGACTGCGTTCTCGCGTGGAGAGCAGTTGGTGGAGGGATGGGGGATCGCCGTAGATGGATGTAGTATTTTACAACGGGACACTGGAGCGTATAGTGAGCATATGGGGATAGGGTCATTATACGAACTATGGAAGGTCAGGATGAGCCCAAGAGAGACAGCGCCGCTTACAGGGAGAATCGCCTTGTCCGAGCCGCCGTATGCCGCGGCGGCAAGTGGTCTCTGGAAGAGATCCGGCTCGAGGCGTCTGGCTCCCGTGAGGCGCTTGTGCGGCTCGCGGAGTGAGCATATGGGGACAGGGTCATAGAGCAGTGGATCGGGACTCCCGGTCTCTGGCCCTGGCCCGGGACTTGGACGCCACGCACACGGTGCATACAGCGGAAGTAAGCGTTCACGGGGTTTCTTCCTTTGCCTGCCCCGTGAAACCGGGTGCCCTTTCAGGGTGTTTCACTGGGGCGTCCTCTGTGCCTCTGCGCCTCTGCGGTTCACTATTCTTGCCCCCTGAATGGTTACCAGCGGAAGGGGGTCTGGCCCGGCGTGTCTCTCGAATTGCCGGGAACGGCCTCGACCGGGCAGTGGAAACGACAGGAGCCCCGCGACTGGAACAAGAGGGACACTTGCTCTTGATCCCCGAAGGAAGGATGGCCCTCCTCGCCGGCGAGGAGGGCCATCCTTCCTTCGGCGTGATCCAGGGAGATGCCGTGCCGCGACGCATCATACCCCGCCTCATCGATCTTCCGCGTCAGGGTGAGTTTCCGATACATCGCCTGATCGAGGTCTACGATTTTGCGGATATCAATCTGGCTGTCGCGGACATGGAGCGAGGCGAAACCGTCAAGCCGGTCCTGCGAATGGATTGAAATCGGAGCATATGGCAACAGGCTCCTTGTTTGCAGTGACCGGTCACCGTGTCCCAAATGCGGAACCAAGGCAGTGAATAGGATAGTGATCCGACCGGAAGGCGCACTATGCCTCCCTTCCGTTGTAGCGCATGGAAACGATCTCGTATTCGACCTGCCCCCGCGGTGCGTTCACAATAGCCTCGTCTCCCTCCTTCTTTCCGAGCAGGGCCTGGGCCATGGGCGAGTGGACCGATATGCTCCCGGTCTTGTAATCCGCCTCATCGGCTCCGAGCAGGGTGAACTTCTTGGTCTCCTCAGTCTCCAGGTCCCTGATCTCCACGGTGGCTCCGAAGGCCACGGTGTCCCCGCTCATGGAGTTGATATCGATCACGTTGCAGCGGGGGAGCCGCGATTCCAGGTCACTGATTCGGGCCTCAAGCATGCCCTGCCGCTCCTTGGCCGCCTCGTAGCCGGCGTTTTCGCGAATATCGCCTTCCTCCCGCGCGTCCTTGATGGCCTGGATTACCTCGGGGCGTTCCTTCTTGAGCTCCTCAAGCTCCTTCTTGAGCTTATTGAATCCTTCCACCGAAATAGGATTGCTTTGCATGTGTCCTGCTCCTTATGCGGTATTGCTCGTTCACTGTTGTCCCCGCGATCCCATCGGGGCCGTTGAAGGTGCGGGCTAACTTATACTGACCTCCCAGCTGATGGCAACCCCTTCCCAACGGTTTGAGCTTGCGCGCAGGACCGGGTTCACTGCCGGGATTCGCCGCACAGACGGAGCAGATGGTAGATTTTTGCATATGTTCTCCGTCGCTGGGGCGAGGCGCCCAGCATGAACGGACAGGAAACGTTTTGGCCATGTTCAGGGGACCAGCTCAGGCTATAGGCACTATGAACCTCCCGCTGAGAGCTGTTCGGTTCCCGATTGCCGAACACGAACCAGGAACAGCCAGGCATCTGTCACGATTATAAAGTTTCCTATGAAAACAGGCTCATGATCTGCACTTCCTTGTGGGTGACGGGGCACAAGAGAAGCCCCGTGCTCGGAATCAATCGCAGCATACCGGGGATGCCCGCGATAGACGGCAACATTGCCGAATAGACGCGGAATCGGAGGGGACAGCGCGAATGCATCTCTGCGCATCAATGAATCACTGGATCATGCAGTGAGCTGAATGGTCAGGATTGAATACGGACTTGTCGGGCATAGTTGTCTCGTTTTCAACTGTTTGTATCAGATAAGGCCCGGCTTTTGTCCGGGGGAAGACTTCCCAACCTCTCGGGCTCTCCTTGAGGGAGAGATTTTTACATTTGTGGATGATTATGATAATTTTTGCGGATAATTTATGTGTTAGAAAATGGAGTGTATATGGAGAAGCAAAAGACGGAGTCCTTCCACGAGCTGACCCCTCGGCAGGCTGGAGAGTATCTTCGAAACGTGGCTCAGGCCCTGGAGGAGGGCCATCTGGGTCTGGAGGACCTGGATCTGGACTGGCAGCAGATCCACAAGCTGGAGCTCAAGTTGGTGAACAGGGCCGGGGATATCGGCCTCAAAACGAAGGTGAAGCCCTGGGTCCAGGATTCCGGGAAAAAAAGGAAGAAGGATTCTGTCAAGTCCAGCCAGGCGGGAGATAAGGGCAGGCCTTTCAAGGCCCTGAAAAAGGAGATGGAGAAGACCTTCAAGGCAATCCGGTCCAGCGTGCAGGATGGTGCTTCCCCTTCACTGAAGGAGGCTCAGGATCTGCACAGTCAGGCAGAGGAGATGCAGCAGAAAGCAGGCCGGAATCAGGAGGGCTACTCCGCATTCCTGGAGTTGACTGCCGGATTCGTAAAGTCTGCAGAGGAAGGCGATCTGGGGCGAGCCGGCAGGCTGATCCAGGATATGCGTCAGGCCGAAAAGGACTGCCATGCGCGTTTTAAATAGCGGGATCCGGCTCCTGAAGGGGCCATATTCCGAGCCAGAACAAAATACACGGCACCAAGTTGCTCGAGTCGGGCGCAAACCGGCAGACATGATGGAAGCATATGAGCTTTTGTGCTGGGCCGGGCACTTGAACAGAAAGAAAACGTTCATTACCTGTTCCGGATCCGGGCTCAGGCTATAGGTTATGGGCGATACGAGTCTTACCGCTGAGAGTTTTTCGGTTCACCAATTACCAGTTACGAACCACGGAGAACCAGTCACCAGTCACCAGTCACTATCCTAAAGGTTCACCCGAGCAGGTCCGGGAGCCTTCGCACGAAGTCCTCGATTTGGTCCCTGACGCGTCGATAGGGCGGCAGGGCGCTCGCCTCGTCAGCTGTGTCCCGGGCCAGGGTGGCCGGATCTTCCAAAGCCCGGTGCAGCTGCATTGTTTTTCCCGGAAAGAAGGGGCAGCTTTCCCTGGCCCGATCGCAAAGGGTGACAACAGCCTGGAATTCCAGCGTGGACAGATCATCCAGGGTCTTCGAGCTGTGACCGGATATGTTCACTCCCGCCTCGCGCATGACCTGCACCGCTCTGTGGTCCAGACCGTGTGCGACCACTCCGGCTGAGTAGGGGTGGATAACGCCGTCCAGCAAGTGACGCGCCCAGCCCTCAGCCATTTGGCTGCGGCAGGCGTTTCCGGTGCACAGAAAAAGCACGTTCTTGATTGTCATGGGCTATGGCCTCGTTTGTCGGTTCGTGGCACCAGGAAGCACTGCTTCAGAAGGAAATCGCAGTGCTTAGCGATGCCCGGAAAAAGTGTTTTGAAAAGACTCCTCGCTGTATCAGGTGCATAATACAAGGACCCGCCGGTTTTCGCGAGAAACCGGCGGGTCCTTTGCGTTGGCCAATGCAGGAGCCTAGTTCAGGTCGGACTTTTGGAGCAGTTCACGGTTCTTCCATTCCTCGCGCTCTTGCTCACGCATTTCTTCGGGCATGGGGATCAGGCCCTGCCGCTTGAGATAACCGCGGCTGCCGATCATTTTCTCGCTGAGGAAAAGGTCTACATACTCCTGCATCCCGGATACCTTGTCCAGATGGTCCAGCTTGACGTAGAAGAACAGGCTTCGGGACACGGGATACTCGCCCTCTGAGATGGCTTGCACGGTCGGTTCCACCCCGTCGATGCTCACGGGCTGGATCTTGTCCCGGTTGTTTTCCAGGAAGCTGTACCCGAAGATGCCCATGGCTCGCGTGTTCTTGTCCAGCTTTTGCACGATGAGGTTGTCGTTCTCCCCGGAGGGGACGTAGGCCCCGTCCTGACGGATATTGGTGTATTCGCCGTCATATCCGGCCATGTCCTCTGTGGCCGCTTCCATGACAAGATCCTCGAAGGCGTCGCGAGTTCCGGAAGTGGTGGGGGGACCGAAAATGAGGATTTCCCTGTGAGGAAGATCGGAATTGATCTGATCCCAGTATTCGTAGGGGTTCTTGACCATCTCTCCGTCTTGGGGAACCTTGGCCGCCACCGCCAGGGTGAGCTCTTTCCGGGTCAGGTTCAGCCCTGAATTGGCGGTGTTCTCGCACAGGGAGATCCCATCGTACCCGACAACCACCTCGTGGATCTTCTCCACACCGTTCTCCATGCAACGCTCGTACTCGCTCAGCTTCATTCCCCTGGACGCATTGGAGATGTCCGGCGTGTCCATGCCGATCCCCTCGGAAAAGAGCTTCAATCCCCCACCGGAGCCAGTGGACTCGATAATGGGAGTGGGATTCTGCGTGGTCGCGCCGAACTCCTCGCAGACATAGCTGGCGAAGGGATACACCGTGCTCGAGCCCACGATGCGGATCTGATCCCTGGCCTGGACGTTCCCCGCCCCAACAGCCAGCAGCGCGGTCACGGCCACAAGGGCCACAATCAACCTTTTCATAACTGTCTCCTTTTTTTTATTCAAAGTCCCGCTTGGAAACACCTCCTTTATCGCTCGAATATATTACAGTCGTATGACAATCGCGTGACTTTTTGGTTTCCCTGACTCATATGAGCTCCGCCGCTTGGCCGAGGCGCCCAGTTTGAACAGAAAGGAAACTTTCAGGATATTGTTCGAGTTTCCGGGCCCTGGCTAGAGGTTATGAGCCATAGCGAAGGGTGATGCGATCCTTACCGCTGAGTGTTCTTCCGTGGATTACGGCTTACGAGCGTGAAGTTTCGTAGCAGTGGCTTATTGAGGGCATAATCACAAAATCTTTCCCATAAAGGCATGGAGCAGCGTTGAGCTCATTGGCCAAGACAATCTGCATTTGGATCCATATTTGTGCAGGAGATGGTTGACCGGTAGTGAGAATATGCTACTCTAATGAATGATCCAGGTTACCTACAAACTTCTCAAAAGGTAAGGAGAACAGAATGGCAAATGAAGAATCCCACCCCACAAATTGGTCTGATCTGGCTATGAGCTTGTACGACAAATTGACTGGACGAAACGCTGAAATCATTTATGAGTTTGACAATTTCGAGGTGTTTGTTCCTTTGAGCTTGGATGAAGATACAGCGCATGCCAGATGGAAGGTTAACGGTACGCTGAAATTGCGAACCCATACCGCATCCGGCAAGTAGAATCTATGTCCCGTGAAATTGATATCTCCGCCAATTTGACCTTCCAACAGGGGAAAAAGCGGGTCCTCTTGCAAGCCGAAGGGAACAAGGTTACGCTCATTTTCCAAAAAATGTCGCTTTTCCAGATCCTTCGTGAACTGAATGCGCTCTATCGTCTTCAAGTATTGAACAGTTTGTGGAATTTCTCCAGGGCTTCTGGATGGCTTGTCTACTTCAAGTACGGTCCGTTCCGCTTTCGTGTCTCGAGACCGTTTTATTGGCGATTGCTGCTGCGTCTTGCGCTACGTTTCAACACGTGAAAAGTGGTGCCTGAAAAGCGAAATTCTGGGTGCCCACTATCTGATGCGACGCGTCTGGAACCCGGGTCGCATCAGATAGTGTAATATGCCCGTTCCTCGTGGTGCGTGCATTAGGAAGGGAAATATTCCCAGCTTTGTCAATTATTCATACGCCGTCTCCGTCCAGGCCGCAAAATTGAACGCCATTGTCCATTCATCCGGGATGATTTCCCTGGCTGAGCTCCCTCCCAGCTCATTTTCCCGGCTCAATCTTTCTCCTCCATGATCAGCCCGTGTCCCAGTTATTCGGCTTTTGACGTTGTCCCGGAAAGCTTTGATCGAGGGGCCAAGGGGCGAATGCCGCTATGATTCGGATTAGAAGCACATAGTGACGGGCTCCCTGCATCTCTATCCGGCCGGTCATCCATACCTTGTGGACTTTGTCCGGGCAGGGTCCTGTATTTGGGCTGTCCTTGCCATGAAACGCTATTTTGTTGTCGAGGCCTTTCAAAGGATTTCGGATCTGAGGATGAGCTCATGACCTGGACCGTAGCACTCAATGACGTTCGTGAGGACCAAGGGCCTCGAGTTGGAGGCAAGGCGGTCGCACTGGCCCGGTTGTATCGAGCGGGAGTTTCCGTGCCGCCCGGTCTGTGCATTACAACCCAAGCCTACCACCATTTTCTTGACGCTACGGGTCTGCGGGACAGAATCCTGATGGAGCTTTCCAGAAAAGCCTTTGAGCGTATGCGCTGGGAGGAAATGTGGGATGCGGCCCTGCGTATCCGCAACATGTTTCTGACTGCCCCTATGCCCCGAGACTTGGAGGAGGAGCTCGGATCTGCACTGGATCGGGCTTTTCCCGTTCAGCAAACAGTGGTTCGATCCTCGGCCCCAGGGGAGGATAGCGCTCAAGCCTCTTTTGCCGGGCTCCACGAATCCTGGATCAATGTTGTCGGCCGGGCCGATCTTCTGGCCGCCATCCGAAAGGTCTGGTCCTCCCTGTTTTCCGACGCGGCCTTGCTTTACCAAAACGAGCTCGATTTGGACGCGACAAGCAGCGGCATGGCCGTCCTTGTTCAGGAGCTTGTTTCAGGCCTGAGCTCCGGTGTGGTCTTTACGAAAAGCCCAGAGGACGAATCCGCGATGGTGGTGGAGGCAGTCCACGGCTTGAATGAGGGACTTGTAGACGGTGCCGTCGAGCCGGATCGATGGATTCTGAACCGAGAAACAAAAGAGGTTCTCTCCAGTTTTGCTCCGAACAGGGAAGGTCTGGTGCTGCCTGCGGAAAACGGCACAGTAAGGCAGGCCCTGGCCGGGAATCGCCATAAGAGCCCCCCTTTGGATTCGGGACAGCTCAATGAGGTGGTTAAAGCGGCAGGACTGGTGGAGAGGATCTTCGGCCCACCCCAGGACGTGGAATGGACGATCCACGATCAAAAGCTGTACATCCTTCAGTCCAGACCCATTACAACCATTCACGAAAGGGACGGGGACGACGGTAAGGGCTGGTATCTGAGCCTGCGACGCAGCCTGAACAATCTGATTTCCCTGCGAGAACGGATTGAGCGGGAAATCCTCCCGGAAATGAACGAGCAGGCCGAGATCCTGGGCCAACAGGATCTTGCCTTGCTCTCACACCGGGAATTGGCAAAGGAGATTCAAAGAAGGCACGAGGTGCACAAGCACTGGATCGGGGTCTACTGGGAGGAGTGCATTCCCTTTGCCCACGGAGCCAGGCTCTTCGGTCAAGTTTACAATGATGCCGTCAAGCCGTCTGATCCCTTCGAGTTCATTCAGCTTTTGGGAAGCGATTCCATGCTCAGCCTGGAAAGGAACAGCGGAATTCAAGCACTGGCCGAGAGGGCCAGGGACAACCCTGCTTTGATGGAGGCTCTGGAAAAAGGCGATCCATCGGAAGAGGATCGTGTGTTCGGACAACTTCTTGAGGACTTCCTGGACCGATACGGAGAGCTGTTCTGTAATCAGGCCTCCTGCACGCGTGGACGCTCGGATGTGTTGGCCCTTGTGGCCAAGCTCGCCCTCCATCCGTCATTAGGGAGACAATCCGCGCGGGACAGCGCGGCAGGGCTGGAGGCGAATTTTTTTGAGGCCATGGGCCCGCATCGGCGGGCTGAAGCCGAGGAAATCCTGGATCTGGCCAGAGCCAGCTATCGGCTGAGGGACGACGACAATATCTATCTGGGGAGGATCGAGGCCGAGATCCTCAAGGCGGCAGAGGAGGGGATGAGGCGTCTGGGCCGTGACGAAATCCGATGCGACATTGTCGAGCCTTTGACCGTAGCCGCTGCCTTGCAGGACCCGGAAGCACGGATACAGTGCCGAGAGGAGGTGGTTCGGAGTCAGTCTTCAGGAGAGCCGGCGACCAGGCCCAGACAGCTTCCGGGCCAGCCGGCCGGCCCGGGAGTGGTGCAGGGTCGGGCCAGAGTGGTCAGCAGCGTGGACGATCTGCGTTCCCTCGAACCCGAAGAGATACTGGTCTGTGATGCGGTGGACCCCAAAATGACAGCTATCGTGGTCCTGGCCTCCGGAATTGTGGAACGGCGCGGGGGAATGCTCATTCACGGAGCGATCATTGCCAGAGAATACGGATTGCCTTGTGTGACAGGCGTTCATGAAGCCCTGGAGGCCATTCGCACCGGTGATGTGATCACGGTGGACGGCTATATGGGTACTGTGACTCTCGGCAGGGAGGAACAATCCCCAAGACCAGAGGATGCAGGGAGTTTTTCCTGAGTTCGTCCGCTGGATTCCAGCCCAGTATGAACAGAATGGTTGCTGCGCCTTAATGGAAGCATATGGGGACTGGCTCATTGCAGGAAATTGCCGGGGATGTGGGAGGCCAGCCCCGCACCCATTGGGCGCATGGGTGCAGGGCTGCATTCCGCTTGGCCGGATTCTTCTCGAAAATACAATAGGTTCAAAGCAACAACCCTCAAAAAGGCTCAAAAACTCAAGCTCTCCGGGCGGCAGCCCCCAGGCCGAGCTTACTGCGGTCCCGATGCACCGGCTGCGATCCACTCCTTGATCACCCGGATCTGCTCATCGCTCAACGGGGACTGGCGAAAGGGCATCCTGGGCTCGGACTGCCCGGTGATTCGGGCGTACAGCTCGCTTTCTCCTGGCTCCCCTTTGGTCACTATCGGACCGTGCTCCGTGCCGGAGATGAGCTCCTTGTAGGAGGTGAGCCGCAGACCATGGGGAGGGTTGCTCCCGGAATGGCAGCTTGTACACCGATTTTCCAGGATAGGCTTTACCCTGGCGAAAGAAGCCTTTTCCTGCTTTGCCTCCTCCTGCCCGGTGGCGTTTACTCCCGCTTCCACCTTCGCCTGATGGGTGCCGAACACTATCTCTCCACCGAAATAGCCCAGCCCGACAACCAGCACAAAAGCCAGCAGATACAGGGAAAGTGCCGGAGCCTTTTTTTCCGTATCCCTGCGCTGACGCACGGCTGCAGCGATAAGGACCCCCAGGCAGGCCGTTGCCAGAACCATCTTCACGATGATCGGCGTCATGGCCTGCGCGCCGTAGAAATGGATCCAGTCCATTATCCCCAGGATAGCGGTGGGCACGATGGCTATCAACGCCAGCGCATGGCAGTGACGCGCAGTAGGGGCAAAGCGGGCAAAGCGCGTGATTTGGGAGATAAGCCCAAAGATCAGGGCCCCTATGACCATGCCCATGGTCAGGTGGGTCAGGGTCGGATGAAGGGGATGGCTATACCCCAGAGCGGAAAGGCTTTCGTACAACGCACTCAACTCCATTCAAACCTCCCTTGCGTTCTCGGTTGCCGGGGAAGAACAGCTGTACCTCCGCACCCAAAGAAATGAGTGTTTGGGCACTGGCTCATAATTCTCAAAGAAGTAGACTTTTGTTAACGTTTTGACAATCCCTGATGGCCTCCGGGTTCCGATCACCGGTGCATCAGGGATGTCCCGTTCGTGCTGCGGCCCGGCTGTCCCTGGAAAGCGCAGGATCATGCCGGGAGGGTCAGCGAATCCACTGCGCACAGTCGCTTTCAGGAGTTGGCCGAGCACGGCGTCTTCTTCCGTCTATTGGGCTTGAAACTCTCCCAACTCAATACGAGGAAATATGGGTTTTGACTTCCCGTCTTTAGCCGAGCTGAGAGCCATCGGCCGAAGATATTTCGGGTCCCGCCCGCAAGAGGCGAGTCCGCAGGAGGCTCCCCCATCAAACGTTCATCTCCGGGATCTCCTGGAAACCCCTTTTCAGAATATCAACGATGCCCATGAAAGACTGGGCGAGCTTGAAACCCGTCTTCGAGGGCAAAGCGATCGAAGATCCGTTTTCCTTACTGTCTATGTCCGCATGACGCACGCCGTGAGCGAAGCGATCGACGCTGGTCATTTCAGTGACGAGAACTGGATCCGGAATTACACGGTAACCTTCGCAGATTACTATCGCCGCGCCCTGCTCGCCTTCGAGCGCGGCCAGAGCGCGCCCGTGCCGAGAGCATGGCAGATCGGCTTCAGCGTATCCCTGTCCGGTCGGACGATTATCCTGCAGGACGCCCTGCTGGGGATCAATGCGCACATCAACTACGATCTCGCGTACACGGTGTCCGATGTGGGGATCGATCCGGACCGCCCCGCGAAACGCAGGGATCACGATGCGATCAACGCCATCCTGCGCCGGCTCATTGATGACACGCAGAGAGTGCTCGCCGAGATCTATCCCAACGAAGCGATCGCCGCGCTCGACGATCTGCTGGGAAGAGGCGACGAGGCAATCGCGCTGCTAGCTCTCGTGGGGAGCCGGGACCTCGCTTGGCGCAATGCGGTCCACCTTACCGATACCTCCTTTCCCCCGATCCGCAGCCTCGTGCGGTGGCGGATAGATTCCGTCGCGACCGGGGCGGCTCACGTGATCGCAGGCTTTTCCGCAGACAACGACGCTACAAACCGCGCCAGAGAAGTCGAAGCCTACAGCGCACCCCTGAACGCTTTCCGGGATGCCTTCCTTTCGCGAGTCGCGTGACACCAACTCGATCATTGAATCCCTCGATTTGTTCCGCAAGCCCAGTTTCGGTTCCCAATTGTTCACTGCAGACGCTGCACGCACACCTAGGCGCTTGGTGCGGTGTATCGTGTGACCAGCGTGCGCGGCTGGATGCGGTCCCCGACAAGGCGCAGTCGCCAGGACCAGACCCCGGCGCACACCGAGGCCAGGATGCCGAGGCCGATGTCCCTCCAGGCTTTGGGGCCAAGGACCTCCTGAAACCTCTTTTCCAGATCCCGAATCTTATCCCGCTCGCGCTCATTGACGGCAAAGCGGGCCATGATCGGAAGCAGGGGGCGGTAATCCTCAAGCTCGTCCAGGAGCTGTTCGTATCTGGCCTGGAAGACTTCGTCCTTCCGGGCCAGCTCCCGCATGGTCCCTGTCCCCCGAAGAGCCGTCTCCACCAGGCGAACCATGGAGCTTCCGTTTCTTTGATAGTCCGCGTCGAATGCGAACTGGAGCCACTTTTGGGCCTCTTCCCCGGATAAGCGGCTGTGGCGGAAGTTGAGATATTTCTGCCCGTGCCACTCCTCAAAGGGCAGATCCCACCTGAGCAGGCCGGCCTCTTTGAGCTCCAGATAGAGTTCGGTCATCGGCAGGCCGGTGAGGAGCATGAACTGGATGAGGTCCGGCTCGAGATTGATGATGAAATCGATATCCTCTTGCATGGTGGAGGGGTCGTGGTGCTCCAAACCGAGAATGCCCGAGGTCAGCACCCCGATCCCGTGATCCCGGAGGCTCCTGACCAGGGAGGGGAAGTCGATGCCTTCGTTCTTGTTAAAGGGGGACCCGGACGGCGATTCCACGCCGATCCAGACCAGCTTGACCCCGAGCCGGACCAGATTGGGAATGCCGAACCGGAGCACAGTGTCCGCTGAGGAGAAGATCTGGAAGCGGAACCAGCGCTGATTCTCCTCCATGAGGCGGAGCATGTCCCATGCCCTCTGTTCCTCCTTGAGGAAGTTCTCGTCCATCACGAAAAAGGAGTCGGAACCGGATTCTTGGGATATCCGGCGGGCCAGGTCGAAGAGCTCCCGTCCGGTCCGGACGAAGGGGAGGTACTGCTTGCCGAAGAAGTGGGAGGTGCAGCAGAACCTGCATGCATTGGGACAGCCCACTCCGGGGGCCAAGAGGGATGCGGTGGCCCCCTTCAGGGGAACGCCCATGATGCGGCGGTACTCGTTGCTCGGCAGCGTGGGATGCACCACCGGGGCATCGGGGTCCTGCCCCAGATAGGAGCGCAGCCAGCGAATGCCATCGCCCTGCACGATATGATCGCAGTCGACGAGCTCCTCCAGCCCTTCGATCGCCGCACCGTGGCCCCCCAGGGCGATGGCGGTATCCGGGGCTTCCTCGCGGATGAGCCGGCACATTTCCCTGGTTTTGGCGAAGTTGGGGGTAATGAAGGAGATGCCCACCAGGTCGTACCCCTTGCGTATTTCCCGCAGGAATCGTCTGCGGGAGGGAAAGTCCAGCACGGTCACATCGGCCTCGACATTGGCAGCCATGAAATAGAGCCCGAAGGTGCGGTGGTGCAGGCGGAGCGAGGCCAGGCCCTGGGCCTTGGTGACCTGGTTGTGGAAGAGCTCCATGACGTTTTCTTTCCTGCCGAAGGCGTCGTCGACCCCGTAGGGCCCGAAAACACCGCAGAGCAGGATCCGCTGGGGCCGGTTCGCGGTTCGGGTGGGGCTGGCCCCGGATTGATTTGCTGATCGATTCATGGAAAGGCTATTCTCCTACGTGCTCCTCGGTCCCGCGCCCTCCGGCCTGGCCAGAACCATTTGATAGTCGTCGATAACGCGGCATTTGAACCCTGCCTGGCAGTAGGAAAGGTAGTAATCCCATTTTCTGCGGAAGGTCTCGTCGTATCCCAACTCCGCCACTCGAGCTTCGTTGTCGCGAAAACTCTGCTGCCAGAGGGCCAGGGTCCGGGCGTAGTGCGGAGCCAGGGACTCGAGGCCGAGCACGGTCAGGTTCGTGGTGTCCCGCACCACCTCCGTAATGCGGGTCAGGGAGGGCAGGAGCCCTCCGGGAAAGATATGCTTGCGGGTCCAGTCCCCCTCCCTCCGGTAGGCCTCGTAGCGCTGATCGTGGATGGCGATGAACTGGATGCACACGGACCCCCCCGGTGCCAAGAGTCGATCCAGGGCGGCGAAGAAGTCCTTGTGGTACGCGTGCCCCAGCGCCTCGATCATCTCGATGGAGACGATCCTGTCGTAGGTTCGGTCGACGTCGCGGTAGTCCTGGAGCCGGAAGTCGACGAGGTGATCCAGGCCGAGATCCAGGGCACTTTGCCGGGAATGGGCCTGCTGATTCGGGGAGATGGTGATCCCGTCCACGCGGCAGCCGAAGCGCTGGGCCGCGTACAGGGCGAAACCGCCCCATCCGGAGCCGATTTCCAGGACGTGTATATCGGAACCCAGGTCCAGCTTGTCCGCGATCCGCCGGAACTTGGCCTCCTGGGCCCGGGAAAGGTCCGTGTCCCAATCCGGGAAGTAGGCACAGGAATAGGTCATTGACGGGTCCAGAAAGGTTTGGAACAGCTCGTCACCCAGATCGTAATGGCTCTGGATGTTTTTCCGCGCTCCGGACCTCGTGTTGCGTCGCCCGCCCAGCCGCCGCAGCCGGTTGGAGAGGGAGACCAGGGGGCGCGGGATGTTCAGGACCTCGGATACGCGCAGATATTCTCGGTTCAGGGAGAAGAAGCGCAGCAGCTCTGTCAGGTCCGGCGTGGTCCACCAGCCGGAGGTGTAGGCCTCGCCGAAGCCGATGTCCCCGGACAGGGCAAGCGCTCTGTAAAAGCGCGGGTCCCGGATGGTCAGCTCCACCGCGGGTCCGGGATCGCGGCCCGGATACAGCTCTTTCCGGCCGTCGGGCTGGATGAGCGTGAGATGTCCGGTCCGGATCCGCTGCAGCAGTCTGCTCAGGGCCTTGCGGGCCAGCCGGGAGACAAGGTCGGGGCGAGCGGTGTCCCCGCCGCGCAAGGTCATGGGACTGGAGGGCGTGGGCCTGGTATGGACCGGGAGCTTTTTTCCGTAATAGAGCCTGACCGCCTGTTTGATGATCCGCGGAAAGGTCAGAGCGCGCTGGGGGTGCAGCAAAAATCCGGACAAAGACCGGGTGTTCGGAGGACGGCCGGGTTCCTCGGCCCACAGGCGGGTCCGGAGGATGGGTTCGCCGTCCCTGATCAGGTCCACGGCCAGGTCCAGCCCGTACCGGGGATCAGCAAAGCAAAAGGCGTATTCCCCCTTCATGTTGTTGAAGGGGGAAACGTGGAATCTCTTGGTGTCTGTGTATCGGGCCGGAAAGGATTTCGCCTCCCCGTTGCCGAGCACGTAGATGTGCTTTTCACCGAAGGTGTTGTTCACCTCGGCCACTACGGCGGCCGCTCTATCCGCAGTTTCATGGGTGAACACGAACCAGAAGCTCACCGGATTGAAGGCGCCCCCCGGAAAACGGGCCGTCGTGACCAGCCGAACGCAGCCCAGGGCGAGCGAGCGGTCGGCTCCGCCCGCAGCCAGGGCTCGACCGAGCTTGTCCCGCAGCCCGCCGGGACCCACATGCAGGTAGTCCCCCTCCCTGAGGGAGAACAGCCTGGGCCCAGTGCTGCCGCTCCGGGCGGACGATCCCTGGGCGATTCGCCTGCCGAAGAGGGGCCCGTCCAAGAGGCCGGCCTCCAGCTCGTTGAGGTCGAAAACGAAAATCGGCATCCGGTAGCGGAATTCGTGTTTGACTGGAGCAAGTCTTTCGTGGAGAAGGTGTGCGTCATAGAACCTGGATTTCATGGTTCGATCCCGAAATGCTTATGGACCAGATCCACAGCGGACCGGGCGCCGTCCTCGTGAAAGCCGTACCCGTGATAACTGCCGCAGAAGTAGGTCCCATTGCGTCCGGATATGGAGGGCAACAGCTTCTGGGCCTGCAGGGTTTCCATGCTGAAGACCGGATGCTCGTAAACGGTGCGGTAGGCCGTCGTGTCTGGAGCAAATTCCCAATCGGCATTCAGGCTCACCATCCAGTTCCTTGTTGCGTTGAGGCGTTGAAGGCGGTTCATCCAGTAGGTCACCCGAACCCGGCGTGTTGTTTCGTCATCCGCGAACCGGAGCACGTTCCAGCAGGCCCAGGCCCTTTTGAAGGGGGGCATGTGGCTCGGATCGCAGTGCAGGACCGTTGTGTTGGCCGAATAATGCCAGGGTCCGAGGGCGGAGCGCTCCAGCTCATCCGCATCCGGGAGCATTGCCAGGGCCTGGTCGGCGTGGGCGGCGATCACCACGGCGTCGAAACGCTCCTCCCCGTCTTGGTGATGGATCACTGGGCCCTCGGGGGTTCTGCTGACGGCGCGAACGGGCTCCTTGAGGCGTACTTCCCCGGGGAACCGGGACTGAAAGGCGTCGAGATACGTGCGGCTGCCGCCCTTGATGTAGCGCCACTGAATGCTGCCGGGCCTGGAGAGAAGGCCGTGGTTGTCCACGAAGCGCAAGAACAGGGCGGCCGGGATGGCCAGGGAATCGGATCCGGGAGCGGACCAGATGGCCTGGATCATGGGGCTCAGGTAGTCGCGCTCGAGCCTTTTCCCGGAGCCGATTCGCTCGAGATAGGCCTTGAGAGTGCCGTCCCCCACGTTGTCGCTGCGCAGATCCCTTGCCGCGCGCCGGTTGAAGCGTAGTACCGAGGCCAGGAAGGACCAGAATCCCGGATTCCAGGCGTTAGCGGGCTTGGCGAAGAGCCCGGCCAGCCCGGTGCCCGCGTAGGCGAACCCGCTGTCCGGATCGCTCAGGGAAAAGGACATGTCCGTGGGCGCGCCTCGGATGCCCAGCTCGTCGAGGAAGCGGATGAAGTTGGGGTAGGTCCGGTCGTTGTACACGATAAAACCGGTATCGATGGGCGTCCCCTCGTCCTGGGGGAACCAGGATCCGATCTCGATGGTGTTGGTGTGCCCGCCGAGCCGGTCCCGGGCCTCGAAGAGCACGACCTCGTGCCTGCGGGCCAGGTAGTGGGCCGCTACGATTCCGGAGATACCGGCTCCGATCACGGCGATGCGCTGTCTCCTCACGGCATCCGTCTCCTGGTCATCAGGTAGTGGGAAACGAGCCATTCGTTGCCCTTACGGGAGGCGAACAGCTCCGAGCAGGCCAGGAGAAACATGCGCCAGCGATTGAGCTGGAGCGCGCCCTGTTCCGGGCCAGAGGCCCCGGACAGGGTTTTCAGGATCGTGTCGCGCGAAGAGTCGAGCAGGGAAAGCCAGGAGTCGATGGTCCGTGCATAGTGCAGCCCGTTCACCCTCCAGTGGTCACGCAGGACAAGATCCCGCTGCAGATGGAGCAGCAGGTCGTCCGAGGGCATGACGCCCCCGGAGAAAAAGTGTTTGCTCATCCAGTCTCCCGGCCCCTGCCGGAAGGGATAGGCCAGCTCCCTGTGGGCGAAGACGTGCATGAAGAACAGCCCGTCCTCCCTCAGCCAACTGGAGACCCGTCCCAGCAGCTCGGGCCAGTTGGCCATGTGCTCGAACATTTCCACCGAGAGGATCCGGTCGAAGGGTCCCCTTCCCTGGGGCGGCTCGAATTGGTTCATGTCCGCGGTTACGGCGCGCACATTGTCCAGATTTTTCTCCGCTGCCCGGTCGCGGATGAAGGCGCCCTGCTGAGCGGAGTGGGACACGGCGGTGATTTGCGTCCGGGGAAAGCGTTCCGCGGCCCAGAGGGAAAAGGCTCCCCAGCCGCAGCCAAGATCCAGAATGCGCATTCCGTCTTCAATCTGGGCCCGCTCCGCGGTGAGACGCAGCATGGCCTCCTCGGCCTCCGCCAGGAGCTCTCTCTCCGGGGCACCCCCGGCGACTTGGGGCCGCCGACCCAGCTGCTCCTCCGGCCAGAAACAGGCGCTGTACTTGAGCCAGGGGCCGAGGATATTCTCGAAGAAAGTCGCTGACACCTCGTAGTGCTGTCTGTTTGACTCCACGGGAGCCGGGGCGATCGGCCGAGTTTCCATGTCCCGCAGGAAGGCCCGCAGGGATTCCTGCCTGGATTCTGTCGTGCCGGGATCCTCCCTTTTCAGGACTTCTCTGTGGCGCAGACGGATGATCCGGCGCAACAGCCGGTCCGGAATGCGTCCGCTCTCGGCGATCCGGATCCCGAAGCTCATGGTGTCCGGTTCCCTCGGAGGCCGGGGAATAAAGGCGCTGACCCGCCGCTTGTACTCCTCCAGCTCAGAGTGATTCTGGCCCATTTTCTTCTCGGTCAGGCTCACCCCGGACACCTTGAGCAGGAGTAGGGTCAGCAGCAAGGGGCCGATAAAGGTCCACCAGCCGCTCGGGGAGGAGCAGGCAACCAGAAAGATGCCCCACCACATGACGGTCTCGCCGAAGTAGTTGGGATGCCTTGTGTAACGCCATAATCCACGGTCCAGGATCTTTCCCTTGTTGGCGGGATCTGCCTTGAAGCGGTAGAGCTGCTCGTCGCCCACCGCTTCGAAGAAGAACCCCGCGCACCAAAGGAGAATACCCAGACCGTCCAGAAATCCCAGTCCCATGGCGACCGGGCCGCGCATGCCGACCTGCACCGGCAGGGAGACGACCCACATGACGGCGGCCTGCAGGAGGAAAACGGTCGGCAGGGAGCGGATGCGAAAGCTGTCCGGATGCGCGGCCCGCATGTCGGCGTAGCGTGAATCCTCGGGCTGGCCCAGGTTGCGCCTGGTCAGGTGGAAGGCGAGGCGCACGCCCCACACGGTGACCAGAAGGGCGATGATGAGGCTCTGAGCCAAGGGGCCGTGGCTTACGGCGAAGCTCAGCCAGGCGATGACCACGAAGCCAGGGCCCCAGAAAGAATCGACAACCGAGGCCTTATCCGTGAGGAGATGCACCCCCCAGGCGATGATCATGACCATTATCGATGCGGCAAGATTCCAGGCAAAGAGTTCTGCGAGATTCATGCGCCGTTTTCTCCTGTGGGTTGAAGTCGTGTCGCGGGATTGAGCGGATCGAGGGTCGATTGGCCGCTTTGACGGCGTTGGATCCCCTCGAGCACGGCCTGGTGTCTGGAACGGGACAAGGGGTAGGCCAGGGTAATGAGGATGGCTCCGATCTGGCAGAGGCAGGGCACCAGACAATAAAGCACGCGCAGGGCCATCTTGACCTCCTGGGATTGCTCCTGTCCCGGTTGATAGCCGAAATAGTCGAGCAGGGGCAGAGCGAGCCCCAGACCCACGGCAGAGGATCCCTTCCGGACCACCGACCAGACCCCGATGAACCGGCCTTCCCGTCTTTGCCCGTGCAGGAGCTGGTCGTAGTCGATGACATCGGCCTGCATGGCTGCGGGCAGCGCAAGAGAGGCGCCGAAGCCTGTTCCGGAAATCGCGGTGAGGAGGGCATAAAGGACAAGATCCCCCTGGCCGAGAAAGAAGATCCCCAGAAAGGCCCCGGTGTTAATGGCCATGGCCGCTATCCAGGCCCGTTTTTTGTCCACGCGGCGGGAAATCCAGAGCCAAAGTGGCAGAAAGGCGATGCCCGAGCAGACATAGAGGAGAATGAAGACCTCAGTTTGCCTGCCGCCCAGAACATACTCCACGTAGTAGATAATAAGGGTCGCCGGCAGGTTGGCTCCTATCGCGGCGACGGCATAAGCAGCCAGAAGCACCAGAAAGGGGCGGTTGGTCAGGGTTTCTCGCCAGGAGCTCCAGAAGTTCTCCCTCTCCTCGGCGTCGGCTTCCAGGTGCGCTCCGGTCCGTTCCCGGATCCGAAGGGCGCACATCCAGCAGCAGATTAGGGTCAGCGGGATAAAGACCGCGGCGAAGACAGCGAACTTGATCCGCTGATCCGCAGGGGATTCGGAGAGCGAGAGTCCCCGCTCGATGAGCAAGGGAGTGCCGGCGGCCACGACGGTCCCGGCTATGGTCATGCCCTCGCGAAAACTGAACAGCGCGGTGCGTTCGTCGTAGCTGAAGGTGACTTCCGGTCCGAGGGACTCCCAGGGCACATCGACCACGGTCCAGGCCAGGGACAACAAGAGGATGGATGCGGCGAACCACAGGGTCACCAGCCCCTGATTCAAGTGGGGCGGGACGTACAGAGCGGCCAGAAACAGGGACAGAGTCAGGGATCCCAGGGCAATGTAGGGCCGGCGGCGTCCGAAGCGGGTCCGAGTGCGGTCCGAGATGACGCCGATAAGGGGATCGCTGGCAGCATCGGCGAGCCTGGCCGCGAGAATGATTCCGCCCATCACTGTTGCAGAGACACCGACTACGTCCGTGTAGAACTTGGGAATGTACACGTACAGAGGGACTCCGACAGCTGCGAGCACAAGCCCGGGGAGGGAATAGACGAGTTTGTCCGAAAGAGGGACATAACCGGCAGATTTTTCCATGAAATATCCTCTGGGAGTATTCTCCCATTGTATTCACACCACTGTAACGGTCAATAAGTACTTGGATCCATTTGGGCGAATTTTGCCCTTTCAGGGAACAGGGCCCGTAAATGCAGGCTCAAGGGCCCAAGGGAAAGGCTCATGATTTGCGTTATTTCACAGGACAGGCCGACTCCGGTATCATCGTATCAAAGACCTTTGTCGGCGAGACCCCTTTAACCGGGCAGGCCCAGTTAAATGCAGCGAAGCTGCCCTGCCGGAG
>JAZKRN010000012.1:0-29313 GCA_036628655.1 Desulfohalobiaceae bacterium | reverse complement strand
AACGGGGAACGCTGAACGCGGAACGGGGAACGGGGAACGCACAAATCACATAATCCGAAAATCGTCCCCCTTCTTTCTGGGATGACAGTAATAACACCGAGCATCCACCTTGAACAAGGGAATCAAAAGCAGCCCGGCCACAAAACCGAAGGCGTGGGCCCACCAGGCCACTCCGCCTGCGCCCTGCGTTCCAACTGTTGCTACGACTCCAGAGGAGAACTGCATCAAAAACCACAGGCCCAGAAAAACGAGCGCAGGGAGATTGATAAAAAGGGGGAAAAAGAATATGGGGATCAGGGTCAGCACCTGGGCCTGGGGATAGAGGCGCATATAGGCCCCCATCACTCCGGCTATGGCTCCGGAGGCCCCGATAACCGGAACAGTGGACTGGGAAAAGAAGGCCATGTGTCCGAAAAGGGCCAACAGGCCGCAACTGAGATAGAAGAGGACAAAGCGCAGCGGCCCCATCACATCCTCGATATTGTCCGCGAAAACGACCAGGATCCACATGTTCACCAGAAAATGAAAGAAGCCGCTGTGCAGGAACATGTGCGCCAAAAAGGGGAGCACCCCGGTGTCCGGATATCCGGCCCACGCCGCCCACTCGGGCTGGAAGTAGCGGGCGGGAACCACGCCAAGGATGTAAAAGAGCTGATTGAGCTGGTCTTGCGGGAGGCTCAGCTCGAACAGAAAGACCAGGGCGTTTGCCGCAATGATCACCCAAAGGGCGTACGGCGTGTATCTGCGGGGAATATAGTCCTTGATGGGGAACATGGAGGATCCGGATCGGCGGGCTCTGCATCGAACAGAGCAAAATTGGGCCCAAAGGGTGTTTCAGAGGAAGCGCTTCTGCCCGAGCCAATTAAGAAAGCGGCGCAGTTTGCGCCGTCGCAGACGGGCCAGGACCTTTTCCAGGTCTTCCGCAGCCCGTTCCAGGCCCTGCCAGTCTCCGGGATTGGTCAGGATCAGATCCGCGTTCCGCAGCTTCTCTTTCTGGGAGGCCTGCCAGGACTCCATATTGTGGATCGTCTCCGCATCCAGCCCGCGCTTTTCCCGCAGTCGCCTTCTGCGCAGGGCATCCGGGCAATAGACCGCGACGACCACATCAAAGAGCTCCCTGAACCACCCCCCCGATTCCACCAGCAGCGGCACCTCGGCCAGAGCCATTCTGTGGTCCCGGCAGCGCTGGAAAAAATCCTGCAGATCCCGCATGACTAGGGGGTGAATAAGTTCCTGCACCTCGCGCCGGAGAGTCTCGGACTCGCTCATATCGCGGAAGAGGCGCTTTTTGTCCACCTCGCTTTCATCGTCCGGGACATAGCGCTGTCCAAAGCTGCGACGGAGCATTTCCCATCCCGGCTCGCCTGGGGCATAGAGCCGGGCCACGCTCTCGTCCGCGTGCCACGTGAGTACCGTATTCCCGGAAAGCAGACCGGTCAAGGCGGACTTGCCGCTGCCAAGCACGCCAGTAATTCCCACGCGCTGGGTCCGTTTCTCCAGATGCAGGAGCACCCGCCGGAAGTCCTTGGGAAGAGGCTGAGTGAGCGAGACCGCTTCGCCGGAGCCCACGGGCGTGAATCCAATACGCCAGGCGTGCAGCATCTGCCTGGTAACAAATTTCGCCACTGCGCGGCCAAAGCGGCGATGAAAGGCGGCAAGGAACTGGGGTCCGTAGGTCCGGTCGCCGAGAAGGGGGTGCCCCATGTGGGCCATATGAACCCGGATCTGGTGCGTACGGCCGGTGTGGATCCGGACGCGGAGTAAGCTGACCTCCTTGTCCGGAAAGACGTGCAGGACCCGATAGCTTGTACGGGCCTCCTTGCCCTCCCGGCGGCTTGCCCGCATCCTGTGTCGACGAAGCGGATCGCGGCCGACGGGAACGGTGATTTCACCGCTTTCCGGATCCGGGCGGCCGTGGACCAGGGCCAGGTATTCCTTGTCCACCCGCCGCTCGGCGAGCTGGCGGGTCATGGCCTCCCGGCCGGAATCGCTCAGGGCGACGACCATCAGACCGGAGGTGTCCTTGTCCAGGCGGTGAACGATTCCGGGGCGAGTATCGTCCCCCTCATCCAGCCAGGGAAAATGATGCAGAAGACGGTGGGCCAGAGTCGGTTCCTCTTCACCGCCGCCCGGATGCACGCTCAGGCCCGCAGGCTTGTTCACCACGGCGAGATGGCTGTCGCGCCAGAGGACATCCAGTGCGCCGGCATCTGGTCGCAAACCTTCCCGCTGGTCCTCTGCATCCAGGGCAAGCGCGTCCCCTTCCCGGACACGGTAGCTGGGATCGTGGCAGATGGTGTCGTTCACCCGGGCCCTGCCCGCCTGGATCCATTTCTTGATCGCAGTGCGGGACCAACCGGAGGCGGACAGACGGGCCGCCCAGTAGCGATCCAGCCTGTGGCCGGATTCCTGCGCTATGTGCCGATCACTTTCCCGGCCGGCCATTCAGCCCCCTATAATTGTCCCTAGGCGCACAACCGTCACTTATCACTACCCAGCACCCAGCACCTATCGCCCGCAGCCCATAGGCTATAGCCTTTCTTTATACTCTTTCTCCCACAGCCTGGGCCTTCCTGCGCTTCCAGACCTCCTTGAGCCCGGCCCCGTAGCGAAGCATCACCACAAGTGCCGTGGCGAGGGTGATGGCGTACTGCATGAAACGCCAGAGCAGGCTCGCGGCCAGGGCCTCGTTGTGGCCCACACCGTACAGCCCAAGGGAAAAGACGATGGCCGAATCCACCACCCCCAATCCGGCTGGAGCGAGAGGAATGGAGAGGCCGGTAAGCGTCAGGGCGAAGACCACGAATCCCTGGGTCCAGGTCAGGTCGAACACGGCAATCCAGAAGATGATCAGAAAGATCTCCGTGAGGTGTTCCAGCCAGATGAGCAGGGAAAAGAACAGGAGCTTGGCATAGCCGCTTGCGCCGGTTCGGGACTGGATGTATTCCAGAAAGGAGCGAACGAAATCCTCCACTTTGTGGCCCGGGATGATCCGGATAAAACGGTAGACCGAATTCGGCCGGAGGAAGAAAAAGATCAAGAGCCCCCAGATAATCAGGGCCAGGATGCCGAAGGGGACCACGATAGCCAGAGTCTGGGTCATGATGGCGCTGAAGACCACAAGGAAGAGGAAGACGTTCAGGTCGGCGAAGCGTTCCCAGAAAACGAGCTCCGTTCCCCGCGAGGCCTCGATTCCGCCCTCCTTGTAGAGGTAGACGATCTTGGCCATCTCTCCCAGCCTGGCGGGCAGGACATTGTTCACGAAAAAACCGTAGAACTCGGCCAAGACGCTCTTGGCCAGGCTGAGCGCCCCCTGGGCCAGATCCCAGAGGCGAAACCCCATCAGGACGAACCCCGAAGCCATAACGCACACAACGAGGAGGATCTTTCCGTTGTGATAGCGCCCTATGGCCGTGGTCAGCCGCTCCAGATCCACTCCGTTGAAGAGATAGACCACGCAGCCTGCCAGAAGGATCAGCTTCCCCAGCAGAGTGAGGTAATGTTTGGTGGAGTGTTTGAGCTGCATAGTTCATGCCCCGCTTGCGAACTGGCGGGACCGTTCACCGTTCATGAATGAGGCAAGAGAATGTCGGGGCGTACTATGGACTGCGTCCCGTCCTATAGCGATCCTTGCGGAAGGAAGCGCCCGGGTGCGGAACACTTGCGGGTGGGGAGCGAAGCGGGGTCGGAGAAGGCGGCGCCAAAGGTCGGGCCCCGGCCACCGCCTCACAGTCCCCGAAAAAGAAACCGGCTATTCCATGGTGTCCACTTTGCGGGAAAGCCGGGAAATCCTTCTGGTGGCCTTTCTCCGATGGATCACGCCTTTGGAGGCGGCGCGGTCCAGGACGGAATTCGCTTGCCGGAGCGCACTTTGGGCCTGGTCCTTGTCGTTGACGCGAATGGCGGAACGGACTTCCTTGATGGAATTCTTGACCCGGGTCCTGACCGCCTTGTTGCGCACGCGCGCCTTTTCGCTCTGCCTATGCCTCTTTTGGGACTGCTTGATATTTGCCAAGATGACCTCCTGTTCTCCTTGAAATCGTTTTGCGCCACGGCATTTTCCCGCCAAAACCTCGGAAAAATCCCTCCGCGCGCTTTTTTGTAAGGGGTAAGTCGCCCCGCTGTCAAGCCTAGTGCTTTGTGCTGCGGAGCAAATAGTGTGTGTTCTTCGCGTTTGTGGATGGATCGCTAAAGAGCCCTAGATCTGCAGCTCGCTGAACGCGGCCAATCCGGAAAGCATGGTGAGCAGGGACCAGAGGACATTGAGCCGGTTGCGGCGCAAGTCCTGGTCCTGGGTCATGACCATGACATTGTCGAAAAAGGCGTCCACCACAGGGCGCAATTCGCGCAGCTGGGCCAGAAGGCTGTCGAAGTCCTCCTCTTCCCAAAGGGCGCGCCACCTGGGTCCCATATCCTCGATACAGCGGGCCAGCTCCCTTTCCTGGGTCTCGGAGAGGCTTTCGGCGTCGTAGGACCCGTCCAGGGCTTCCCCGGCGCCCTGCTTGCGGATAATGTTGTCCACCCGCTTGAAGGTGAGCACTGCGGGCTCGAAATCCGTTTCCCTGCTGAATCGGTCCAGGGCCTTGAGGCGCTTGTCCAGGAGGCAGAGGTCGTCCGCTCCCGACTGGACCGCGGCCTCCACGATGCGCGTGGGGTAGCCCTGTCCGGTATAATAGGCCCGAACGCGCTGCAGGAAGAAATCCTCCAGGGCGGAGCGGCAATCCTCCGCAGAAAGCTTGTATTCAAAGCTTTCGTAGCTCTCTCTGGCTCGACGGATCATGTCCGACAGGGACAGCCGAAGCCCCTTCTCCAGGATAACCCGCACGATCCCCAGGGCCTGCCGTCTCAGGGCGTAGGGATCCTGGGCGCCCGTGGGGATCATGTTCAGGGAAAAGCAGCCGACCAGATTGTCCAGCTTCTCCGCCACGGACAGAAGCGCCCCGCCCAGGCTCTCCGGAACCGGGTTCTCGGGCCCCTCGGGCTGATAGTGCTCCTCCACGGCCCGGGCCACTGTCTCGGACTCCCCCTTCTGGCGGGCGTAGATCCCGCCCATATGGCCCTGGAGGTTGTCGAACTCGCCCACAACCTCGGAAACAAGGTCCGTTTTGCAGATGGCGGCGGCACGCTCAATATCCCGGGCCATGCCGGTGTTCAGGGACTCTTCCAGAGAGCGGCAGACGCGCTGCAGACGCTCGCTCTTGTCCCACATGCTCCCCAGAGGCCCCATGAAGACGACTTTCTTCAGCTGCTCGCGCCACTGCTCCAGGCTCGCCTGGGAGTCCACGCGCCAGAAGAAATTGGCGTCCTCGAGCCTGGCCTTGAGCACGCGCTCCCATCCGTTGCGGACCAGATCCAGGTCCTTGGGCTCCAGATTGAGGGTGCACAGGAAATAGGGCAACAGATTCCCCTGCTCGTCCTCCACTCCCAAGCTCTTCTGGTGGCTCTCCATGCAGGTCAGAAGCACATTCCGGGGAAGATCCAGATACTTGCGGTCCAAGCTCCCCAGAACGGCCTTGGGAAACTCCACAACGTCGATCACCTCTTCCAGGAGGTCCTCTTCCCAGACCACGCTGCCGCCCTTTTCCCGGGCCAGATCCTCGCCCTCGCTCTTGACGCGGTCCCTGCGTTCGCCGCGGTCCAGGAGCACGGCCCCCTGCTCCCGAATGATCCGGAAGTATTTTTCCGCGCTGGGAATGGAGAAGGGCCCCGGTCCCTGGACCCGATGGCCCCAGGTGTAGCGGTCCGCGGTCAGGGAAGCCCCTTGCACCGGAACGACATCCTCGTGCAGCAGGGCGGCCATCCACCGAATGGGCCGGCCGAAGAGGAATCCCGAGGATTCCCAGCGCATCTTCTTGGGAAAGGAGAGCCTGCCCAGGATATCCGCGCAAACATCGGGAAGAAGGTTGACGGTTTCCTCGCCGCCGCGGCGCACTTGGGCCGCGAGGTACTCCCCTTTCTCCGTGCTGGTGGTGAAGAGCTCATCCCGGCTCACGCCCTGGGAAGAGGCGAATCCGCTCCCGGCCCGGGTCAGCTCGCCCTGCTCGTCGTAGGCGATCCGGACGGGAGGTCCTGCAATGAGCTCCTCCCGCACCTCCTGCCGGGAATCGATATTCGCGATCCATAGCACGAGACGCCGCGGGGTGGCATAGGTCTCGATCCCTTCGTGCCCGATGCCCAGATCCTGCAGCGAATCAGCCGCAAGATTCGCCAATTGGTCCATCAAGTCCGGCAGGAACCTGGCGGGCATCTCTTCGATCCCTATCTCCCAAATGTAGTTTGCCATAGCTCCTTTCCCCACCAGCTTATGTCCTGAATGTTATCCTTGTCCGCACGAGCGGCAACTGCCTTGCGTTCCCGCAAAACGTGGGATCGCGTCCATCTCCTCGCCAGGAAGATCCGCCCGTTGCGGTCCTTTCCGGTTCAACCAGCCAGGCCGAATCCTCGCTCGCAAGCCCTTTTCGGTCTGCGCAAAGGCCAAACCATTTACTATGGGATAAAACACGGGGATGGTCAATGCGATCCGCTCGGGCTGTGACTGTTTCAGTCCCTTTTGCGAATGGACCGGCAGGGCTGTATGCAACAGCCCGCTCCGGATACGGCTGGTCCGAGGGTTTCCGGTCCCGGCTATTGCTCAGCAAGCAGGGGATAGCCCTTCTCCCGGCGCTGCTTGGCGTACAGGCCGGCCACATTCGAAGCCAGATGCCTGACCCTGGCGATATAGCTGGTGCGCTCGGTGATGGATATCGCCCCGCGAGCCTCGAGCAGATTGAACAGATGAGAGCACTTCAAGCAGTAGTCGTATGCCGGCCAGGGGAGCTCCTTTTCGCAGAGCATGCTGCACTCCCGCTCGCACTCGTTGAAAAAGGAAAAGAGCATTTGCGTGGTGCTGTGCTCGAAGTTGTACTTGGAGAACTCGTATTCCGTCTGCTGATGGATTTCGCCATAGGTACAATAGTCGTTCCAGGAGATGTCGAAAACGGACTCGCGGTTTTGCAAATACATGCAGATCCGCTCCAGCCCGTAGGTCAGCTCCAGGCTGATCGGCTCCAGATCGATGCCGCCAACCTGCTGGAAATAGGTGAACTGGGTGATCTCCATGCCGTCGATCCAGACCTCCCAGCCCAGTCCCCAGGCACCGAGAGTGGGAGACTCCCAGTCGTCCTCCACGAAGCGGATATCGTGCTTGGCCGGATCGATGCCCAGGGCGAACAGACTCTGGAGGTAAACCTCCTGAGCGTCATTGGGCACCGGCTTGAGGATGACCTGATACTGGTAGTGCTGGCGCAACCGGTTGGGGTTCTCCCCGTATCGTCCGTCCGCCGGCCGTCTGGAGGGCTGGACGTAGCCCGTCTTCCAGGGCTCCGGACCGAGAACCCGGAGGGTTGTTGCCGGATGGAAGGTCCCTGCGCCGACTTCCACATCATAGGGCTGATGCAACACGCATCCGTAGTCCCCCCAATAGCGGTGCAGGGCCATGATCACGTCCTGAAAATGCATAGTGCTTCCTCTCCCGGCAGTATGTCAGGGTTCTAAAAAATAAGGACCACCAAATCGATCCTGAAGACTCTCTTTTTAGCCTCGAAAGCTGCGGGCCCGGGATCCCTGCGGCCGCTTACCGCTCTCCCGCAGGCTTGGCCTCTGCGGGCCGAAATCGCCCGGAGTCCCAGACCAGTCCCATGTGGTATTCCACGAATTCTTCCAGAAGGAGGCTCGCCTGCTGCAGGGAGCGTGCGTTGCTCTCACCCGGGAGAGCCCATTCCGAGGGATCGCAGGTGAGCATGCGGTCCAGATGGGCGAGAGCGGTTCCATGCAGGACGCGGGCATCGGATAAAAAACCGCAGCCGGCGCAGGTAAAAACTCCTCGAGCAAGGGAGAATCCCGCGCGCTCCAGCCGCGATGCGGCCGCCCCGCAGGAAACGCACCTGCCGAATTCCGGGCGATATCCGTAGTCCGAGGTCAGCCTGCCGCGAAAATAGAGCGGAAGGTTGCTCGGAACGTGCTCCGCCTCATTGAGCAGACTCAGGATATCCCGAAGCAGGCCGAAGACCCTGTCCGATCCCTCGACTCCGATATGGGCGGCTTCAACGAACTTGGTACAGTTGACCGCCATGCCCAGTCTGGAGGTATGTCTGTGCAGCTCGCTGAACCGGTCCAGCAGGGCTCCCTCGCGCAGAAAATAGTATCCGGAATTGCGCTGCCTGGCGATCTTGAAGAGCACTCGGCTGAGCGGCTCCAGGCAGCCCGGAAATCGCCTGCGGCTTTTCAGGCCCCCGAAAGCGAAGGCCGTCATCACTCCCTGATCCGGGGCGAGAAAACGCAGCCACAGATCGGCCTCCCGGAAACGCCCTGTCTTGAGGATCACAACCTCCTGACTGAACTCCTCGGGGAGCATCGGGGCGCACCACCTCACGGGTCACGGGAGGGTAATCTCCCTGACCTCGCCGGATTCAGCCTGAACGGGGTATTCCTCCCCGTCCAGATACAGGGTGACTCCGCCGGCATTGCCCAAAAGGAAGGTCCCCGTACCCCAAAACTGGACCGTCCGCTCCTGGCCCGGCTCAAGATAAAAGTCCCGGACACCGTCCTCCACATCGACATTGATCCAGCAGGCCTCGGACGCGACGATGCGGAGCTCGTGGCTCGCCAGCTGGACAGTGGCGTTGTTCGCTTCGGTGGAACGGTTGGCCTCGACCTCCTGTTCAGCTTCCGACAGGGGGATCCGGGTCGCGTTCTGCCCGGCCTGCGCGGATCCCTCGATTTTCTCCGCGGACTCATCCTCGCCGCTTGCCTCGGTTTCGGCGGCGGTGGAGCGGTTCGTCCCCACCGCCTCATCACTGGACGAGGCGTTGACCTCTTCTGAGGAGTCGACTTCCTCTTGCTCTTGCTCTTGCTCTTGCTCTTGCTCTTGCTCACCGGAAGCGTTTTCCGCCACAGCCTGTTTTTCGGTCTGCGGCTGCTCTGCAGGCGGGCTCAGAAAAAAGGAGTACACAAGCACGGCGAGAACGAGAACCAGAACCAGGACCAAACCGACGGAAAGCTTGTTGCCGGATTTTTCACCGCCCTTTTTCTCAGCGGACCTTCGCAATCCCGAGCCTCGTTCCCTGTGTGACGCCTGGCCCGCTTCCTCCTCCATGGCCTCATCAAAGGCTTGCACCATGTCTTCGCCGGAAAGACCCAAGAAATCCGAATAGTTGCGAATGAATCCGCGTGCGTAGACAAGATGCGGCATCTGGTCCAGATCGGCTTCCTCAATGCCCCGAAGAATGTCCATGCCGATCTTGGTCGTGGCGTAGACATCCTCCAGGGAAAGCTGCTGCCGCTTGCGCTCCTTTTTCAGCGTCTGTCCGATGTCCATGAGGCTCATAGCCGGCTCCATCTCCCTTGGGCGTCTTCACGCGCCCGGTTCTGCTCCTGCGGTTTTTGCCTTCATGCTCCATTGCCGGATTCCGGGAATGTCCAAGCAAACCGGGCATACTCTCAGAGCCGTATATCGATCACTGCCTTCGAGCTCAACTTGTCCACATACTCTTCAAAGCGCTGCCGCACCTTGCGGCTATAGGCTTCCTGCCGAACCTCATCCCGAACGCGGGAAAAGGCATTCTCTCCTCGGCTTGACTGCATCGTCTCCAGACGCATCAGGGCATAGGCATTCCTGAAAGGGAACACCCGGCTCACCTGCTCGGGCTCAAGATCCCGAACAATGTCCCGCAATTGCTTGTTGAGATCGTCGAAGGCAACCGCGCCCATGTTCCCGCCCTCCCCGGCATTGGGGCCGACGGAATGGCGCCTTGCCGCCTGGGAGAAGGCCATCTCTCCCTGCCGGATTTTGGCTCGCAAGGCCTTCAGCTCCTGCCTGTCCCGCATGAGGATAAGGGAGAGCTCGACCTCGCTTGGCGGGAGGAAATCGTCCTTGTGCTCTTTGTAGTAGCTGCGGACCTCTTCCTCGGTCAGCACGACCTTTTGCCGCACCATGGAGCTGAGCAGCCGATTGACCTTGATCTTTCTGCGGATCCTTTCCTTGAACTGGTCCAGAGCACGCCCGCGCTCCTGCAGGTACTCCTCGAGCTCTTCACGGCTCAGGCCGTTCTCTTGGCGGATCCTCTCCAGCCGGCTCCGAATAACCTCATCAGGGACGGATATCCCCAATCGATTCGCTTCCTGGACGAAAAGCCTCTCGTTGATCATGGAGCGAAGAACTTTCCGTTCCCTTTCCGCGTCCTTCTCCATCTGGACCTTCATCTCTCCCATAGCGGACTGGGAGGGAGAATTCCGCATCTCCTGTTGCATTTCGTAACGCGTAATCGCTTCCCCGTTCACAACAGCTACGATCTCGTTCACTGTCGCGGCCTGACCCTGGGGGAAACACACAAAAACCAACAAGATCGCCAACAAGATCGCCAGGACATCAATGCGACGTATCACGCTGTTCCTCCAGGGCATTGGCCGTTGTGGCCAATTCACTCAATAGTTCCTCGATTTGCCGTAACTCCTCCGCAATACTCGAGTTGCCGGCAAAACGCAACTCCAGTCTGGCCGGGGGCTCGAAGCGAACCCTGTCCTGGTGCTGTTGAACCCAGTGCACCATCTGCTGTGCCGAAACCGGCTGGGCGTTCTGGGACCAGTTGAGGACCACCCGGTTTGCGAGGAGATCGGCCTTTTCCACCTGGAGCCCCGCGAGCTGTCTCTTCAGACCGAGGACCGCGAAGAGGTTCTGCACCTGCTGAGGGGGCGTGCCGAAGCGGTCCTTGAGCTCCTCCCGCCACTGCTCGAGCTCCTCCCAGCTCCTGGAGGAGGAGATCGCCTTGTAGTAGTTCAGGCGCTCCCTGTCCTCCCGGATATACTCCGCGGGAATGTTGGCCTCGAAACCGATGTTCAGCTCGGGCTCGGTCTCCTGCAAGGTCCCGTCGCCCTTGACCCGTCTGACTTCCTGCTCCAGCATCTCCAAAAACAGATCGAGACCCACCTTGCTGATATTGCCGGACTGGGCCTCGCCCAGGATATTCCCGGCTCCACGGAGCCGCATATCCTCCATGGCCACCTGGAAGCCTGCCCCGAGGTAGTCCAGATCCAGCACCGTCTGCAGCCTTTTGCGAGCGGAGACGCCGAGGTTGTCCACAGAGGGGACCACGAAATAGGCGTACGCCTGTTCCGTGGCTCTGCCCACCCTGCCGCGAAGCTGATACAGCTGACCCAGGCCGAACATCTGGGCCTGATCCACGATAAGGGTGTTGGCCCTGGGGAAGTCGAGCCCGGATTCGATGATCGCAGTGGACACCAGAATGTCGTAGTCCCCCTTCCAGAACCCGTACATGGCGTTTTCCAGGCTCCGCTCACGCATCTGTCCGTGAGCCACTCCCACACGGGCCTCGGGAACAAGGGACTGCACGTACTCCTGTACGCGAAGCAATCCATTAACTCTATTATAGACCCAGAAAACCTGTCCACCCCTCTCCAGCTCAGTGCGGACAACGGACCTGAGCTCTTCCAAATCCCTCTCGACCAGCGAGGTGTGCACCGGCTTGCGGTCCTGTGGCGGGGTCTCGATGACGCTCAGGTTCCGGATGCCGGATACGGAGAGCTGCAGCGTCCGCGGGATGGGTGTGGCGGTCAAAGCCAGGACGTCGAGGTTCTTGCGCAGCTTCTTGAGTTTCTCCTTGTGCCGCACGCCGAAACGCTGCTCCTCGTCGAGGACGAACAGGCTGATTCGGGGCAAGTTGACATCCTCGGAAAGGAGACGGTGCGTTCCAATAAGGATGTCGATCTCTCCCCGGCTTGCCGCGCTCAGGATCTCCTTCTGCTGCTTCGGGGGGACGAAGCGGCTCACCAGGGCCACCCGTATGGCAAAATCCTCCATGCGGCTCTTGAAGTTCTGATAGTGCTGATCCGCGAGGACCGTGGTCGGACACATCAGGGCCACCTGCTTGCCCGCGGACACCGCCTTGAAGGCCGCCCGCATGGCCACCTCGGTCTTGCCGAAGCCCGCATCCCCGCACACGAGACGATCCATGGGCTCCGGGCTTTCCATGTCCTTGAGAACCTCGGATATGGCCTTTTCCTGGTCCCCAGTCTCCTCGAAGGGAAATGTGGCCTCGAACTCCCTGTAGAGCTCGTCCTCGACCGGGTACTCGAATCCCTTGGCCACGGTGCGATAGGCATAGACCTGGACCAGATCGTGGGCCACGGTTTCCAGGGCCTTGCGCACGCGTTCCTTGGTTTTGGCCCATCGATTGCTGCCCAGCTTGTCCAGGGACGGCGTGACTCCCTCGGGACCTTTGTATTTCTGGACCAGATTCAGGCGGTCCACCGGAACATAGAGCCTGTCCTCGCCGTCGTAGATGAGCACCAGATAGTCGTTGCCCCCGGAATCCACCTTCATGCGGGTCAGCCCGGCGAACTGCCCCACTCCGTAATCCCGGTGCACCAGAAGGTCATTCTGCTGGATCTCCTCGAGACGCTCCAGCCCCTGGAACTCTGTATCCGCCTTCCGTTTGCCCCCTTCCTTGCGACCCGAGGGTTGCAATATGTCCTCGGAAAGGATGAGTGTATGCTTCCAGGTCAGATCCAGACCGGCGTGAAAGTCTGAGATCAGGGCGTAAATGCCGGACTGTCCCGGGTGATATCGCGTCTTGAAGGACAGGTCCGAGCCCTCCAGCAACTTGAAAAGCCGGTTGCGGGAATGCTCGCTGTGAAAGAGAAGCACGATCTGATGCCTGGTCTTGCGCCACTGGCTCAAAGCGGTGGTGAGCGCGGAGAGGGGGCGCTTGCGTTGATCGGGCCGCCAAAAGATATCCGCGAAGGAATCGTAGCGCTTTTCAGGAAGCTCCACACCCTTGTTCCGATCCCCCAGAGGAAGCTCCTCGAAAAGGACCTGCCTGCCGGAGAGGAGCTCCTGACGCGCCCTGCTCCGGGACTGAACCACGCAATCCGCGGGAGGGGCCCAGCCGCGCTGCTCGGCCTCCTTGTCCATGCGCTCGGTCCAGTTCGTCTCCACCTCCTCCAGAGCGGAGCGCACCCTCCCGGGGTCGATCAGGAAAGTAAGCGCGTCACTGGGCAACCAGTCCGCTATTGTGGCCGGATCGGGGTAGAAGAGGCCCGGAGGGATGTGCGCCTCCCCATTCAGGACCCCCTCCTTCAGGCCGGACATCGACGTCTTGCTCAGACGCCCAGTGGTCCACAAATGCTCCCACACCCCCTCGGCCGTTTTTATGGCCTCCGGGGTCAACACGGCCGGGGCCACCGGCAGGATCACCGCTTCGCTCAGCGCGCTGCTGGAACGCTGACTGACCGGCTGGAAAAGGCGGATGCTCTCCAGGGTGTCCCCGAAGTATTCCAAACGCAGGGGCAGTTCGTATCCGGGAGGGAAGATGTCCAGGATGTCCCCGCGCGCGGAGAACTGCCCCACCCGGCTCGTGAGCGAGACCCGCTCGTAACCCCAGGCGGCGCATTTCTCCATGAGCTCTTCCGGAGGGCACTCCTCGCCCCGCATAAGCAGGACGAACTCTTCGTCCAGCACCCTTCTGGGAGGCAGATAGGGCAGGAAATTGTCCAGGGAGAGCACGATCCCCCGGGGCCCACGTTTTTCCCTGAGCTGAAAGAGACAGGACCATCGTGCGGCCCAGTCCTCGTTCGCGCTCTCCTGGTGCGGGGAATAAGGGGGAAGGACGATCCACTGCCTGTCCCAGAAGGCTCCTGCTTGCGGATCGTCGGCAGTGAAGGATATAAGGGAGGCAAATTCCTCCAGATAGCGGGCCTCGGGAAGCACCACGACCACATCCTGCCCGTAGTCCAGCGCCGTCCTGGCCAAAAGGCACTGGGTGCCCGCACCGCTCTTGTATACGGAGACCGATTCGCGGGAGTTTCCCTTGAAGAGTTGCCTGATTTCTGAGGGCAGATACACGCGTCGTCACCTTGTTTGGGAGAAATTTATAGCCAGATGAGAGGGAATCCCATCTGTTTGGGTCTGTCCATTCAAGGATAAAACAGCAAACCCAAAACGTTGAACCCCTGCTGGGTCACCATCTCCTTCCGGCTCCGCAAACCCGAATGGTAGCGGACAAAAAATGATTGCCAAAACAGAACGGATGATCCATAATCGGAGCTAAGCACCGATTAGGAACGGAATTGTCTCTCTCGGGAACGCCTTCCTGAGGCGCCTTCCCGGCAGAGAAATGCAAAAAGCTCTAACCTGAAGGAGGAAATTGGTTAATGGCCCAATTTTTTCCCTATTTCGTCAATGTCAACGTGGCTGACCAGATTCGGTCGCTCTCGACCAAAGATTTGCTCGATTTCTGGGAAGAAACGCAGTATATGGAAGAGAACCTGAACACCGACGCCCAGGGCATGCCCGCCTACAATGTGGAATACGAGCGGGCCGTGCTGCAGGAGCTGCAGATCAGAAGCTGCATGGGCAGCCTTGAACGCTGATTTTTTTTCGAGCAATGCCCGAGCCAGAAAAGGCCCCGCTTATGCGGGGCCTTTTTTTGTGGAAACCTTTACCCTGCCCGTGTGGGCCCACACTGGCTTGGAAGAAATGTTTGGCCTGAATTCCCCTGCCTCTCCGCAAAACAGCAACCGGATGTCCCGGAATGGGAAAACCCTGGAATATCTACACCCTGCCGATACCCTGGTAGGTAAAGCCCATTTGCCGCACATACGCGGGAGAATAGAGATTGCGTCCGTCAAAGAGCGCCGGATTGTCCATTTTCTCCCGAATGGCGGAAAAATCGGGATTGCGGAACTGATGCCACTCCGTCACCACGACCAGGGCATGGGCCCCATCCAGGGTATCGTATTCGCTTTTCTCGATGCTCACCAGATCATTGTCCGCGAAGAACCGGGCCGCCCGCTCGCCTGCCCGGGGATCGAAGGCCCGGATGCGCATGCCCCTGCGCGTCAAATAGTCGATAATGGTCAGCGCAGAGGCTTCCCGGATATCGTCGGTATTGGCCTTGAAGGCCAGTCCCCAGACAGCCAGGGTCTTGTTCGCCACGCCCCCCTTGTCCGAGAAATAGCCCTCGAGCTTTGCCGCCAGCAGGAGTTTTTGCCGCTCGTTGACTTGGTCCACGCTGTTCAGGATAAGGGGGCTGTATCCGCTGTCCTCGGAGGTCCGGATCAGGGCGCGCACATCCTTGGGAAAACAGGAGCCCCCGTATCCCGCTCCGGGATAGATGAACTGGTATCCGATCCTGGGGTCCGAGCCGATTCCCCTGCGGACCTCACCCACGTCGGCTCCCACCTGCTCGCAGATGTTGGCGATCTCGTTGATGAAGGAGATCTTGGTGGCCAGCATGCAATTGGCGGAGTATTTGCTCATTTCCGCGCTGCGGGGCCCCATGATCAGCAGCTTGTCCCTGCTGCGGGCGAAGGGGGAGTACAATGTCTCCAGCATATCCGCCGAGCGCCGGCTGTCCGTGCCGACGATCACCCTGTCCGGCTTGAGGAAGTCGTTCACCGCATCGCCTTCCTTCAAAAACTCCGGATTGGAGACCACATCGAAATCGACCTCCGCCCCGCGGCGGCTGAGCTCCTGCCCGATGATGTCGCGCACCCGGTCCACGGTGCCCACGGGGACAGTGGACTTGTTGACCACGATCTTTTCCTCCTCGATGCAGCCCCCGATCTCGCGGGCCACCTGATACACGGAGCTCATGTCGCACTCTCCGTTCTCCGAAGAGGGCGTCCCCACGCAGATGAAGATGAAAAGGGAACCGTCCTGGCCCGCCTTGAGATCGGTGGTGAAGCCCAGGCGTCCCTCTTCGAGATTCCTTTGAACCAACTCACGCAGGCCGGGCTCGTAGATATGCACCCTGCCCTGATTGAGATCCCGCACAACCTCCTCGTTGATGTCCACGCAGGAGACGCGGTTGCCCGTCTCCGCGAAGCAGGCGGCTGTGACCAGGCCGACGTAGCCGGTCCCCACAATGCAGATGTTCATAGTTTTTTTCCTGTCCTTGAGAATCAAAAAATACGCTTGGTGATTCAAATCCGCATAGAAATATGTTCCAGAAAGATCACTGTCCAGGCAGCTTCAGATAGGGGGAGAAACCCCGTGATGGCTTTCGCGGATTTGAATCAATACGCGTATCGAAAAAAAATTACCTTCGAATCGTCCCTTCTGCAACCCCTTGAAACACAGCAAGGGCGCCGCCGGGAGCAGCGCCCTTGCATCCGTAAGACTCCAGGTATTGGATCAAATCATCCGATCAGATGGACCGGCGGCTCAGCGCGATGCTGACGCATATGGCCGCACCGCCCCAGGTCACGCCGAGTCCGATCAGCATCATCAATATGGCTCCTCCAGTCATAGTCGCTCTCCTTTTTTGAGTCAGCGGCCCATCCCCGGAGTGGTGAATCATGCTGAAGGGGAAGAGCCCTGATGGTGTTTTCCGGGCGATGCACCCGGCAGGGATCGTTTTGGTTGGCCTCACACCGGGATCGAGCCGTTCGGAGTAGACGCATTGCAGACGAAAACGCCTAGCTCTCGCTCTCCCAGGCGCTCTTGGTGGCCTGAATGAACACGCCCACGACGATAACCAGGATCACGGCGCACCATCCGAAGAGCACCAGGGCGGTCATGGGATAATCGCCGTATGCAGAGGTTATGTCGCCCACAAGGTTGGCGATGGCCATGTAGCCGAGCACAATGGGGGTCACCACCTTGAGGCAGAAGGACCACCAGGCGCCGACGCGGAAGTCGGAGAGCTTGTTGATGTGATCCCTGAGGGAGCTCAGGTTGAAGAACCAGGAGATCAGGATCACCTCAACGAGACCGGCCAGGACGATGCCGAAGTTGTTGATGAAGTGGTCCACGATATCCAGGACGAAGAGGCCGCCATTGGTCATGAAAACCAGGCTGGCCAGAAAGCCCACCACAACGAGGCTTGTAGAGGTCTTAGCCCTGCTCGAGCCGAACTTGTCCATCAGCCCGGAGCAGCAGGCCTCGGTGATGGAGATCATGGAGGACAGGCCGGCACAGACCAGGGCGAGGAAGAAGAGGAAGCCGAAGAAGGCCGAGGCCGGCATAAGGTTGATGGCCTTGGGAATGGTCACAAAGGCGAGCCCCACCCCGGACTCGACCACTTCATTGATGGCCACATCCTGCTGTCCGGCCATGTAGCCCAGCACGCCGAAGACCATGATTCCGGCCAGCATGCTGAAACCGCAGTTCATGAAGGCGGCCATCATGCCATTGTTGTTGATATCCGATTTCTCCGGCAGGTAGCTGGAATAGGTGATCATGATGGCGAAGCAGATGCTCAGGGTAAAGAAGATCTGGCCGTAGGCGTTGGTCCAGACGGTATAGTCCATGATGGCCCCGAAATCGGGTCGAAAGAGCCACTGCACCCCTTCAACCGCACCGGGCAGGGTGACCGCTCGTCCCAGCATAATGAGCAGCAGGATGAAGAGGATGGGCATGAAGATCTTGTTCGCCAGCTCGATCCCTTTGCGGACACCCGTGTAGAGAACGACCCAGACAATGAACCAGATCACCAGGGAGGCAAAAAAGATGGGCCAGACAATGCCGCCCAGCGTGAGCGGACCCGAGGTGAGACCCAGGAACTCGCCGAAGAAGAACCCGCTGGGCTCGCTCCCCCAGCCCTGGTTAAAGGCCAGAAAAGTGTAGTTCAGGGCCCAGCCGATGACCACCACGTAATAGATGGAGATGATAAAGGATACGAGAACCTGCCACCAGCCGAGCCATTCCGAGTTCTTGACCGCCTTGGCGAAGGTCATGGGCGCCGATCCCTTGTAGCGATGGCCCAGGCCGAACTCCATGATGATAATGGGAATGCCCGCTGTGATCAGGGCGAAGAAATAGGGAATGAGGAATGCGCCGCCGCCGTTGTCGAAGGCCATGTAGGGAAAGCGCCAGATATTTCCCAAACCGATCGCGGAGCCCACTGCCGCGAGAATGAATCCGAGTCTGGTGCCCCACTGCTCTCGCTGTGCCATAAACAGACCCTCCTTGCTTTTTGCTCATTCCCGATCTGCCACTCAGGCCGGTCCGCAGGGACGATTCAACAATACCCTCGACACAACAGCTACAAGAAACGCTCAATAGAGGCGAACGGTCATGCAAGGGCTTGAAAGCGGCATTTCTTCTTTTTTCGTTACGCTCAGCGCAAGCATTCAATACAATGCAGGGCGTAATGGGATGCGTCAAAAAACGGTTTGCCACATTGGCACAACGAGCGGACCCTAGCAAAACTCTGTGCCACCCGCAAGAAAAAAACGTCAACTGTCTTTGATTTTTCCACTATTCTGCTGTAATCTTGCCCAAACGGTGGCATTCCCCATACGAAAACCGACTCCCCAGATTACGGACTGGGAATGACGACATATTCATTCCCCGAAACGGCCCGGAGACAGCCAGCATGTTCAATACGGCGCTGGTTTTTTTTCTCGTTGTCACGCAGATTGCGGCGGCCACCCATGCCCTGATCTACAAGCGGGACCCCAAGGCATCCTGGGCCTGGATCGTCACCTGTTTGCTCCTTCCCCCGATCGGACCAATCCTGTATATCCTCCTGGGCATCAACCGGGTGCGAACCAGGGCGCAACGCCTGAGCTGGAAATGGCCCATCTTCCTGCCCGGCAGCCCCTACACCTACGCTGTGGACAACACATCCCGGCTCCGGGAGGCGGATAACGTCCTCTGCAGGCACACCATCCCCCCGCATTTCCATCCCATCGCCCACATCTCCGAGGCCGTCACCCAGCGCCCCCTCCTGGGCCACAACGATATCCGGGCCCTGTTCAACGGGGAAGAGGCCTATCCGGCCATGGTCAGCGCCATTCACGGGGCCAAGCGCCGCATCTATCTGGGAACGTACGTCTTTGATACGGACAGGGTGGGCAGGGAAATCATCGAGGCCCTGGCCTCGGCGGTGGAGCGCGGGGTGGAGGTCAAGGTGCTTGTGGACGCCGTGGGTGAGCTCTATTCCAGACCCAGGGCCGGCAACCTCCTGAAACGCCACGGGATCCCCTTCGCCAGGTTCCTGCCGGTCAAGCTCACCTCGCCTTCGCCCTTCATCAACCTGCGCAACCACCGCAAGCTATTGATCGTGGACGGCGGGACCGGCTTCACCGGGGGTATGAACATCCGGGACAAACACATGGTGCGGGATCCGGAAAACCTCTATCCTGCCCGGGACATCCATTTCCGGCTCCAGGGCGCCATCGTCACCCAGATGGAGGAGGTCTTTCTGGAGGACTGGGGCTTTGCCACCGGCGAGACCCGCGAGGATCTCACCGCGGAGGTGGAAAGCCGGGGCCAAGCCGTTTGCCGGACCATCACCGTCGGCCCGGACCAGGATCTGAACAAGCTGAACCTCATTTTGAGCGGAGCGGTCTCCCTGGCCTCCAAGAGCGTGCACATCATGACCCCCTACTTCCTCCCCCCCAGAGAGCTGACCGGGGCCCTGCAGTCCGCGGCTCTGAGAGGGGTGGAGGTCAATATCATTCTGCCGGAGCACAACAACCTCCCCTTTGTACACTGGGCCACCCGGAACATGCTCTGGGAGTTCCTTCTCTACGGGGTCAATGTCTATTACCAGCCCCCGCCTTTCGCCCACACCAAGCTTTTCGTCCTGGACGACTTCTACACCATACTGGGATCGGCCAATCTGGATCCGCGCAGCCTGCGGCTCAATTTCGAGATCGTCCAGGAAGTCTTCGAGGAGGAGCTGGGCCGCAGCATGACCGAGCACATCCGCTCCACCATCTCGGACTCCCGCCAGGTGACCCTCAGGGAGGTGGACAGCAGATCCTTTCCGGAACGGTTCCGGGACTCCCTGAGCTGGCTCTTCTCGCCCTACTTCTAGCTTTTTTTTGACCCTCATCCCCGGACCGACACGAACACAACCAAGCATGAAAATGCGAGGCGAAGGCGGGCGGACGCTGAAGCGCGGGTTTCATTTCGGGTTTCACATGACGGGACCCGCAGCACATCATCGACCCTCCCAGAACCAACTTGCGTTAGAGGCAGGGTTCCTATGGCGTGTCTTCTGTCGGCACTGGGCTCAATTTCGCCTATTGTGGTTCCAACAAGGCCATGGTGTATTATGAAACCCAGCGAAGCGTTCCACCCGCCGAGCCTCGCGGTCAATTCCCAGTAATTCAACAATTTAAACACATTTTCATAGAAAAGAAGGGAGCCAAGGCGCATTTCGCAGAAAAGGGCCGTTAGGCCGCAACGCTTGTTTCCTGCAGAGAGGACACGGCCTGCTCCAGACCGGGGATGCTCAACTCGAACATGGGGAAGATTTCCCGGATCATGCCGATGGTGCGCGCGGTGGCCCATTCTCTCTCCATGCGGGGATTGAGCCACACGGATCTGGGGAAGGTGCGGGCCAGGAACTTGAGCCGCTCCAAGCTGCTCATCCCGGACTTCTCCTCCATATGGATGGAGCCGTCCGGGACCATGAGCTCGTACGGGGCCATGCTCGCGTCGCCCACAATGATGAGGCGGGTGTCGGACTCCATGCGGGCCAGGTCGTCCACCTTGACCGGGTGCTTCAGGCGGGCCGGATCCTTCCAGACGAAGTCGTAGATGGTGTTGTGGAAATAGTAGATCTGCAGGTCCTTGAACTGGGCCCTGGCGTGGTTGAACAGGGCCTGGACCACGTCCACGTGGGGCTCCATGGACCAGCCGCCGTTGTCGATGGCCAGAATCACCTTGAGCTTGTCCCGCAGTGCGGCCCGGAAGACGATCTCGATGTCTCCGCCGTTCTCAATGGTCCGGCGCAGGGTCCGGTCGATGTCCACCTTGTCCCGCGGCCCCACCGGCGCCAGATTCCGCAGGCGCTTGAGCGCCTCCCCCATCTGGTCCTGCCGCAGGGGGCCGCCGACCGCATAATCGCGGTAGCGCCGATCCATGGCCACCTTGACCGCGCTCTGGCTCACGGAGCGCCCCCCCACACGCATCCCCCCGGGATGCCATCCGGAGTGGCCCACCGGCGAGGTGCCCTGTGTGCCGATCCAGGTGCCGCCGCCGTGGTGCTCCCCGTCCTGGTCCTGGAGGCGCTCCATGAAGTAGCGCACCACTTCCTCCGGGCTCATTTCAGCCACCTCGCTCTCGGAAAGGCCCAGAGCCTCGGCAAGCTCCCCGGTATCCTCCAGCCAGTCCGCAAGCATCATGCGCACGGTCTCCTCCAGCTCCACCTCGTCCGGAAGCTGCAGCTCCTCGCCGCGGAAGTAATGGGAGAAAACGCGGTCGTAAATATCGAAGTGCCGCTCCGACTTGATGAGGATGGTGCGGGCGGTGATGTAGAAGTCGAAAATCGACTGCACCATCCCCTTGGACAGGGCGGAGAGAAGCCGCAGATAGGCTGTGGGGCTTACCGGGATGCCGGATTCGCGCAGAAGATAAAAGAATCGAATGAACATAGACTCATTCCGGATGAACGCGTTTGCATTTCACTGTGCCCAAGAAGCGGTGCCTGAGCGCTGCTCACCGAAACCATTCCTCATCGCGACTCACGGCACCACCAGAGAACCCTTCCGATTATTCCTACCGACTCTCCCAAATCCCCTCTGATGTCAACTTCGATGTCTTCCCAGACCCTATTCGCGCTGTGCAGAATGATCTTGTCCGGAGCTCGCTCCACATATTTGACAGTGATTTCCTGGCCGATACTTACGGCATAGATCTTGCCAATGTAAATATCCCTTTGGCTCTGATCAATAAGAACAGTATCCCCATCCTGTATTTCCGGGCTCATCGAATCACCGGAAACATTCATCAGAATCATTTTTTTGGGATTACCTTTCTTATGGATCCAGTCCTTTCGAAATCCATACATGCCCTTCACGTTCTTGTTCGTCTCCAAGCTTCCGCCGCCCGCGTTCAACCTGGCCAACACCTTGGGGATCATCGTTAGCTCGGATTCTTTCGGGAAATAACAAGTATTCTCTGAGTCCGTGTCACAGATGCCCGGCTCATCCCCGACCAACAACCAATCGATGGAACAGCTCAGGACACGGGAAAGGCTCACCAGGTTGGCCCCTTTCGGGATGTCCCCATACTCGTACTTCTGGATGGTTTTCGTGCTCACCCCGACCGATTCCGCCAATTTTTTTTGGCTTACCCCCAGAGCTTTTCTTCGCTTTTTGAGTCGCAAGGAGAAATTTTGAAGGCGTTTATGCCCTTGACCCAAACCGCAATCAGAGCCCCCATCTTGAACGAACGAACCTTTTTCATCATAATTAACTGACTTATCTGACTCTTTTGACATAACCCCAACACATAAAAAAGTTTTCCAATTTGACCACCTTTTGTTCTTGACACACGCATAAAAGGTTGTAAAGTGCTGCGCCAAAATCGACTGCTTCTCTGTACCCTTACAAGTTACCTGATTCAGGGAGGGTGTTCAATACAGATGACCTCCGCCTCTGTGCCCGGATACAAAACCGGCAACTGGGGATGACGGATTTCCTGAATAATCGGGGCAAAGGCAGAAACGTTTTCAGGTCGACGTTAACGCTGTGAAACTTTCAGGTATCTTACTGGGGCATAGCGAGTCCCAACAAGAATCTGAACTTTGCAAGCAACCAGCAATTGAAAGGTTTTGTGGCCTCCTCACGGAGGCAACAAGGAGCTTCCCCTTGAACAAGGCCCGCTTTGCACCTGTTGTCGCAACCTTTGCGGCAGTGCTGATTCTCTCATTCGCGGTCTTATCCCTTTTCTCCGTGAATCAGGAGGAACCATCGCTGGTGCAGAAAGATCGCTCTAGAACGATCAAGCGCGTGCGTTACGGATTCATCGTGGAAAACCCCACCAGTCATGTGGTTCGCAATGCCACACTATGGGTCTACGCCCCGATGAAACGTACAGCAACCCAGCGGTGCCGGAAAATCCAGGCATCGAGCGAATTTCGCCGAATCCGTGCCGACCGTGGCCACCAGATCCTCAGATTCCGCTTTGCGGTAGTCCCCCCCTACGGCAGCAGACAAGTCACTGTCAGGGCCGAGCTCAATATGACAAGCCAGCCCCAATCCTTGCCGGATAAAGAGATGGAAGCGTGGCTGGTACCTGGGCCTTTCGTGCAGAGCGAGGCGGACGCCATAGAATCGCGGGCCTCGCAGCTGCGGGCGGACACTGAAAAACAGACACTGCGGGAGATATTGAGCTGGGTAAACAGCGAAATCCGGTACACAGGGTATAGCCGCAGGGAACGCGGCGCTCTCAATGCCTTGCAATACGGCAAAGGGGACTGCACGGAATTCGCCGACCTCTATGCCGCTCTGGCCCGATCCTGCGGAATCCCCAGTCGCGTTGTGACCGGCTTTGTCCACACCGGAAGCGGCATGCTCCGTCCCTCCATGTATCACAACTGGGTCGAAGCCTTCTGCAAAAGCAGCTGGCGTCTGACAGATCCTCAAAAAGGAGTGTTCGACAACCGCTCATCAAGATATATCGCCATGTCCCTTCTGGGCCGTGGCAACGAACACCCCATCTCCAGGGGGCGGCTCTACTCAGTCGAGGGCGAGGGACTCGAGGTCTCGATGAAATAATCCTTCCATGCTGGTTCTCAAACAAAGACGGGATGGCTCTATGCGTCGGTTTGATCTCTTTTTTTGCTGTTGGCTCCTGGTGGGAATCTTTATTTTTCTACTCCTTGTGACCACCGGCCGTGCCCAGGATAGCGAATGCGCCACGGTCACCATACAAATCAAACAAAGGATGACCCTGGAACGCCAGGCTTTCAAGGCCCGGATGCGGATCGAAAACGGCTTGAGCGACGCCTCCCTGAAGGAGGTCCAGGTAGACATCCGGGTAACCGACGAAGAGGGAAATCCGGTACGGATCAGCCCGGATCCGGACGACTCCCAGGCCCTGTTCTTTGTCCGGCCCGAGTCCGATGGCCTGAGCACTTCGGGCCAGGAATGGACCGCCCCGGATGTGGGCTCCTCGAGCACCGCGGACCTGGAGTGGATGCTCATTCCCTCCCCCGGAGCGGCGGGAGGTAGCGAGGCGGGCACGCATTACTCCGTGGGAGCAGAGCTTTCCTACACCCTGCGCGGGGAGGAGCACCAGGTGAGCGTGGAGCCGGACAGCATCCGGGTACGGTCCATGCCGGAGCTCAGCCTGGACTATTTTCTTCCGGAGCAGGTCTACGGGGACGATGCCTTCACCGATGAGGTGGAGCCACCGGTGCCCTTCACCCTTGGGGTCCGGGTTCAAAACAGCGGCAACGGCACAGCCCGGGATGTGTCCATCGATTCCGCCCAGCCCGAGATCGTTTCCAACGAGCAGGGCCTGGAAGTCGGTTTCGAGATCCGCGGCAGCTACGTGGACGCCGAGCCGGCCAGGGATACGCTCCTGGTGGATTTCGGGGACCTCGGGCCCAAGTCCTCCTCCGTGGGCAGATGGATCATGGCCTGTTCCCTGTCCGGAAGGTTCAAGGACTTCCAGGCCGGATTCAGCCACGCGGACTCCCTGGGCGGGGAGATGACCGCGCTTCTGCGGGAGGTGCGGACCCACACCCTGGTCCGGGACGTGCTGGTCAACGTCTCGGGCAGAGACGGTGTCAGGGATTTTCTGGCCCGGGACGGTGACATCTACCGCGTTTACGAATCCAACGGCGTGGACACACGTGTCACGGACCAGTCCGAGGACGCGGGGCTGGAACAGGATTCCTCCGTGGGGGAGGGCTACACACTGCAACTGCCCGAGACTACGGGATTCGTATATGTCCGCCTCCCGGATCCCCACCAGGGACAGCGGGAGCTGGCTTCAGTTCTCCGCTCCGACGGCAAGCGGATCAAACAGGCCAATGCCTGGCTTTCCAAAACCCGAAAGGAGGATCCCACCCAGGGGTGGAATCACCATCTCAATCTCTTCGACGTCAACACCCCGGGCACGTATCAACTGAGCTTCCGGGAAGCGGGCCTGGGCCCGCAACCGCCTGGAATAGATCCTATCTCGGACAAGACGGGCAAGGAGGGAGAACAGCTCTCCTTCCTGGTCAAGGCTAGCGATCCGGATGGGACCGAGCCGGAGCTCTCAGCACGGGGACTGCCCGCGGGAGCCGAATTCACCGATCTGGGCGACGGCAGCGCGGTCTTCGACTGGACTCCTGTGCTGGGCCAGGCAGGGGAATACACTGTGCGCTTCATCGCCTCGGACGGAGAGCTGCGGAGCGAGGCCGAGGTCGGCCTGGACATCGCCCCGGGCCGGGACAGCGACGGGGACGGCCTTCCGGACGCCTGGGAAGAGGAGCATTTTGGGACCCTGGATGTGCGTCCCGGCGGAGACTGGGATGGGGACGGGGTAAGCAATCTCCGGGAATATGAACAAGGGAGCAACCCCTGCGAATCCAATCTTCCGCCCGAGGTCCCCAGGATAGCCTCTCCCGCGGACAAGGCGAAGGTGAGCTCCGGCAATCCGGAGCTCATTGTGCAAAACAGCCAGGATCCGGATCAGGACCCGGTGCGCTACTTCTTCGAGGTCTATGCCGACAAGCGGATGACCGAGCCAGTGGCCTCCTCCGGAGAGGTGGTCCAGGGGCGGGGCGGGACCTCCTGGTTCGTGCAGGCCGATCTGGAAGAGGACCGGATGTATTATTGGCGGGTCCGGGCCTTTGACGGGACCGCGTACAGCCTGTGGCGCTATGCGAGCTTCCGGGTGACCACGAAGAACGATTCCCCGGAGGCCTTTGCCCCCAGCCGTCCCGCTCCGGGCAAGACAGTGGACACCCGCTGGCCGATGCTGGAGGTGAACAACAGCCGCGATCCGGACGACACCCCGACGTACGACTTCCGGGTCTGCGCGGACGCCAACATGACCCGGGAAGTGGCTTCTGTCTCGGGGATCGAACAAGGACAAATCGGCACCACCTCCTGGCGCGTGGACAGCGCCCTGAAGCAGGGCAAGCGCTATTACTGGCGGGCCACGGCTAGTGACGCGCACGGGGCAAAAGCGGACAGCGGCCCGCACGCCTTCCGGGTGGACACGAACAACACCGCCCCCTATGCCCCGAAGCTCCACTCCCCTGCAAAAGGTGCCGTAATCAACGCCACAAGCGCGGAGCTCGCAGCGGGGAATACCGCGGACCCAGACGGGGACTCCGTCTCCTGCGTCTTCCAGCTGGACAGCAGCCCCCGCTTCGACTCCCCGGAGCTGATCATTTCCGAAGCGGTCCCCCTGCAAGCCGGTCGCGCGAGCTTTTCCGTATCCGGATTGCAACGGAGCACCCGTTACTTCTGGCGCGTGAAGGCCGCGGACGAAAACGCGGACAGTGCCTGGCGAAGGGGAACCTTTCGAGTGAAAAATATCGGGGCCGGGACGAGAAAACCCGACGGCCGAAATCCCGGGAACAGAAGCTGGGTCGAGACCCCCAAGCCCAGGCTTTCCCTCATTTCTGACCCCGACTACGGGAAGCGGGACCGGGAATACGTGTACGAGGTCTACTCCGGGCTCAATGCGAGCCAGCCCGTGCGGCAAGCGCGGCTCCGGGCCGGGAGCTGGACCCTGGCCAACGCGCTCCCAAACAGACAGTGGTATTCCTGGCGAGCCCGCGCAGTTGCAGAGAACGGGTCCACGAGTAGCTGGAGGGACATGGGTGACTTCTTCGTCCGGGACAACAAGGAGAACGACCCCCCGTCCATCGAGATCACCGCTCCGCAGGACAGGAAGTTCGCCAGCGACTCCCTGCGCATCTCCTGGGAGGACCGCGATCCAGATGACAACGCTGACGTCTCCCTGTACTACGCAAAAACCCAAAAGGGCCGCAACGGCACGGAGATCGCCTCCGGAATCAAGGAGGATCCGGAAGGGCCGCACAACGAATACATCTGGGATCTGGATTCCGTGCCCGAGGGGACCTATCTCCTCTACGCCTCCATAAGCGACGGAGAGCAGAGAAACGGCTCCTACGCCCCCGGCAGGGTGACCGTGGACCGAACCCGGCCCGAGGTCGCGGCCGACCCCGCGGGGGGACTGTTCACCCCTCCGCGTGCTGTCCAGGTCCAGCTCAACGCCACCGAGCCGGGGAGCATCCATTACACCCTCAACGGCCGCGAGCCCGGGCCCAACTCCCTTCCCTATCAGGGCCCGATCTCCCTGAACCAAACCACGGTGCTCAAGGCCACGGCTGAGGACAGGGCGGGCAACCTCGGCCGAACCTCCAGCTTCATCTACAGATTCGAGTCCTCCGACCCCCAGCCCCCGCAGGCTGATGCAGGGCCGTCACGAACCGTATCCGAGGGTTCCCGTATCGTGCTGGATGGATCGGGCTCCTTCGATCTGGACGGGCAGAAGCTGGACTGTGACTGGAGCCAGCTTGCCGGCCCCGCGGTCAGGATGAACGCGACAGCGGATTGCCGGGCCGAGGTCGGCGTGCCCGAAGTGAACGGCTCCGGCGCGGTGATGACCTTTCTTCTCCAGGTCACTGATGCGGACGGCCTTACGAACAGGGACAGTACCCGGCTGCGAGTACGCAGCGACAACGGAACAGATGCCGGCAACAGCCCTCCGGACAAGCCGGAGCTCGTGTCCCCCGCCGATTGGCAGGACAATGTGCCCCTGCGGGCCGAGCTCAAGGCGGGCTCCTTCAGCGATCCGGACCCCGGGGACGAACACATCCGCAGCAGATGGCAGGTGAGCCGCGATCCGCGCTTCGACACCCTGGTTGCGGACATCGAAACCGATAGGGAGCTGACCTCCCTTCGGCTGCCGGCCCTGCTCTGCAAAGGACAAGGAACCTATCACTGGCGTGTACGCTACGTGGACGAGCACGGTGCCGCATCGCCCTGGTCCAATAAGCGCGCCTACAGCACAAAGGCCGCGCCCCTGGACAAAAACGGGAACGGGGTCCCGGACGGGCAGGAGGTGAACGCCACAGTGGATCTGGACCACAACGGCGTCGCCGATTCGGAGCAAGAGGATATAGCCGCTGTCACTTCCGCATCCGGGCCGGCCCTCTTCGGGCTCAAGCCCGGAGAAAACGCCACACTGACTGGAGCCCAAACGCACAAGCTGTCCGCATATCCGCAAACCGGGGATGCGCCACGCGATCTGGCCCACGGTCTGATCTGCGTCCGTCTCCGGGTGCCCACGGGCTCCACGGCCAAGCTCAGGCTCCACTCCTCGGACGAGCTGCCATCACAAGGGACTTGGCACAAGAGGGTCTGCGGCCGCGGCTGGATGGATTTCACGGATCGCGTGCGGCAGAGGAGCGGGGACCTGGCCCTGCTCGAAATTCGGGACGGCGGAGAGGGGGACGCCGACGGTGTTGCCAACGGAAGGATCGTGGATCCCTTCGGTGTAAGCGAAGGCGCGACAGATGGAGAGGACTCCGGATCAAGCCAGGGGGACGCGGATGGAGACTGGGATTCCTTGTATTCCGGCGGCTGCGTCTTCGTTCCGGAGAGCGACGTCGGGTTCGGATGGGCTCTCCTGCTCGGGCCGGTCCTGCTGGGTCTGGCTCTCCGGATGGTTCTCAGGAAAAGGAGAAGCTCATGTTCCTGAGATCGGCACGAATCGCCCTTTTCCTGGTTCTGGTAATCGGGCTGGGGCTGTTCCGGGCCTTGCCAACGCCAGCCCAGCCCTTGGGCAATGGGGACCTAGCAGACTCTTCCTTCCTGGTGGGGGCGCAGTACGTCCAGCGCTTCAAACAGCGCAATCCGAAAGTGCAGCTTGTGGACGTGCGAAGCGTTCGGGCCTTTAAAAGGGCCCATATCCCCGGCTCCCTCCATGTTCCCTTCAGCCTGGTTTCCCACAAGTCCATCTTGCAGAGCGACCCCGTGGTTCTGGTGGGCAGTGGCGCGGATCCGGGGCCTTTGCTTCGTATCTGCCGCAAACTGCGTCGGAAAGGGATCCAAGCCTCGGTTCTGTGGGGCGGGCTTACCCGCTGGCGCGAAACAGGCGGGCGGCTGACCGGAAAGCGCGGGGATCACCAGGCACTGAACGAGGTCTCTCCGGCAACATATTACCGGCAGAGGTCACGTGAATACTGGCGCGTCCTGTACGTGGGAGACAAGCGGCCCCAAGAGCTGGATACCGTCCTGCCCGGCGCGGAATTGACGCAACAGAATGAATTGGCCTCGCATCTAAAGGATTTTGTCGGCCTAAGGCTCATATTGCTGGTCAACCGCAAGGGCGAGGATTACGACCGCCTGGAGTCCGCCCTGAGGACCGAAAATATTGCCAACGTCTTTTGTCTTCGGGGCGGGCTGAAAGCCTATACCGATCACCTAATGGCCCGGAGGAACAACGAGGGACAGGAATCCAATCAAACCGCAGCTCGCTCAGAATGTCCGGGCGAGGTGGAAAGAGGCTTGTCGGATGTCTGTGCCGGGTGTGGGGAATAA
>JAZKRN010000011.1:0-30622 GCA_036628655.1 Desulfohalobiaceae bacterium | reverse complement strand
ACTCTCGCCTCGGAAAAGAAAGCAGGCAAAATGGGTGCTGGACAATTATGAGGGCCTGCTTCGCCTGCAGCTGGACGCCCCGAAAAAGGAGCTGCGGCCTTCGGTTCAGAAGTTGCTTGCCCAGGGTAAGATACGTATTGTGAATAGGCGGTATGTGAAAAAGGTGTAGCCCTTTGAGGGCGCTTGTCCACTAATCTTAAGAAGGGTTGGAGCTATGCGATTTGTAAGCCGCTTTCCCTGCCTGGGTTTTATGTGTGTTTTCTTTCTTGTTGCTCTTGTATCGTGTTCCACCGTCAAGCAGAAACCCAGTCCCGCGGTGCAGACGGTGAGGGCCTTCAACAGCACCTACGGCACGCCCGCCATGGACAGAACGGCTGATATCGTGACCCCGGAATTCCGGGACGGCCTACCAAAAAGCGTGTGGGTCATGAAGACATGGAACGGGATGCAAAAGGCGGAATACAAAAGGGTGAAGGGCTCGGTTTTGGAGAGCGAAATCAAGGATGACCGGGCAGTTGTCGTCATGAACTCCACGATCGAAACAAGCGCTGGCCAGACCCAGCAGAACGAGATATTCACCCTGATTAGGCGCGACGGCCGCTGGCTCATCGACGGGCTTGCGGTTACGGACGAGGAAATATCATCAAAGGGGCCGTCTGGTAAGTGAGTGGGTTTTGCCTCACGTGGTTTTGTTCCCTGTGTATGAACACTTCATTTTTGACAATTTTTTGGGTAGGTTATCGGTAATAGTGTGTGCAAATCTATGTGTAAAAGAATTGTGTAGAAAGGGCAAAAAAGCTCAGCTGTTGCAAAAGGGCGTCCAGTCAATCCGGTATGTTACGCTTGGGGGCCAGGCCTCTCACGCCGGTGACGGGGGTTCAAATCCCCCTGGGGACGCCATTACCAGGCCCCGGTGAACAGTTCGCCGGGGCTTTTTACGTACGGACCCACCTATAGTGACATTAATGAGCCAGTCACTTTATACTCCCTTGTTGGGGGCATACCAAAAAGTTACGATGGGCTTGCGGTGTTGATTTCAGCATACAGACCGAATCCTGATCTGTGCCCCATGAAACCTTTTTAACTCATTTTACGAACTCCTGCGCCTCAAAAGGGCCGGTGATTTTTCTGGCATCTCGCTTTGTCCAGATGCTCGCCCCGCACAATTCGCTGCCCGGTTCGAGAATTCATGTTTGCGGAGATCAGCTGGGGAGCTTGCTCGTTTTGCCTTTCCGCGGAGATCTCGGTTCCCCGGAGAGGTGTTTCCCAGGCTAGCCCCCTCGGGATTCATGGGACACCTCATCGGGAAGTTTAAACGTGATCCCATTCTCCAAAATGTGTCCAGTGAGACTGTCACCCGGGCTCAAAATGTATGAGCTGCCCTCCACACAAACCTTTCTTCCCGGCCATCCTCCCCTGAAAAAAAGTTTATAGAAGGCTTCTATAAACCACTGAGTCTTTTTCATCCATGGGAAAAAATCCTGTCTGAGAAGTTCAGTAATACGGATTTGACAGTCGGTTTATCCTTCTATAAAGCTTATATAAACTTTATAGAAAAGGAGGACGAATGGGCTGGAAGAAGGACAGGCTGGCTCAGGGGTGGAAGCAACAACTGGTTTGGTTATGGCCGGAGAGCGTGACCAAGCTGGAGAGGCTGAAAAAGAGCTCTGGAAAAAGCTATCAGTCAATCATTAATGAGATGATCCAGAACTACGATCTGCCCCTGGAGGACGAGGAAAGCAGGCTGGAGCGCAACATCCTGCGCAAGATGGAGGCCTATATTGAAGCCAAGTTCGGGGGGGCTAACGGGGAAGGCGAAAAACAGGCTCTCGAGGATAAGGCAGCTGAAGAAGAGAAGGCAGAAGTTGAGGACGAATTTCGGATCGAGATACCTGAAGACCTTCAGGAGTCGGATAAACAGGATATACTCAAAACCATCCGCGAGCTCCACGAGAAAGAAGGCCGATCATTCCGGTCCATTGTGGACTATTTGAAGCAGAAGGGGGTTAAAGCGTCCAAGAAGTAACCCTTTAGAAGGGCGCCCCCAATCTTCCAATTGCTGCGTTGTCCGGCACCTATTTGAGGTGACAAAAGGGCGTCTGATTGACTTGGCTTCACAAATAGGTGCCGGATTCAAACTCTCATGGAGGCTCACTACGCCCTGTGAAACAAAAGAAGGTTTCACCCCGGTAGCATCACAAGGCTGAGCTACGGGGCAGGCGGGGTAAACTTCGACCTTGAACTTTTTTTACGCGCGCACCCTAGAAATTTTTGAACGCCCTGCCTGATTAGGACTTTTTCAACAGGCTGCTAAGCCGTAGATTCTCTTGTTTGATACGAAAAAAAGCAAATGATCTTATCTATTCATCAATATACTGCAGGTAGAGTTTGTCCAGATTCTTTTTTTTGATCTTTTCCAGTAAAGTGGTCCGTTTGAGATTCAAGTTCTTAGCGGCCTGCTTCTTGTTGCCGTTGGTGGCGATAAGGGCTTGGAGGATCAGACGGTCCTCGAATTCACTGACCTGGGTGTTAAAATCGATTCCCGTTTCCTGGGTCACAGAAACGGGGTTCTCCTGAGGAGTGCTTTCGGCATCGGTATTCAACTCGGCTTCGGCAATGTATTTCTCCGGGAGATCCTGTATGTCTACAGTTTCCTTCTCCTGCAGAATGCTCAAACGCTGGACGAGGTTCTTGAGCTCCCGGACGTTTCCCGGCCAGGAGTAATTCTTCAGGATCTTCACAGCCTCTGTTGAGAATCTTTTCAGGCTATGTATGCGATTGCGATGATACAGATGGGTGAATTTCTCCAGGAGAAGGGGGATGTCGTCTATACGTTCTCGCAGTGGCGGAATGCGAATGGGCACCACGCTCAGACGGTAGTAGAGATCTTCCCGGAACTTTCCAGCGTTCACTTCCTCCTCCAAATGGCACCTTGTGGCAGCTACAACCCGGACATCCACCTTGTGGGGCTTGACGCTCCCTACAGGCTCGAATTCCTTTTCCTGAAGCACCCGCAGCAGCTTGGCCTGGAGAGCGGGCGGCATATCCCCTATCTCGTCCAGGAACAGCGTACCCTTGTCCGCGTAGTGCAGTCGACCCTTCTTGGCCTGGTTCGCTCCGGTAAACGCCCCTTTTTCGTATCCGAATAGCTCGCTCTCCAACAGCTCTTGGGGAATTGCGGCACAGTTGACCGGGACAAGCCTTTCATTCTGTCTGGGGCTGTGGGCGTGCAAGGCCTGGGCGACCAATTCCTTCCCCACACCGCTCTCGCCCTGGATGAGAACCGTGCTTTCTCCTTCCTCGGCGATCTTTTGGATCAGATGGAATAGCTTGTGCATATCCTTGTTTGCGCCCACGATGCCGTAGAATCCATCCCCTTTTCTGAGCTCCTGATCGGGGGTCCCTTGCTGGGCGATCTTCTCGAAGGTCTCCAGCGCCCTTTGGATAATGAGCCATACTTCCTGTGGCTGGAACGGCGTGTTGATGTAGTACTGGGCTCCGGCATTCAAGGCCTGAACAACGGCGTCCTGATCCCCCGAGGGAAGGCAGGCCACCGGCACAATCGTTTCGTGCTTTCCCGCAACATGCTCCAGAAGCTCAAGGCCCTCCTGATTGGGGAAAGAGGGTGCCAACAGGACATGGACTTTGATGCGTCCGAGGATATTGCAAGCAACCTCCGGGTCCGGAGCAACCTCTACATTGAGGTTTTTGTCCTCTTGAAGGAGGTTCTGTACATATTCGCGTTTTTCCGGTTCCGGATCAACGACAAGGATCGTTTTTTGGGGAATGCTCATAACCAGCTTTCACAATTCAAGAGAGGTTTCGCTAGTGATTGCTAAGGGATGTCACTGAAAGCCTCTGAATCCATTCGCAGGAGTGGGGTATGCGCCTTTATCAAAGGACCAGGGAGTGTTCGGCATGACCGTCAGGCTCTCTAACAGGGCGTTGAAAAAGTCCTTGTCAGGCAGGGCGTTTAAAAATTTCAAGGGCCAAGGCGCAAAAAAAGTTCAAGGTCGTAGTTTACTCCGTGAAACCTTCTTTTGTTTTACTGGGGCGTAGTTAACCTCCATAAGATTTCAAACTTTTTGAAGCAACGAAGCAAATGGAAGATTTTCAACGCCCTGCTAAGGGCAACAGCTTCTTTGCCGTCTCCCGAAAAGGAAAAAGCGGTAATCGGTGTCTTTTAGGGATGGATTTCTTTTTGGCACTTGAACACGATCAACTCTGTCATCGTTTTGGCAGTTTGTAAAGATTCCTTTTAATCCGGGTGTCGAAAAAATGACATCATATAATGTTGGGTGCAATTCCTGATTTGTAGGGAAATTGGTGTCGCCTCGCAGCATTGCTATGCTTTTGGGTGTCCTGGGTCGCACGGGAGTGGAGATTTTGAATGGTGTGGATAACAATCCGGAATCGGAGCCTTTTAACGATAAGAGGCCCGTGCGGCTTGTTCAGGACTTAGTTTCCTAGCTGTTCAAACTGAGCGACCGGGCCCAGCTGCGGTGCTTTTTTACAATGATGCTGAAATGGCCGATCAGCTCTCTGCCTCGGCCTCCTCTAATTCCTTCCCTAGCTCCCGCCTGTTAGAGCCGAAGCCGATGAAGCACTTCAGGATGAGAATAAGGAGACCGAGGGCGATCCTGAGCTCAAGAAAAAGATGAAGTCGGTCCAGAAGGAAATGGCCAACAAGCGGATGATGGCCGAAGTACCGGAGTCGGATGTGGTCATCACCAACCCCACCCATATCGCTGTGGCCCTGACCTATCGCCGCGATGAGATGGATGCGCCGCAGGCAAGGGCCCAAGGGACCGAGCACCTGGCGCAGAGAATCCGCTCCCTGGCGCAGGAGAACGATGTTCCCGTGATCCAGAATCCGCCTATGGCAGAGGCTTTGAATAATGTGGAAGTGGGGGATTCCGTACCCCAGGCAATGTATAAGGCAGTGGCAGAGATCCTGGCCTATGTCTAAAACCTGAAGGGACAGCGCTTATGAATTATGCCCAGGCCGGGAAAAATTAAGCCCATATCCTGCTTCGAGACGATGTGGCCGCCTCACTGGGGATGGTTGTCAGCCTGCTGTTGATGCTCATTCCCCTTCCTCCCTTTCTGCTGGACATGTTTTTGTCCCTGAATATCACTACTGCGCTGCTTATCCTGATCATCGGCCTCTACACCACGCACTCCCTGGAATTCGCCATCTTCCCCACCGTGCTTCTGGCCACCACCCTTTTCCGCCTCTCCCTGAACGTGGCCTCCACCAGGCTTATCCTGCTCAACGGGGAGACAGGGCCCATGGCCGCGGGGAAGGTGATCGACGCCTTCGGGCAGTTCGTCGTGGGGGGGGTTATTTGGTGGGCATCGTGATCTTCGTGATCCTGGTGGCTATCAATTTTATCATTATCACCAAGGGAGCCAGCAGGGTGGCCGAGGTATCGGCCCGTTGCACCATGGACGCCATGCCCGGAAAGCAGATGGCTATCGATGCGGATCTGAACGCGGGGTCCATCAGCGAAGAGGAGGCCCGCAAGCGCCGCGAGGAGATCTCCCAGGAGTCCGATTTCTTCGGGGCCATGGACGGTGCCAGCAAGTTCGTCCGGGGGGGGCCGCGATCGCCGGCATCGTCATCACCTTTGTCTCCATTTGCGCGGGCTTCGTCATCGGGGTGATGCAGCAGGGGATGAGCCTGATCGAAGCCGCCCAGAACTATACCATCCTGACCATCGGAGACGGGCTGGTCAGCCAGATTCCGGCCCTGACCATCTCCACGTCCGCGGGTATTCTGGTTTCCCGGACCGGAGTGACCTCGGACCTTGGCTCGGAGCTGTCCAAGCAGCTGACCTTCAAGCCTCGCGCTATCTGGGTGGTTTCCGGCATCCTTTTGCTCTTCGCCCTCATCCCGGGGCTTCCCTTCCTGCCTTTTCTCTTTCTCTCCCTGGTGCTGGTTTTTTTTGGGCTTTCATCTTACCCGCAGCCAGAAGCGTGTCAAAGAAATGGCTGAAGAAGAGGAGACCCCGCAAGAGGCTCAGCCAGAAGAGGAAAACTACGAGGACATGCTCATGGTCGACCTTCTGGAGCTGGAGGTAGGGTATGACCTGGTTTCCTTTGTGTACGCCTCCCAGAACGGAGAGCTCCTGGATCGTATCCCATCCATTCCCAAGCAGTTCGTGCAGTCCCACGGCCTGATTATTCCGCCCATTCATATCAAGGACAATCTTCAGCTGAATCCCAACCACTACGCTCTGCACCTCAAGGGGGTGCGGATCGCCACCGCCGAGATCATGCCCGGTCACTACCTGGCCATGGACCCGGGAACCGCAAGCGAAAAGATAGATGGCAAGGAGACCACGGAACCGGCCTTTGGCCTGCCAGCCCTCTGGATCGCCGAGGACGAGAAGGAAAGGGCCCAGATCGCGGGATATACGGTGGTGGACTGTACCACGGTTATGGCTTCGCATCTCAGCGAGCTCATCAAACGCCACGCCCATGAGCTCCCCAGCCGTCAAGAGGTACAGAATTTGCTAGATATAACTGCCAAGAGCTATCCCAAACTGGTTGAGGAGCTCGTGCCCAATCTGATGAGTGTAGGTGGTGTCATGCGTGTGCTGCAGAACCTTTTGCGCGAGGATGTTTTCATACGTGATATGCGAACCATTCTGGAAACCCTTGCGGATCATGCCCCGAGAACTCAGGATGAGGAGCTGCTCACGGAATACGTGCGCCAGTCTCTGGCTCGGCAGATCAGCAACGGCGCAGCAGGGGAAAGCAGTCTTCTCCCGGTTATTACCCTGGACACCGGATTGGAGGAAACAATTCAGAAATAGGTGCAGTATTTCGGCCAGGGCAGTTATCTGGCTCTCGAGCCCCGCACAGCGGAGCGACTTCTCACCAGTCTGTCCGAGCAGATCAAGCAGTCCGGCTCCGGAACGCATTCCGTTCTGTTGTGCGCGCCAAATATCCGACCGCATGTAAAAAGATTGACTGAACAATATCTGCCGCAACTGCCCGTGCTCTCCTACAACGAGATAACGCCGCAGCTACAAATCCAATCCCTGGGAACGGTGCAGATCGATGCAAGTTAGGCTTTTTGAAGCGGAGAATATGCAGTCGGCCCTGCGCCAGGTGAAGCAGGAGCTCGGGCCGAGGGCGATCATCATTTCCACCAGGACGGTGCGGAAGGGCAAGACCGGTGTCTTCAACAAGCAGAAGCTGGAAGTGACGGCTGCCTTGGAATCGGAGAGCGGGGAAAGTGCCGCGAACCCGGATCCCACTGGCAACGTTGCCACCCAGCAGGCCGAAGCAGAGCTGGCCCAGTCCGTGTACGCAAGTCACCAGTCCACCCCACTGTGGCCAAGTTTGCGGCCAACTATATGAGCCGGGTAAGTCCCAGGGTTGCCCTGGTCACGGGGGACAACTACCGCATTGCCGCGGTGGAGCAGCTCAAGGTCTATGCCGAAATCATGAACATCCCCCTGGAGGTGGTGAGTGACCCCTCAGGAGGAGGTTTCCCCCAAACTGGCCCGGCACGAGGACAAGGATCTCATCCTCGTGGACAGAGCCGGGAGGAGCCCTCAGGACGTAATGAGCCTGTGGGAGCTGAACAGTTATCTCCCGCCGGAGACGGGTGTGGAGAAACATCTCCTTCTTTCAGCATCCACAAAGGAACAGGATATGCAAAGGAGTATTCACAGCTTCCAGACCCTCGGGCTGAACGGGCTTGTTTTTACCAAGATGGATGAATGCGAGGACTACGGGGCATTGTTCAACATTCACTTTCGCAACGAATTCCCTCTGGCCTATTTCACTACCGGTCGGTCAAAAGGTCCCTGAGGATCTGATGGCCGCTGAGGAAAGGTATCTCGCTGAACGAATAATCGATCAGGCAAGAGAAACAAGCGATGTATAGCTCTGACAATCACGAACAGGATCAAGCAGCGGGGCTCAGGCGCTTGAACAACGAGGTGACCGGATTGGAAACACTCGAGACTGGGAACCACGGATCAACCAGAGTCATGGCTGTGAGCAGCGGCAAGGGCGGAGTGGGCAAAACCGCGGTTGTGGCCAATCTGGCTATTTGTCTGGCTCAGCAGGGAAAAAGGGTCCTGGTCATCGATGCCGATTTGGGGCTGGCCAACATCGATGTTGTCTACGGCCTGACCCCCGAATATACCCTGAACCAGTTCTTTTCCCAAGGTCGAAGCCTGGCGGACATCATGACCAGCGGTCCCAACGGAGTGAAAACCTTGCCCGCGGGATCGGGAATCCAACAGCTGACCCGCCTGGACTCGGCCCAGAAAAGGCGTTTCATGGAGGATCTGGAGGAGATTCAGGAGGACTTTGATTTGGTCCTTATCGACACCGAGGCGGGGATCTCGGAGAATGTTACCTATTTCAACATAGCCGCCCAGGAAATCATGATCGTAACCACTCCGGACCTCACTTCCATAACAGACGCCTATTCCCTGATCAAGCTCCTGGCGATTCATTATCGGGAAAAGGAGTTCAGTCTCCTGGTCAACATGGTCAATTCGGAAAAAGAGGCACTGGAGGTCTATCGCAAGCTGACCAAGGTGAGCAACAACTATTTGGACATATCCATCAGGTATATGGGGAGCATTCCCCAGGACAAAAGGATGCGCGAGACGCTGCGCAAACAGAATCCCATTGTCAATCTCTATCCCAATTCCAAGTCCAGTCAGGCTTTCACTTCTCTGACACAGGATCTTATGCGGGACGTTCCGGAAAACAATTGTAAAGGATCCCTGCAATTTTTCTGGAGAAGACTCCTCTCCTTAAACGGGACGGAAACATGATTGAAGAACAAGAACAACGGCATCACTACGGTTTTGAAGGGAACGGCGTTTCCCGGGAGCAGCAAACGGAACTGATACGGATGCATCTGCCCCTGGTGGAATTCGTCGTGGACAAGGTCGCCCCCAATGTTCCGGCCTTTTTGAGCCGGGATGACCTGAAGGGAGCCGCTATGGCCGGTCTTATGGAGGCTGCCAACCGTTTCGATCCAAGCAGGGGGTTTCAGTTCAAAACCTTCGCCGAGCATCGCATGCGCGGAGCCATCTTCGATGAAATGCGCAAAATGGACTGGTTCTCCCGCACCATGCGTGAAAAGCAATCCAGATTGCACCGTGTGATGCACGAGGAAGAGGGGAGGCTGGGCAGAATGCCGGATGAGCTGGAGCTGGCCCGGGCCATGGACTTGACTCTTAAAAGTTATCGTCAGCTTTTGAGTGAGGTAGGGCATCTGGGGTGCGTCAGTCTGAATCAAACATTGGGCGATTCCGGGGAAGGGGATACTTTTCAGGATACCCTGGAGGACCATCGGGCTTTCAAGCCGCAGGACAGCTTGGAAAATAGCGAGATGACCGAAGTCATGGCCGAGCAGTTGGAGAAGCTCTCGGAGAAGGAACGGCTGGTTGTCTCTTTGTATTACTACGAGGATCTGTCCCAGAAGGAAATTGCCGAGGTTCTGGAGCTCACCGAGGGGCGCATTTCCCAGTTGCACAGTCAGGCCCTGCACAAGCTCAAGGTCAGTATGGACAAGGCCCTGGAGTGATGATTTTGCAGGAGAGTACAGTTCGAAGTGCACAGTTCGAAGTTCAAGGGTGAATGCGGAAAAGCGAAGCATTTGCCGAATGGACCACGGCATCAGGCAGGGAGACGAAACGCTGGAGTTTTCCCCATTGAGTGAAGGCGGAGGAGTCTGACATTGGGGCCTTTCGTGTTTGTGCGGCAGCTTTTTGGTGGAATAAAAAGCGGAACATGAATATTGGTATGCTGGTTATGAGCCTCGGAGGGGTTCAGGTTTTGACCCTGATCCTTTGCGGGATTCTGTGGTGGTATTTTTTGAGGCAGGAACGGATCATCAATTCCATGAGATCGGAGCTGGAGTCCGGACGACAGAATGATACCGACACTGAGCCCTCAGAGGCGGAAGAGCAGACCTTTCAGAGTGAGTATCGCGAAGCGGAGATCAAGGCCTCCCTACAAACCTCCGGAGCAACACGGCACAGTCCTACGGAGAAGTACAAATATGTGGCCTGTATGGCGGACAAGGGCCTGGGAGTGGAAGACTTGGCCCGCAGCTTCGGCATTTCCAGCTATGAGGCAGAATAGCTGATCAATCTCTCCCGCCTAGCCAATGGAGCGGAAAGCTGAGCCGAAGCAGCCCGGCCGGCTCTCTTGGCCTTATCCCTCCGAAAATATTTTTCAAGCTGGCTTGTACAGAAGGATCGCGGTTATTGAACGGACAGGCACGGATCCGGGATAGCTGGATCTTTGCAGGAGGGCCGGCTAAAGGAAGGAACGCGCTCCTCCTATAACCGGGCCGGAGCCTTCAAGCTGGACGGGGAGGGCCGCATTGTGACCTCGGACGGTCATCCCCTTGCCTCGGAGATAGCGGTCCCGGAGGGGACCACGGATATCTCCGTGGGAGAGGACGGCACAGTGACCGCCTTCACGGGGACGATCAGCAAGGCCAGCAAATCGGCAACATCGAGCTGGTCCGCTTCACCAATCCCGCGGGATTGGAGAGTCTGGGGAGCAATCTGCACCAGCAGACCCCCTCCTAAGGATATAGCCAATCTGCAGGGCGTGCGGGAAATTCATCTCGTGGGCTACGGACTGGTTATCGGCCTGGACGGCAGCGGTAACAGCACCCGCACCGGATTCACCCGGCAAACTGTGGCCAATATGCTGCAGAACACGGAAATTTCCGTGAACAGCGGCGATGTCGACGTGGACAATGTGGCTACGGTTATGGTCACTGCCAAGCTTCCGCCCTTTGCCAAGAACGGGGACACCATCGACGTGGTTGTTTCCTCGGTGGCGGACGCGGACAGCCTTGTGGGCGGCACGCTGCTGCGGACTCCCCTGAAGGGCCCGCAGGGCACTGTGTATGTTGTAGCCCAAGGGTCCCTGGCGACCAATGCCCTCGCCTTCGGCGGAGAGGCGGCCAGCGTGCAGAAGAACCATCCCATCGCTGCTCGCATCCCCAAGGGAGCGATCATCGAGAGGGAGCTGGACTACAGGCTTTCGCGTAATGGCAAGCTTACGTATCAGGTGGGCAGCGCTGACTTCACCACCATTTCCAGGATCACCAAGAGGATCAACGAGGCCTTTTCTTTCGGAACCGCACGCGCTGTGGACGGAAGCAGCTTTGAGGTGAACGGACCCAAGCGTTACCGGGGAAAGCGGATCCAGTTCATTTCCGCTCTGGAACAGCTCCAGGTTACTCCGGGATCCTCGGCCAAGGTGGTGGTGAACGAGAGAACCGGGACCATTGTCATGGGCCAGAGGGTCCGGATCTTTAAGGTCGCGGTCTCGCACGGCAATTTGAAGCTCAAGATTCGGGAGTCTCCCGGGGTGTCCCAGCCTCCGGCCCTGAGCGGAGGCGAGACGCGGGAAGTGCCCAGCACGGAAATGGAGGTCCAGGAAGAGGAGGGGGCCTCATGGTCATGGATAAAGGCGTGAACATCGGTGATGGAGTCAGCGCCTTGAACGCGATGGGGGCTACGACCAGGGATCTCATTTCCATTTTTCAGGCTATCAAAGCCGCATGTGCCCTGCACGCGGAACTGCAAATCATGTAGCCGGATTAAAGCGTTATGCGCTTGTTTTGCGAATTCCGGCTCGAACAGGAAGCACGACTATGAAGCTGGCATTCGATCCGCAGATGCAAATCCCTCGTTCCGCCTTCCAGGAGGGAGGAGAGGGAAATCAGCCGAATAAGCGGCCCATGAAAGAGGTCTGCCAAAATTTCGAGGCATTTTTTGTGCAGTCCATGTTCAAGAAGATGCGGGATACAGTACCCGAAGGCGGCCTGCTCGAGGACGGCTTCAGCTCCGGTTTTTATCGGGAGATGCTGGACAAGCAGGTGGCCATGCAGAGCGCGAAAAGAAAAGATTTCGGCCTGGCCCAGGCCATGTACAAACAGTACGGGTCGAGCCACAATCCGGAGTCCGGGACCTGGGGCAAATAGGGCTACACCTCCTGTATTCATGGATGGAACTGTTTTGCGACAAGGTTCTTGACCAAATTTTAATCAAGAGTCAATGTTTTGACCTGTTGTGAAAGGTTGAACCACGGCAGTGAGTTGTCTCCCCCACCGTTCACAGTCAAGCCGTATTCCGGCCCAAAAAACACACCCCCTTAGCCTAAGCCCCTTCGCCAACAACCTGTTTTCATTTCCGAAAGTACTCAGAATCCGGACAATTTTTCCCTAAAGGATTTTCCATTTCATTCCGAAAGGGGATTAAGAGGCCTTAGGTGAGATGCTGATTTATGGCTTTGCTCTGCTGAGAAGAATATGACATATGGGTTATTTGAGAGGCCGAGAGGAGCCCTGGGGCTGATAAAAGGTGATGCCGCAATGGCGGCTCCGCAGTTGTAACAAATTTTATGAATTAGAGATATACGAAGAACGTGACAGGGAGCATTATGAGCATAAAGATTTCCGGAGAGGAAATGTTTCGGGTCCTGCAGGGCCCCAAGCAAAACAGGGCGCAGGCTCCGGGAAAAGAAGAGCAGGCTGGAAGCACGGAAAAAATTGATTTTTCCTTCGAGTTGCAGCAAGCCAACAAGAGTAGCGAGATGACCCAGACTTTGGATCAGGAAAGGGCGGCGAAACTAAAATCCCTGAAGCAGCAGATCGGCAACGGGACCTACAATCCAGATATGAAAGAGGTCGCCTCCAGTTTGCTCGACTATCTCTCCAAACTGCGCTCCTGAAGAGCGCAGTTTTTTTGATGCGGCAAGTGCCGCTATCCGGAGGGACTCCCCATGACAAGTCTGCATCGCCTCTACGAGGTGACCCTCGAGGAGGGGGATGCCGCCAGGGATCTGGATATGGATCGGTTGATGGCCCTGCTCAGGGAAAAGGAGGAGCTGCTTCCCCTGCTGCAGGAGCCGCAAGACTTGAGCCCTGAAGAGAGGGAACTGGCCCGGTCTGTACTCCATGCGAACAGGCGTAACGCCTATTTGTTTAATTCCGCCCTGAATTGGACCAGTGAGAATATCTCGCTTTTGCAGTCAGCTACTGCTCCCCCTATATACGGAGGGAGCGGAGGGATGATGGAGCAGACTGGCGAGGGGAATCTCCTGTCAGGAAAGGTTTCGTATGCCCGGCTTGATGGATTCCCTAAACATTGCCCGCACCGGGATGGCCGTCAATCGCAAGTCCATGGAGGTGACGGGCAACAACATCGCCAATGTGAATACTCCGGGGTATTCCGAACAGACAGCGGAGGCCCAATCCGTTCCCGGAGTGGAGTCCGAAGGCCTTACCTTCGGCCAAGGGGCTAATGTCGAGGAGATCAGCCGGGCCGAGGACATATTCATCGAGGACCAGCTGAGGAACGCCGAGGAAAAGAGCGGTAGGTCCAGCGCCAAATCGGCCCCTCTGGCCGAGCTGGAGCAGTTCTTCAGCGTGGAAGGGGACAATCTGGCCACGAAGATGGAGGAGTTTTTCGCCTCCTGGGATGATTTGGCTCAGAATCCCGGCGGGGAGGTGGAACGGTCCCAGGTCATTCAGCGCGGGAAGAACGTTGTTTGCGCCTTCGATGAGGTCCACCGCCAACTGGACACGGTCAGAAGCAATATCAACGAATCCCTGCGATCCGAGGTGAAAACGATCAACAGCAAGTTCGGGGAAGTGGCGGATCTGAACACCAAGATCGCCAACGCCGAAGCCACAGGCCGGAACGCGCACACCGCCAAGGACAAGAAGGAGATGCTGTTCCGGGATCTGTCCGAAAAAGCGGGAGTGAATACCTACAAGGGCAAGAACGACATGGTTTCCGTGGCCCTTTCCGGAGGCCAGGTACTGGTTCAGGGGGAGGAGGCTCATTTAACCGGGTAAATGCAGAAACCCAGGATATCGACAAAGAATAGCTTGCTGAACTTGCGAATCAGCTCCAGTATATAGTCCTTTTCTTCCGCCTTCATGGGCAGTCCGTCCTAGGCGGTCCGGGAAACCGCGTGATAGACTGTGGTCCGGTCTTTCCTGAGAAAGCGCGGCAATCGGGTCATAAAAGCCTCCTTGCTTTCAATTTAGGGCTACTATCACAAAGTCAACATAATACCAATTTATGTGTCTGTCCCTTTGTGCTCACTCGGCCCAGGATCTGCAAGCCGCGGCCAAGGCCTCGAGAATGGCGGCCCGGGCCAGGGCAGAGCTGAGGCAGGAAGAGAGCTCGGAATCCGGGGCTGCCGGACAGGCACAATCTGGACAGGAGGTGTCCCGACCTCTTGCAGGTTCCGTGGCTACCGGATCCAACGAAGAGAAAATGGTTCAGTCCCTGCATGCGCCACCATCTGCGCAGGTGGTGCGACACGCCTTTCTCCGCCAGAGCGGCGGGGAGGCCCCGGAGATCGAGCCGCAGGACAGACGCTGCAGCGCAGGGCCTAGTAACACAGACCCTTATCGGAAACGCCAAATCAGGGGCATTTTATGATAACGCCCATTTCGTCCACAGCAACCTCAGCGATGGCGGCCTATTGGACGCGGCAGCAGGCCAGCGCCCACAACCTGGCCAATACGAATACTGATGGATTCGAGCCTATTCGGGTTACATTGGCGGAAAAAGCGGACCAGAACGGCGTGCGGGTTCAGGATACGCGAACCCAAGCCGAATCCGCTCCGGGGGAGCCTCAGGATAAGGTCACCTTGAGCCAACAGGCCCGGCAGACGAGTGGGGAGGAGCAGCAAGCCCGAGAAGAGCCGAGCGAAGCCGAGGTTGCGGAGGAGATGGTGCGGATGCAGGAGAACCGCGAGGCCTATGCAGCCAACGCCTCGGCGGCTTAGGCACAGGGTCGGATGCAGGGAGCACTGGTGAATCAGATGGTCTGAGTTCGAAGTCCAACGTTGAATTTTGAACCTTGAACGTTGAGTTTCGAACTTTCCCCTTACTCTCCAACTCCTTTTTTGAGTGTGTCTATTTCTTCACGTTGCTTGGCGAAACAGAGAGATACGATCGCCTCGCGTTCTGCCTCGGAAATATCCTCCCATTTCAGCGCTGTCACTCCATAGGTTACATCCCTCTCCGAGCGAAGCACCCGGGCAGTACAGTGAACAGGAGAAAATCCACCTGCCAGCTCGAATTCGAGCCGCAGCAGTTGGCCTACCTTCCATGTGTCCCTGCCCCAAAGGAGTATCCCTTCTCCGCTTATATTGATCGATTGAGCTACACTTTTGGGGGCAACGGGTTTGCTGTTTCGGTCCAATGTCCAGCAAAGAACCGGAACTTGAATCGGTGCCCGAAATGACTGGCGCTTCTGGTCCAGATACACGTAATCCCGTATTTTGAGAAGCAGGATCGGCCTTTCCCGCCTGATGACCTTTAAAATCCCGCCGGCGACCCGCAAGGGTGTTCCGCAGAGCTCCGTATTCAGAAAGCAGTCCTGCGTGCCGATCATGATCTCTTTTGGAGAGAGCCGTTGTTCCGGCCAGCAGAGCAGGCGCAGCCCGTGTCCGGCATAGGAAGTCTGCGCATGGCCTCGACAGGACGCGTATTGCTCGCCCTGAAGGGGGATCTCCAAGTGTACGGGCCTGACGCGGCCCACGACATAGAGGTCTTCAGTGGGCAGAGTGCTGTCTGTCACGCTTTTCTTGTCCAGTGACCCGTATTCGGGCAGTTTCGTGCGTTTTGCCTTTTTGCGCTGGAAAGAGCCTGTGTCGATTTACGGGCGCGTGAAAATAGAGGTGCGCTGGTTGAAGATGACTTGCCTCAAAGGCGCAATACTGGATTCTATTTATCTGAAAGTAGCAGAAAATGGTTTTATAATTCAAGGCAGCATTGTGCTGCCACACAGTTAGTTAGCTCCCGGCAGCAGGTTCAGAACGGGAAACGGCTAAATAACGCGGAGATGTCCGTCGAAGAGAAGCCTAGACCTTTGGTGTTTCGGGCATCGCAAGGCTGAACCGAATGGAAAGATGAAGTGGTGAATATGAGCGAAAGTCCTTATCAATTCGCAGAGGCGGGGGAACAAAACATCCCTGCCTCCATGGAGGTCGCCAGACTTCGTCATAGGGAAGGTGATCTCGAGGCGGCCCAGGAGATGTGCCACCGGATTATGGAGAGGGATCCGACCAATCCGGAGGTGTACTATCAACTGGGCATTCTTGCCCTGCAGAGAGAAGCCTTCGAAATGGCCCACCATTATTTTCGTCTTGCCGCGGATCTGGACCCCGATCCTGTAGGCCCGGGCTTCTGCAATCGACAAATATCCGGTTATGAGGAGCAGAATCGAAGTTATTCAGATGTCTCCTCCTGAGCCCTTCAAGTTTTTTCCGGGCTGGGATGACGACGCAGACAAGTTCACAGCATATTGAATGAATTGACCGGATAGAAGTGGTGTTTCTGTCTGTGTTGTGCCGGATTCAATCGAGAAATTTTGCAATGACTGTTCAGCGTAATATTTGGGCCTCCTGAGCGGAGCAGACCATGTATAATGAAAAAAAAAGCGACGATTCAAATTTGGCAAGACACTAGCGGTTTTGGTCAAGGCAGCTTTTCTTTTGCCGCTACCCGGCAAAAGAATATTGATCCCAGCCTCAGCGTTTCTTCCTTTGCCTGCCCCGTGAAACCGGGTGCCCTTTCCTGCCCGGTAAAATGCCGGCACAGGCGGCCCTGCGAAACAGGGTTTAACCGGGGCGCCTTTGCGGTTCAATGTTCTTGTCCCCCTGAATGGTTACTGCCGTCTTTGTAACCACCACTGATCACCTCATTTGCCAGGAAGAAATGGCTTCCTCTCTGCGCAATAGAGCCCTTCCCACCTTGGCCATAGCAATTGCATTCTGGATAATTATGGCCGTTTTCCTGCCTCTCGCCATTGTCCAATCCCCACTCCCGTCGTCCGTTGTGACAACCATGAAGCCTTGTCCGGATGAAGATGCGGTGATCTGGCCTGTCAGCCGAGAGGTGAATAATCCGGCCAAGGACTATCCTGCCGTGATCCAGCCAGTTGAGTAGGTTCTTCAAATCCTTCTTTGTCACCAGTTAAAATCGGGGGCAACTAAGCAGTGAAGGAGCGCTCCACTCGCTGTGGCTGCTGGTACTATTTCATTAGAAGCAAAGGATCTCATACAAGAAGATCGAGCAACATCCTGCGTTGAATGGCATACATCTGAAAGACAGTTTCATTTGCACCAATCACATGATGAGCACTTGACATACCTTTTTAAAAAAATTTTACAATAGAGTGTTTACAAAGTGTGATTTGTAATTATATTATCAATTGTTCACATCAATTCTTATCAGGAGGAAGTAAACTATGGACGAATACGTCAAAGAAGCACTGGACATTGTAAAGGCCCAGGCCGGTGTCAGAAACATGACTGAGGATGAAATTACTTCCATGGTGCAGTCGGTTGCTGACAGGCTTCGAGGCGTGGAAGCTCATGCTGAAAGTGATCAAGCACAAGCCCAACAAGAACCCGCTGTGGACCCTAAGAAGTCTGTCCGCGAAAAGTCTGTCATCTGCCTCGAGTGCGGCAAGTCCTTCAAGATCCTGTCCAAGCGGCATCTTTCGCAGCACGGCCTGACTCCCCAGGAGTATAAGGAGAAGTGGGGTTTCAAGAAGAATCAATCCTTGGTGGCCAAGGCACTATCCCGTCAGCGCAGGAAGAAGATGCAGGAAATCCAGCTCTGGAAAAAACGGAAAAGCGCTCAGCAGTAATGCATGGCCATAGCTCCACCAAATTGGTGGGGCTTTTTTTCCAAGCGCACTGTCTCACGGCCAGTGTGATCAAATGACGGATATGTCGCGACAGTTGTCCAGTTCCCCCATTGGACAAGAATGACAACCTCATTCTCCATCCCTCACAGACTGTAAGGCCTGCTTTTAAGTGATGGGGACATATGCCATTGGGGACGCCATTTTCAGGCCTCGGCAAAACGCCGGGGCCTTTTTACATACGTCCGCAACCGGATTGGCCCTAATTTGAGACCTTTTGCGAAATCTGCAAAGGAGCTGATTATGAAAGGGTTTGTCTGTTGGGTCTGCCTTGGGTCCCTGCTGGTTGTAATGATTGCCTGTGGCCAAAATGAGGGCAAGCAGTCCCTGGAGGTGACGGCGACCGCCTATACCATGGCCGAATCCGAGACCAAGAAGGGCAATGTGGGGCTCGCGGCTTGGGGCGATCAGCTGGAGCCGGGCATGAAGGCGATTGCAGTATCCCGCGATCTGATCGATATGGGGCTGGATCACGAAACCGAGGTCCGCATCGAGGGACTGAAGGGTACCTATGTGGTGCGCGACAAGATGAACAAACGCTGGGAAAAGAAGATCGATATCTTTATGGGGAAGGACCGTGAGAAAGCTATGGAATGGGGCAAGCGCAAGGTAACCATACATTGGACCAATAAGCCCGATGACACGGAATGATTTACCTTGTTCGCCCGCTGCCCTTCCATGATTGCGATCCGACAAGGCCATGGGTGCTCCGGAATGATGCGACCCTTTCCGTTTACAACATTCTCGGTGACCTGAAAAAGGAGGGCGATTGCCATGTCCGATACAGGCCATTTCTCCGAGGATTATTTTGCGGGCCTGATCCCTGCTAGGGATGAACTGCTCCTGGAGCTGGAGGAGGAAGCCCGAAGGGAACATATTCCCATCGTTGGTCCTGTTGTAGGGAGCTTGTTGCAGCTGCTCGCGCTTTGCACCGGATCGCGCAGCATTCTCGAGCTGGGCACGGCGACAGGCTACTCCGGATTGTATTTGGCCAGGGCCTGCGCTGAGCTCCAGGGCACTCTTGTGACCCTGGAATCGAGCCCGGAGCTTGCAGAGCGGGCCCGGGCGAACTTCCGCCGGGCCGGAGTGGAAAATCACGTTCAGGTTCTCGAGGGGGGAGCGGTGGAAACGCTGCATGCTCATGCGGATCAGAGCTTCGATCTGGCTTTCCTGGATATCGACAAGGAGGCCTATGAGCCGGCCCTGGACCAATGCCGGCGCGTTCTCCGTCCAAAGGGGCTGTTGGTGGTGGACAATACAAGTTTTCCTCAAGCCGCGGAGCTCAACAGCGTCGTATACAATGATTCCTCATGGCAGTCAGTGCAGCTCTTGAGCTATTTGCCTGGACATTCACCGGAAAAGGATGGGATCTGTCTGGCAATGAAGGTGGAATAGATGGAGTGGCAATGGATGCGCAGTAACCCGTGATGTGCGTCAAGAATATGGTGCTTTCGGGTGCAGGCGTACATGGTTTATCAAGAACATGAACCGTTACGCTCCAACTGGATGGACCCAAAAAACCGGGGCAGGTGCAACGATCTGCCCCGGCTTCTGGATGAGTCTCTTTTGTGGGGCTCACATGAACGCTTTTGCGAGTCGCCCCAAGAACACATGCATGAATCCGGATTACTTTTCGTATATGCCAACGATACGATTCATTCCTATCAGGTAGGGTTCAATACGTTCGAGAAACTGCCACTGGGTGAGCCCGGCCTCCAGATCGAGCTCCCTGTTCAAGGCCAGCAGCCACCAGAAATAGTGGTGGACACCATGCCCCTGGGGAGGATTGGGCCCGTTGTAGCCTTCATTTTTCATGTCGTTGACACCCTTGGTGTAGTCCTGAGTCCCTTCCGGAAGACTGGTTACGGATCCGGGGATGTTGTAGAGGACCCAGTGCACGAATCCGTAAATCCCGGGCAACACCAAGGGGGCATCCGGATCGTGGCAGATGACCGCGAAAGAGCGGGTCCCTTCCGGAACATTCGTCCATTCCAGCGAGGGGGAGACGTCCTTGCCGACACCTGTGTACTTATCGGGTATCCTGCCCCTGTTTTCGAAAGCTGAAGTCTTCAATTGCATGTCGGACAGCGCAAATCCCATAACTCACCTCCTTTTGCTGTTTTCTGCGAGTTGAATGCGTTGTTCCGGTCCGGTAGCTCATTGTTTCGAACAATCTCAACCCTCATTTCCAGGGCTAAACAAATCAGGTCCAGAAATCAACCGGTTTTATTGAGCAGTCTGTGCTGAATTGCAGGTGGATTCAATGGGCCAGTTCTTTGCAAAAGTGTCTTTTCGTCGGAAGGCGAACCCAACTATCCATGGACAGCATCCCGGCACGCTAATGGTTTAAGATATTCAAGCTGTGACCGGAAATGTCCATCTTGAGCCACCAAAACGGTGATCAACTTGAATTCCGTATCCGTTTTGGAAATGAGGTATGAATCAATGGCACACCGATATGGTGATCAGCTGTTGTGGGTCTTGCTGGCTGTCTGAGTATTAGCACGCAAAATACTTGCCTGAAGGACGGTTACGAATCATCCTGCCTGTCTTAGAGATAGTTAAATCCATTCCAATCCTTGTGGCAAAAAATTACAGAAAGTGTATTTACAAAACAGATTAATATGTTATCATCTTTAATATAATTGATAAACATCTATATTTGGAGGAGAGAAATTATGGATGAATACGTTAAGGAAGCACTCGACGTCGTAAAGGCCCAGGCCGGCGTCCGAAACATGACTGAGGACGAAATTACTTCCATGGTGCAGTCTGTTGCCGACAGGCTCCGAAATGTGGAGGCCCATTCCGAAGGGGAGCACGGTCACGGTCAACAGGAGCCGGCTGTGGATCCCAAGAAGGCAATCCGGGAGAAATCGGTTATTTGCCTGGAGTGCGGCAAGTCCTTCAAGATCCTTTCCAAGAGACACCTGTCTCAACACGGCCTGACTCCTCAGGAGTACAAGGAAAAGTGGGGCTTTAAAAAGAATCAGTCCCTTGTGGCAAAGGCCCTGTCTCGACAGCGCAAGAAGAAGATGCAGGAGATTCAGCTCTGGAAGAAACGCAAGAATGCATAGCAGCCTGTTGAAGAGTCCTCATCAGACAGGGCGTTCAAAGATCACAAGCGCAATGGGAGAAAAGTTCAACACTGAAGTGTTCCTAGCTTCCATGAGGACTTCAATTTTGAGGCCACGCACCAAGTTGAGATCAGCGCTCTGATAGAGGGAACACATGGTTGTTGGCCCCGCCCTTTTGGGCGGGGCCTTTTTTTCGGGCAACCCGAATACTCGGCCACAAGCAGTTCCCTCTGGGGCGGATTCCGGAATGGATCTATTGTCGTGACGAAATGGGAGTCAAAACGAAGTAACAGGTGATCTTAAGCAAACACAATTTTTGAATATACTTTTGTATTAACAGGCCATTCATTTGGTGCTGGACTGAATGGAGCATGACGCTGAACATGAATGCGATGCAGAGGGTTTGCCGGGCAGGACTTTGAAGCTCCAGAACCGAGAATGAACAGTGAATAAGAGGCAGACCATGAAAGGATTGGTTAGAACGGTTCTTATCGGGGTGCTGCTTTTTGTGAGCATACCGTTTTCCCCGGACTTGAGGAGCGAGGCGAATCCGGAAAAGGTACGAGAGGGAGGTACGGAGAGCGTGGAAAGTCTTGTCCGGGAATTCATGGGGGCTCCGTACCGGGAGGGCCCGTTGGGAGAGGGCGATGGAGAAAGGATTTACCGGGAAGACGTGTTTGATTGCACCACTTTCGTGCTCACGATTGCGGCCAGGATGAACGCAATAGACATGACCCCTCGGGAAGCCATGCAAAAAATCCACTATTATCCCCCCGGAGAGGTTTCCTATCAAAACAGGCTCCACTTTTCGAGCTATCGGAACGATATTTCTCAATATTTCAACAACATATCAGATGACGTGGGAGGCGATGCGATCAAAAAGGAGAAGGTGCTCTTGAACCGGGATCATCCGCAGCTGGGGCGGCTTATCAATCTCGACTGGGAGAGGGAGGTCACCGTGGAGTATATCCCGTCAACAAGAGTGCCGGAAGTGGTGAAAAATCTTCCGGCAGTTGCGGGAGTGGGGTTCGTCAGGCGCAAGTATTTTTCTCTGGGCTTGGGTGTGACTCACGAGGGCATTGTTCTGAATGGCAGCGATCTGGCGCATGCCTCCAGCGAAAAGGCTAGGGTGGTGCGGGAGGATTTCCTGGGCTATCTCAAGCGCCACGATTACACCGGAGTCCTGTTTTTCCGGATCACGATCCCTGAAAAAGAGTGAAACCGGGAATAACCCATGGAGCCAGCAAGCTTTCTCCGGCAGTCTGAAGAAGAGTCCTTTACGAGCATGAGCTTCGAAAAATCGTGTTGAAACATGGTTGCATCCATGAAAGCTCGCAATGCCAATATCCAATGACTCTATTTACTGCATTGTTTATCCAAAACTGAAGAACAAAAGCTCAATCAATAAAAAAGCTGTACAGCCATCAGATTATCATTTTGAATCGGGGATGATTGGTTTTAAAGATTGTTTTTGGTTTGGCCAATTCGCTCCTGATATGAATTTATGAGTTATTTTGTGAGTTTTAGGGGGTTTAAAACATACATAATTCATGCAGTGTCCGATTGATCTGTGATTGGAATCGGACACTGCATTTCACAAAGTCGTCAAGGATATTGAATTTTCATTCAACCATTATTCCCGTGCCGAGCCGAGCACAACGAAACATGAGTATGCGATGCTCGCCCTGCACCCATTCATTGCATAAGTGCAGGGTAAGCATTGCGGTTAATTCTCCAATCATTCAGCACGTTGAATACATTTTCATACAAATAGTATCCTGTTAATATTCCTGAGCTTGTATTTCTGAAAGCGGAACATCGTCTGCCAAGGATATTAATGCATCCTTGCTGGTAACCGAATTCGATTCAATGATGACAAGTGTTTTTTCCTTAACATGCATCAATAGAGTTCCTGAGTTTTTTTGCTTTTTCAATTCAAAAATAGATTCGTATCCAGAAACTTTCAAGGTTTTTACCAATTTTTCTCCTGTTTCCATTGTAAATTGCTTCATGGCTCGGAATTGCTGAAGTTGCGGAGACATGCCTCCGGCAACAATTGTAAGGGTGACCTCCTCCCCGGAGCCATCTGAATAATCTTGTTGTACGGTTGCCCAGGACTCTCCGCTCTTTTCCACATTGGCTCCGTTCGGTTCGCCCGCTTTATCCAAACCGCCTATACTCTCCGGAAGCAAGGGAACCCAGTTCGTGTAGTCGAGGGCATTTGCAGTTGATGCCGCGAGGAAGAATACAAGAGCGAGCGGGATAACCATTAGGTGTTTGTACATATCGCGTTTCCTTTTCTCATGAATCGAGAATTTTTTCTCCTTCATTTGCGGTCAGGCAAGTCCGCAACCATCTGTTTAATCGCTTTTTGGACAACCCTGGCGGTTTGCGGCGACATGGTCTGGCCGGCTGCACCGCCCAGCACGCCGCCAGCAACGCCGCCTGCTACCTTTCCTGCGCCACTACCGACCTGAGACCCCAATAGAGCCCCGCCTATCGCTCCACCTACAGTTGCCAGACCCTGGCCGCTGCCGCCTCGGCTGGTTCCGACCCAAAGCACCTCAGCGGTCTCTGCATCAATCATTTTTCCGGTAACACTTACCTTTTCTCCGTCCACATTGGCATCAAGGGTTATGACAGCCGGAACATTCAATACCTTGCCGATTTCCGAGGCTTCCGCATTGGTGGTACGATCCGAGCGTTGAAAATCCTGTTCGTCCAACACTTTGTTCACCCTGCTTCTTTCGATGACACGATATCCTTTATCGATCATCTCGGCGATGAAATAATCTTCGACCTGATTTTTGGCAGCCTCGCCCCGAATGTCTCCGGAGACGTCTACCAAGGCGACCTTTTCTGGATTGAGCTCGTGGAAGGCTGGAGAAATGGTGCTCTCACCGGTGGCGCATCCGATGAACAAAAGCATTGTCATGAATAATACGAGATAGTTCAAAAATGCTGGGTACTTCATCCTTTGCCCTCCTTGTTTAAAATGAGGATGTTTGAACATACCATTGACGAACATATGTCAGTATAGCTATTCGCTACAAGAAACAGTATCTTTTCCGATAAATGCGTTGTAAGAATGCACACATTCAATCGAGCAGCCATCATTTTGCTGCATCATGGAATATGAAAAGATGCGCAATAATTTCAATAGGTTAAATGAAAAATTCCAGATGCTTCGGTTTTGAGCTGAAAACACTTTCAGAAGGGGTGCTTGTTGTTCTGCCTTGTTCGTTTTTCATCGAAGCGGTTCTCGAGACTCAAAACAGGAAATGTGTAAAGAGAGAAATAACATACTGCTCTACAAATATTTTATTTATAGGATTCTGTAACTATTCAGCACCTTGCGAAATCGTAATCTTCACGGAGCCATTTTTCATCTCGCACCTTCGACTCTGGATTTTCTAACGCTCGCCACGTGGGGGAAATCCGGCACTCACTTTATCTATTTATAGAGGCCTAGATCTTAACGGATTCCCCAAAGAAGTGATTGCCGGGGGAAGAAAATCAAACAGAGTCTCCAGTGAATTGATTCAAAAAGGCCCCCTGAAGATTACGCTGAGGCCAGAAAAGTGGTGAATAGTTACAGAATATTATAATTAAACTTAATATACTATTTGCTGATTAATAAAGTCAATTCATGATTTGTTGTAACTGGCCCACAACTTCCTTCAGTCGGGAAAAAAATGAATTTTCTCTCTGAGCGGGGATGTCGATCGGGATCGCAAGCTGTGTCTGATTCGTCAATCAGACGTTTTTGGGAAGGACTGGTGAGATTTTGGAGATCCTTTCAGGATGAGTCAGGCTATTTCAGTATGAGCGGCCCGAGACCTTTGCGGCTCTTTGTGCTTTGAGATCAGGATTATGCGGTTTGAGGATATTCATTATGCCCTAGAGTGGCAGAAACGTCCAGTGAAGACGCCCGAAAGGAGGCTCGTTTTGCCTCCGCAATTCATCCCAAGGGAGGCGGTGAGCCTGGTGCAAACGATCATCGCCATGGCTCGCAATATGGGCAAGGAGATCCTGGCCGAAGGGGTGGAGCGGGAGGAGCAGAGGCAAAAGCCCCTCGAGATGAGGCGCGACTAGGGCCAGGAGCTCTTGTTGGGCCATCCGTAATCAGCCAGGGATCTGGAAACGGAATGGGCGGGGGCAAGGGGAGAGAAAACTGGACACCGGTAAAACACAGGACGGATTAATCGCTTAGCAATCGGTTTTTCGCGCTCTGGTATTCCTCTTCAGTAATCACCCCCTTTTCCATCAACCGGCTCAGCTCTTTGAGCTCCCGGACCCGAACAGTATCCCTGTCCTCCAGCTCCGGGAGGTTGTTTGGGCCTTCGCCGCCCTGCAAGGCTTCGTGGCCCTTCCGAGGGGTATTCCGGGCACCGAGTCTCAGATTGACAGCCCCTCCCATAAAACTCACCTCGACGTCCCTGCCCTGGAAGGTGGGGTTGTTGAGGGTATCCCCCATGCTTTCCTTCCTTTTCTTGAGCCTGGACCAGATCCAGAATCCGGAGCAAAGAATCAGTGCGATGCCACCCAGAAATATCCACAGGGTGTACTCCAAAAATCCCTGAAAAATGATGACCAAAAGGACCAAGCCGATCACGAGAAGAATATGCAGGCCGAATATGCCGGACATCAAAAGGATGCTGCTCCATACATAGCCTTTTAATGGCTTTTGCTTTGCGCTCTTCATACAGGCTTTGACCTTTGTTCGGTTTTGATTCCTGCAATCATCCCTATTTTAATGGCAAAGAAGCCCACTTGTCCAGAAAGTTATTGCGGACGCCCCCTTTGGCATCATGGTCCATCATCCTTGCCCCGCTGATCACTTTCGGGGTTTTATCCGATCATCCCGGAGATCCCGAGGCTGGCGGCCCTCCTCAATCCCGTGGGTCCTGTCCCGGGAATTCGGGTCGTCTTCGCCGTGCCCATTATCCTGATAACCCGGTCCTGCCTCAAATATGGCGCTGAAAGATGTCTCGGAGGGGCTCGGGCGGGCAAGTGAAGAAAACGGCTCGGAGTGTTGGCTTGGGACAATGCTCTGTGAACAGGAACCCAACACATCGAGGAAATCCGGCTTTCGCGAGGCAAACGGAAGTGCTCTGCGGCGGGTTAGGCCCCTCTGTCCGCGGATGGCTCGCCTTCTTTCGCGAAGAGGGCCTGATGGACCAACCCCCCTGGAAGCAGGGGCAAAAGCCGAACCAGCCCGGCCACAACCAACAGGGAGAACAGGAGCCTGGCCCAGAGAATGCCGGAGAGGTGTGCTCCGATCATGGTGAGGAGCAGGGTGTCCTCGATCAGGCTGTGGGTGAGCCCCATCAGGGTCAGGGAGGCGAACACGTCCCGGGTTTCCACGGTTCCGGACCTGGATTCCTGGATGATCAATCCGCCGCCGTAGGTCAGGCCCATGACCATTCCGATGATGGTCAAGGTGGCCGCCTCCCTGCCGATGCCCAGGAACCGGAGCACCGGCCGAAGGACCCAGGTCAGGCCGTCCACGATGCGCAGTTTGTGCATGATGCGCATGAGGACCACGAGCACCAGGATGATGCAGAAGATAAGGGCCAGATTCTTGACCTGTCCCACGGCCCACATCGGAATCGGGGGTGGCTGGGCCGGGACATCCCCCTGCCAGAAAATGGTGTTGGCCTGCTGCAGTGTTCCGGTGAGGGAGTAAATCAGGTGCAGGATCCAGCCCAATACGAAGCCCCCTCCAATACGTGTAAGGGCCTGGAACACAAAGCGGGTGCCGGCGGACTGGGCGATCTTGACCTCAATGGGCAGGGCGTGGGCCACGAGCATCACGGTGGACAGAATGGTCACCTGGGCCACGCTCAGCTGCATGGACTCGGACAGGGAGAGGAAGACGATGATCGCGCTGTACAGATTGTTGACCATGGCCGTGGCCCAGACGAGCCCAGTCTCTCCGGGCAGGCCCATGATCTGCATTACCGGATCCAGCGGCATGGCCAGATAGGCGATGAGCCCGGCCTCCTGCAGGATCTTGACCCCTATGAGAATGGGGATCATGATCTTGAAAAGACGGAAGCTGACCTGCGCCGCCTCCTTGATCATGTCCTTGAAAAACGTCGCGAAGCGCGTAAGCTCCATTGCAAGCGATCCTTCACAGGATTATCGGTTCCGGAGCCACTGTACCGTGGCAAAAATGTGACTGCTCAAATGGTCAGGGACGCATTGAGTGGATTCCCATCATCCTTGATGCCACCCGCATTTATTGTCCATACCCCATCACCTGTACCTATCGCCTCCAACCTTTGCTTTTTGTCGTTCTTTTCGTTGACCCGGTCATCGAGGCAGGGATAGAATCGAATATCAAGCCTTGCTATTCTGAGCCTTGTCCCACGTTTAGGAGGTTCGGCCTTTTTGACGAGGCCAAGGCAGGGTGGCGGATCAGTACTATTTTGAAGGTCAAACAATCTGTGAACGAGCTGGCTAGCACACTATTTCAATTGGCAATATGGCGCAAGCCGGAGCAAAAGGCGTCTTCTCGCCAAACCTTCCTCACGGGAACATTCCTTTGGCGGGACTCCGACATTGAGTATGCCGCTAACTGCTGGAGATGTACTCCCCGTGTGCCAAGAAGGCTCCTTTGAGGGCTAATCCGGGTGGTCAGGCGCCTACTGGAGAGCGAACGGACGGATCTCTCCTCGGTTCCGCCCGTCTCAAGCGAAGAAGGGAGGGCATATGTACGGCGATAGAGGCGGATCGCACATGGATCAGCCTGTTGGGGACTATACCTTTGCGGAATTCAAGGACATGGTTCGGCGGTTCCACAGCTATCCCGCTCCCGGGGTGCTCATCGGCGGGTACATGGTGGAGCTGGCCCGGTCCGGCCTGCCTGAGGGGACTCTGTTTGAGGCGGTTGTGGAGACGGGAAAGTGCCTGCCGGACGCGGTTCAATTGCTCACCCCCTGCAGCACTGGCAACGGCTGGATGCGGATCGTCAACCTGGGCCGCTACTCCCTGAGCCTGTACGACAAGTATACCGGCCGGGGCCGCAGGGTGCGGATCGATCTGGACGAGCTGGAGAAGTGGCCGGAGATCGCGGACTGGCTGCTTAAGCGCACGAGCAAGGACCAGCAGGACACGGAGGCCCTGTTCGGCCAGATACAACAGGCGGGTTGCGTCTATATGGTCTCCGATCCCGTACAGATCGAGCCGCGTCTGCTGGGCAAGAAGAGCTCCGGAAGGATCGCCCGCTGCCCAGTCTGCAGCGAGGCCTATCCCGCGGATCACGGTGGTCTCTGTCGCGGATGCCAGGGCGAGGCCCCCTATGTTCTCGAGGACGACGACGCGGAGGAGGCGGCTCCCCAAGCCGTCCCAGTAGAGGATGCCGTGGGCCTGCACGCCCTGCACGACATGACCCGGATCGAGCCGGGCCGGAGCAAGGGTCCGGCCTTTTCCGCGGGCCAGCGGATCGGGGCCTCCGATGTCTGCCGCCTGCAGCAGATGGGCCGCACCTCGGTCTATGTGCGGGAGCGGGCGCTTAGCGGTTCGGAGTGGATCCACGAAAACGAGGCTGTGGCAGAGCTTGCCCGGAGAATGGCCGGCCCGGGGGTGACCTATGAGACACGTCCCAGCGAGGGCAAGATCAATTTCCGCGCCGAAAGGGACGGTCTGTTCAGCCTGGATCCGGACAAGCTGGAGCAGTTCAACCTGGTGCCCCAGGTGATGTGCGCCTCCCGGCATAACCGCGTCCCTGTGGAGCGGGATAAGGTCCTCGCCGGCTGCCGGGCCCTGCCCCTGTACCTTCCCCGACGGGAGATGGAGAAGGCCCTCGCGGTCCTGGGCGAGGAGACCCTGTTTCGGGTTCGCGAGATGCGCAGCCTGCCGGTGGGGGTGCTGGTCAGCGGAACGGAAGTGTTCCGCGGGCTGGTCCAGGACCGTTTCACCCCCATCATCCGGGAGAAGCTGGCCCGGTTCGGATGCTCCATGGTCCATTCCGAGGTGGTGCCCGACGAGGAGCGGGCCATCGAGGAAAGCGTTCGGGACATGCTCGGTCGCGGGGCGGAGCTCATCATCACTACCGCCGGATTGTCCGTGGACCCGGACGACAGGACCAGGCAGGGACTGCTGCAGGCCGGGCTCACGGACATGCTCTACGGAGCGCCCGTCCTGCCCGGAGCCATGACCCTTGCAGGGAGGATCGAGCGGGCCAAGGTCCTGGGAGTGCCCGCCTGCGCCCTGTTCCACAGGACTACTAGTCTAGATCTCCTGCTGCCCCTGCTTCTGGCTGACGAGGAGATCACCAGAAAGGACCTGGCTGGCATGGCCGAAGGCGGCCTCTGCCTGGGCTGCAAGGCTTGCACGTTTCCCAAGTGTCCTTTTGGGAAATAGGCGATAATGAATCCGACGCCGACAAGGAATTCTTGACGAACATCGGTCACCCTGCTAATCAAGTCGAGTGCAAAGCAAGCCGGCGTAGCTCAGTGGCAGAGCAACTGATTCGTAATCAGTAGGCCAGGGGTTCAAGTCCCCTCGCCGGCTCTTCATTCCTTTTTGATTGCCTTCCCAGCCATCCTTTTTCATTTTCCCGCATCCATACCTTTCTATCCATGGGTCATAGACGATACCCTATACATTGCCTTGCAAAGAGAAGCGTGGGAATTTCCGGGTGTTGTCGTTCATCAGATGGGAGATCGTGAACAATGGCCCGATTTCAGCTCGGAAGTTTTCCGTAGCGCCCGGGCCGAATCGTTGCCGGGGAACCCTGGAGGGATGACCTTTGACGGCGCGCATAGTAAAATGCGGGATCAAGGGCTCAAAGAGCTCGGGAATGCCTCCCTGCAATCAATAACTCGGGATATCGACCATGGTGCACCAAGGCTCGTCCCTTCCGGAGAAGGTGGAGAGCTCCAGGGAGCGGCTGCAGCGCATTGCGTCCGACAATGATCCATCCGCGGTGTATGTCGCCTGGACCGGCGGCAAGGACTCCTCAGTAGTCCTGTGGTTGTGGAGGTCCGTCCTGCGGGAGCTTTTTCCGGATAATCCCCAGTTGCCGCAGGTGCTCAGGGTGACAACCGGTCTGGAGTTCTCCGAGATCGAGCTTTTTTGTCGCAATCTGGTCCAAGAGTGGGGTGTCGCCGAGACCTCGGCCGGAGCGGATACGGGGAATGGGCCCGAGGAGCCCGGCAGGGATGCGGTCACCTGCTGCCGAAAGCTCAAGATCGAGCCCCTGCGCGGCGCGGTGTCCGCCAACGGTGTGCAGGTTCTTCTCACCGGACTGCGTCAGGACGAACATCCCGGCAGGAGTGAACGTTCCGGCTTCGAGACCAGACAGGATCCGCAATACCTGCAGGTGAATCCCATCCTGGAATGGACGGAGATGGATGTTTGGTCCTTCATTCTGTCTGAATCCATGCCCTATTGTTCCCTGTATGAACAGGGGTATCGCTCCTTGGACTGTTATCCGTGCACAGCACGAAGCGAGATGGCGGAACGCGGCGGCAGGAATCCGGACAAGGAGCAGCAAATGGATATTTTGCGCAGCATGGGCTACTTTTGAGCCCGTGCTCAAGGGATGTTCATTTGTGAGGTGCTGCCGGACCAGAAGAGCTTGCCTGAAGAACCAAGAATACCAGCCTCTATCAACGGCTTATCCGCCGTTGATAGAGGTGAGCTGGTTGTAGATATCGCTTTCTCTCTTTTTTGTATGAAAATACTTTTAACTTGCTGATTTATTGGGGGAATTACCGCGAGGCGAAGGCGGGTGGAGCGCTTCGCTGGGTTTCATAATACACCTTGGCTTTGTTGGTACCGCTTGAGGT
>JAZKRN010000010.1:0-30793 GCA_036628655.1 Desulfohalobiaceae bacterium | reverse complement strand
GTTTTGCCGATGGCCAGATTGCAGCTGTCTCCGCCACAAACAACTTGACTCTGGTGACCAACAAGAGCAAAGATCTTGAGTTGTTTCAGGGATTGGATCTGGAGAATTGGCACGAACAATCCACCTGATTCGAACAGCCACCAACTTCACGTTGAGCATAATGTGACAGGCTATTCATAAGAATGGACACCCTTAACTCCTGCTAGTAATGCATCTTATGAATATATTTGTTTGCTTCTTCTTCAAATTCCCCATAGGAGTATCTTTTCTTCATCAGTGAACGCATTCCTTGGATAATTTGCTCCCTTTCCTTTCTAACGCAATCAAACCTCAAGAAAGCATAGAACATCAATAAAGGTCGCAGTTCTAATTCGAGATTGCCCAAAAGAAAGCACGCCCCTCTTGCCTGAACAGCGCGGGCAAGCCCCTTCCTCTGCAACCAGAGGTCAAAGCCCGGAAAATCCGGCACTCCATTTACATCGGTCAGGGCTATATTCTCCACCGGACTCAAGTCCTCACCGTACCGGGATAGATAAATCAGAGCGAAATGGATTGCCGGAAAGAGGCTATAGAAAAGCTCCCATTCTTCCCTTGTGATGTCTTCAATCGGATCCAGCACGCCGGTTTTGTTCATACGCTGATGCAGATCGTTCTTGTTCTGACCTTCGCCCTTCAGCCACCAGGAATGATACCTTTCCAAAAGACTGGCGCACTGAGCCAAAAGATCCGGGTTGGCCGTGAATTCGGACCATTTGGCTTGTGAAAAAACAAAGTCCGGATCGTACAGAATGAGCCAGGAGGGATGGGGAAGGATATTTTCCAGCTCCACCGTCTTGAATCGTGTAGAGACCATGCGCCTATAGGCGTGATAGTGCTTGACCAGGGCATTATGGGGCGGGCTGCCTTTCGCGGCTAAAGCCGGGCTGGCTACAATTTCCTCCAAGGCCCGGCAATGCAGGACATAAAGGATATCCAGTTCCTTATCCCATGCCCTGGCGAATTTGAGGCTGTGCATGGGAAAGCCGGTTTCCTGTGCATAGGATTCCAAGAGCACGGCCGAGCTTTGGTCTTCAGGAATAGGTGCATTGGAGCCTATCTCCCGCTCCAGAAACTCAATCATCACCTCTTCAATGCAATACCCGCACATATTCCCGCCTGTTCCGCCAAAAGCATGTTTCGTCGGTGATCAAAACCAGTTCGATATAGAAGCAGCCACAAATGCCGGGCTAAAATCCTATCCGCCCCGCCCCTTCCTGTTTCTCCTTGAGCCTCATCTCCTCTTCCAGGGCTGAAACAAGGATCTCGTGGGTCAGTCGATCCTCGGACACGGCGTATACCTCCCTCACATTCCTGAAATCACCCGGAGTGAGCCTGTCCAGACTGCTCAATCGCTTCATCAGGGAGGGCTCGATGTCCTCCGCACAGAGACCGGCCAGGAATTCCCGGTAAAAGGTTTCCACCCCTTCCGGGTCCAGGAAGTCGAAGAAGAGCTTCTGCTGGAACCGCCTGACCGAGGCCCTGTCCATGCCCTGGAAACGGTTGGTGGTGCAGATGAGGATCCCCTGGTAGCTCTCCATCTGGGTCATGAATTCGTTGACCATAGCCAGCTCCCATGACCTGTTGGCCATATCCCTTCCGAAGATGAAGGAATCCGCCTCATCCACCACCAGAACGGCCTCCTTTCCCTCTGCCTCGGAAAACATGGCAGCGATGTTCTTTTCCGTCTCGCCGACATACTTGTCCAGCAAGTCGCTGCTCTTCTTGATCAACAGATCCCGATCCAGGTCCTTGGCGAGGTATTTGGCAAGCTCGCTCTTTCCCGTGCCCGGCGGCCCATAGAACAGGAGATTGTACTGGGATAGGGGTTGCTTCCCTCCCTGCCTCACCCCTTTATCAAAGGTCCGCAGCTGCTGCATGGCCCGGTCCAGATTCCCTCGGATATTGAGGCCGTTGAGATTGAAGCTCTCCTCAATGCCGCTTTGCTTTTTGGGCAGCATTCCCCCGTTTGCAAGCCTTAAGTGGGCGTCCAGGGCCATGCGCACCCGCTGCTCGAAGGACAACCCTTTGATGTGCGTGGAGCGCATGGCCTGTTTGACAGCCAAATCCATGACTCCGGCGCTTACGCTGTAGTCCCGGGCCAGGCTCTGGATGGAACGGCTTTTCAGGAGATTTCCGGCTTTATTGTGCCTGGAGATCGTCTTCCAGAGCTGACCCCGCTTCTGCCTGGAAAACCTCGGGAAATAAAGGCTGTAGGAAAAGCGGCGCAAGACGGACTCTTCCATTTCCTCTGCTTCATTGACGATCCAGATCGCCCTGACTCCCGGCTCCTCCATGAAAGCGTTCAGCCAGCCCTTGTCCCGGACCTCTCCCCTGAAGAAGAATTTGCCTTCTGTGTTCAAGAGGTTATCTGCCTCGTCGATGATCATGACGGACCCGTCTCCGTTATTGGTCATGGTCAGGCAGGCCTGCAGGGCGGCGCGGCGCTTTTTGGACTCATTCCCGTTGTCCTGCAGGATCTCATAAGCGGGATCGGGAAGGGAGGCGGCCAGGGCCCTGGCAAAGCTGGTCTTGCCTGTTCCGGCTGGGCCGTAGAGAAGGACATGGGTGGGCAAGGAGCTCTTTTCCCGCAGCAGGGAGGTAATGAACCGCACCTCATTTCTGGGGACGAGATGATACCTGAGCGGGATATCGCTTTCCTGCGGCCTTTTAAAGAAGCTTTTGGGCCCCACGTGATGCTCCGGGTCTATAAACAGGGCCAGGAATTCATCATTCAAATCCAGACCTCCCTCGCTCTTGGAAATGATGCCCAGCCTGCTCAGTCTGCCCTGGATGAGCTTTTCCAGATTGGACGAGGTAATGCCCAGAAGAGCCAGAAGGTATTTACGACCGGAATACTCCTCGATATTGAGATGGGACTTGAACAGATCCCTGAACCGGTCCCAGCTGTTGATCAAAAAAAGCAAAAGGCACATCTTTATTTCCTCGTCGCTCAGGGAAAACAGCTCCCCGAACTTGCTGGAATTGTACTTCAGCTGGGAAAGGTTGGCGCTCTTCATTTGCTTTCTTCTTCGCTCCAGGATCTGGAGCAGGCTGTCCAGGAGCTTGGAGGCCTTCTTCTTGTCCTGCTTGACCGCCTTCATCAGCACTCGGGCCTGATCATCAAAGTCTAGGCAATCATCCAAATCATCCCCCAGTCTCTCCGCCTCCCGTTTCGTGGCGAATTGCAGCAGGCTTTGATGGAGCTCGACAACATCAGGACCTAGTACCCAGAAGGCAAATTCCAGGACTTCCCTGTCCAGCATCGGATACCGGGCAAGCAGCCGGAGCAGATACACACAGGCCTGGCGAATGACAAAGCAGTCATTCCTGTCCATGGCGCTTTCAAGCATGGAGGCATCAGCAGCCTGCTCCCTCATTCCTGGCATATGCGCTCTTTTGACTTGCATGGTTACCTCCCTGTTCGTGACTGTGTGATGGGAAAAGACGCGTTTTTGGACACCCGTTGGCAAAAATGCCATGTGTCCTTGAGCTTTTCTTAAACATTAACTCTGAGGTGTGCGGTTTTGGCCTCATTTTTTCAGAAAAAAGGTGGAGAGGGATGCACGGAAAAAGGCTTCTGAAGGTCCTCAGGGCGGTGGAGCTTATGTCCCGCCCTGGCGGGGCCACGATCCAGGACCTGGCGAAGGACCTGGAGCTGGACCGGCGGTCCGTATACCGACTGCGGGACACCATGGAGGCCCTGTTCTTCCCCATATACGAGGACAGGGACGCAGACGGGCGCAGGATGCGCTGGAAGATCAAGTCCGAGTATCTGGCCAAGCTTCCCAATGTGTCCCTGCCGGAGCTCACCCTGAACTTCCCCGAGATCATGGCCCTTTGCCTGCTCAAGGGAGAAGCCGGCATCTATCGAGGCACGGAGGTGCAGAAGCACGCCGACCGGGCCTTTTCCAAGCTGGGGCAGCTGTTGCCGGATAACGTCAACACGCAGATGGGAAGGCTCGAGGAACTCTTCCGGCCCGTGGCCAAGTTTTCCAAGGACTACAGCGGCAAGGAGGAGATCATCGAGCTGTTGGCCCAGGCCATGATCAAGCGAAAGGAATGCAGGGTGGAATATTTTGCCTTCCAGGATGAACAGACCAAGATGTACCGAATCCACCCCTTATGCTTTTTTGAGCATGAGGGCGGGCTTTACCTGTTTGTTCGGGTGGCGAGGTATGAGAATATACGCGTATTGGCAGTGGAGAGGATAGAGGATCTGGAGCTCCTGGAGGCGGGGTTCGAGTATCCAGAGGATTTCCGGCCGGACGCAATCCTGAAGGACACGTTCAACCTGACCCTAAACGATCCCCTCGAGGCCAGGGTCTGGATCTCGGGGGATCAGGCCAAGTACGTGACTGAGCGCAGGTTTTTCGAGGATCAAAGGATCGAGGAGCAGGAGGACGGCTCAATCATAGTGCATTTGAAGACCTCGGGCCGCTATGACGTCAAGCGCTGGGTCCTGGGGTTTGGCGCGGACGCGGCTTTGCTGGAACCGGAAGATCTGCGGCTGGAGATTCGTGACGAGCTGCAAAGAGCACTGGCTCATCATGGTTGAATCCCGTCACTGAGCTGATATTCAGCAGGCATGAGCCCAAGGATTGAATTGTACACATAGGGACGGGCTCTTTTAAGACAACATCAATTCATAAAAGGAGCAATTCACGTGTTCCACCATCAAATCAGCGACGAGATAATTAAAAGCTTTCACCTTTTCTGCGACAACTTTCCGTTTCCGGTTATGCTGATCCATAAGGACCGGACGATCCTGGCGGTGAATAAAACGGCTGAAGAAGGCGGATTCACTACCGGTGTACGCTGCATGGACATGGGAAAAAAAGAACACCATAGGGGATGCTTGGCCAACCAGGCGCTCGCCGAGCAGACCGCCAAGCGCCTGGTAGGGTACTTCGAACCCCACGGGGCAGTCCTCGATGCCTACTGGATCCCGCTTGCCGGTAGCGAGGATCTCTACCTGCATTTTGCACAAGATATTTCCGAATGGGCAAAGGAAAGCTTGTTCCCGGATAATGGCAACGATTAGCCTATCCCTTCGTGCTCTTCTTGGAGAACGAAGAATTCCTTGGCGAAAAGTACATATGGGTACAGGCTTATTATTGACAACTGATCCACGGAGTCATCGCAACAGCAGTACTTATCATGGTGGGGATGTATTTAAAGGGGGAGGGTGTTCACCATTGTGCTCCTTCCCTTCAAAAAGAAGATACCCAAAACAATGGGGTATGTTACCAGTTAAATAGCTTTTCCTCGATCCATTGGAATGGTATCTTTAAAATGCCGGGGGCCACAAAGGAGCACGTTATGAGCGTCTATCAACTCGCCGAGAAAATCCTGAATTATTTAGCCCAACATTACAATGAACATGGAGTATCTCAATTCAATACCAAAAGCTTAGCCAATTATTTCGAAACGGATGACAAAACTGCTGAGCAGGCATTGACTCAGTTGCATGAAAATGGCCATGTAAGACTTTATTTGGACGGAAGTGTGCACGTCACAGATCAGGGCATCAATCAAGGCTTTCAGTAATAAGATAGAAAAATTGGCTCCCGGAGCTTATTGACTATCTTCCCTTTCCTTTAGCAAGTTTCCATCCAGAAACAAGCGAGCCTTTTTCCCAATACGCTTATTGATTGAATTCCACTTAAGCCATTTGTAATTGTTCATAGAGTTCTTCCTCGAACATATTACTAGGCGGATTGAATCAATAAGCGTATTTCTAAAAAATCTACTTATCCCGCCCCATAAGACCAAAAAACCAGAGAATCTCTCCCCATAACAAGCCCCTTGTTCCGCAATCTCTTCATACTCATAGCCTTGCTCGCCTATATTTCATTCCCTGAAAGATGTTTGTGATAATCGAAAATTGACCACCCTCAGCAACTACTCCATCTCAAAGGTGAAGCTGAACCTCAAGATGGGTGAAAGGATGTATGCTGAAGGTGGAACAGTACAAATGGGGTCAGGCTTTTTTTGAGAACCTGGCCGAGGGTACTGTCACCGGAGTCATCAAGGTCAACTCGGGCGCGGCGGAAGCGGACATGGATCAGGCAGTAGCCGAGCGCAAATCCCTGCTCATCACCATGGCCGAGCAGGTGGCCATGGCGGTGACCAATCTGCGCCTGCGGGAGCAGCTGCGCCAGCAGGCCATCAAGGATCCCCTGACCGGGCTGTACAACCGCCGGCGACTCGAGGAAACCCTGCTGGAGGAGCTGTCGTGGGCTGAGCGCCACGATGAGACAGTTGGGGTAATCATGCTCGACGTGGACCACTTCAAGCAGCTCAACGACACCCACGGCCACGAAACCGGCGATGCCGTCCTGCGCGAACTCGGGGGCCTCCTGAATCGCAGCCTGCGCCGGGAGGACAGAGCTTTCCGCTACGGCGGCGAGGAGTTCACCCTGGTCATCCTCAAGACCAATGCGGAGAGGCTGTGCAGGCTGGCCGAGCTAGTCCGGGTCCGCGTTGAGGAGGAGTTGAACCTCTCCCTGTTCACGGAGAGCATCGGCAAGGTGACCGTTTCCCTCGGTGCCGCCCAGTTTCCCGATCACGCCAGGGACCTCCACGGCCTGCTCCAAGCTGCTGACGAAGCCCTATACCTCGCCAAGCACCGCGGCCGGAACCGGGTGGCCTTCGCTGCCAAGGCTGCATCCGAGGAATAGATTGACCATAAAGCGACAGACTTCTTGTCCCACCCAAAAAAGCCTGCACTTTTTGTTCACTCTGTCCCAGTGTGCGGTTGAGGGCAATATAGCTGAGTTTCTTTAACGCCCCCATGCAAAAAAAAAGCCCTACAGACAGTTGTGTAGGGCTTACAAAAGTGATTCCATCACCAGCAGAGATCCTTTTATATAAAAGCTTTCTCAATAAAAAATTGAGGAAAGCATCTATTCTTATCGTTCATAGATTTTGAAAGATGCTGGTGTGAGATGCTTTTTCGGAGAGATACTTCCCGAATTCTCAAGAAGCTGCTTTGCCTTCCTTTCCACGTCATCTTTTTTTGTCTGGTAAGAAGTAAATAGCTCCTTGTAAACCTGATTGTTGTTCATGTCATAAATTTTGAGCTCAAAACCTTTCATGACATCGTCCCTCCTTTCTTGTTTCAAAGGTTTTCTCTTTCGACATTTACATAATTCGATTAGCGGCTTCTGTCAACTCCAAAAACGCACCTTCCAGCCAAAAAACAACGTTTAAAACCTATCTCCCCAAATAGAATAAACTTTTTGTTTTAAAAAAGTGTTTTTATTTTTCTTCAAAGATAAACTTAAAATTGATTTAGCAATATTTTGCAGCGTATTGTTTCAAATTTATAATATTAATCAAGACGCTAATCTTTTTTTACAAAAATCATACTATTTATAAAACCATATTCTGTATATGTTTATTCAACACTATACCTTATTAACATTCTATGAATAAAAGTACGGACTTCATTTTAATGTGTAATGTGATATAATATACACAATAAGCATGTTTCATTCATTTTTACAGCTCATCATGTTTAATCTGCGTTTCCTTGAGTGCAAGGAACTGAGAGCATGAAAGCGACTTTTTGCTCGGATTAGCTCCGATGGCGGACAGCACGATTTTGTTCCTGCTGCGGTCCATGGTGTCCAATGAAATAGAGAGCAAGGCAAAGAGTGAATCCTGAGCGCAACACGGAAAACAAGCCCTGGATTCTCATGTCGGGGAAGCTCCTCGTTTCGGAGATCAGAAATCGGATTCACTGATCAACTGACTCACCGATTCACCGATACGTCGCCCATCGTCTAGAGTCCAGAGCCAAATTCCGGAACTCTGGATCAGCTCCTGAAAGTTTCCGTCTCATCGTAGCCATTCAGGGGGCAAGAATGTTGAACCGCAGAGACGCAAAGGACTCGTAGAGGTTGAGTTTTGTAACTATTTACTACCTTGCGAAACCGTAAATGTTCACGGGCCCTTTTTTCATCTTGCACCTTCGACTCTGAATTTTCTAACGCTCGCCACGTGGGGGAAGAAAATCGAACAGAGTCTCCGGTGAATTGATTCAAAAAGGCCCAGTGAATATGTACGCTGAGGCCAGAGAAGTGGTGAATAGTTACCACCATTTTTAGGGATGCAGACAACTGGAGGGAGCATAAAATGGCAGTCTGTCTGTTCAGTATTTGTCCCACACAAACAGGCCAGTTTTGCGCTTGTTAAACTGACGGTTCAGGGAACAGCCCTGGCATGAGGCGAGGCGCAAGATGCGCCGGCAAGGCCAGCCGGATCGGCGCTCGCGTGCTTGCTGAAGTCACGATTTCCCGCTCCATAAGCGCTGAAGTGATTCGTCGCGCCTGGCGGGCGCTGACTCCGAGTAATCCGGCAATCTCGCCCCGAGGTAGCTCACCGCGATAGAGCAGCACTTCCAGCACTCGTTCGGATTTCGGGGGAAGATTTCCGGTCCGGATTTCCTCCTCGCTCCACATCAGGAGCCGCTGCCTAAAACGATCCGGCTGCATCAACGACTCCATGAAATCGACCTGATCGAGGCATATCCTGAGGAAAAAGTCTGCAAACTCGGCCAGCGTTTCCTCGCTCAAGTGCCCCCGTCCGTCGAAGTCATTGCGACGCTGCCAATCACACTCCATGAGCTTTTGCTTGTATTCATTCTCATGTCGCGCCAGGCCGCGGGCCACGGACCAGATGCCGCCGGTATCCAGATTCTCCAATAGTATGGCATGGGACATCATGCGGGCGACGCGGCCGTTGCCGTCCAGAAAGGGATGCATCCACAACAGGCGATGGTGGCCGCAAACTGCCCCAAGTATCCTGTCAGTCCGGCCAGCTTGGGTGTATCCCTCCTCGAATCTCGCCAAAAAGCGCGGCAAAGCTCCAGGGCTTATCGGCACGTGGCGGCCGATCCGCACATCGTGTTTCCGCAGACCTGCCGGAACTACTGGAAGCTGAGCCCCAGTCTGCGGGTGTTCAATCCATAGCATTTCTTCCGGCAAAAGCTCGCAGAAACGACTATGCACCTCGCACAGTCCATTCACAGTGGTAGCTCGGCCGAACAGCCCCCCTTCATCGACCCATTTCTGAACGTCTATGTGTGCCTGGGCCTCAAGCTGAAGAACTCGCTGTCGGGAATCGGCGCTGTAATGGCCCTTGAGCGCGCGCTCAATATCAACGGGGTGCGTGTCGTGACCCTCGATAAGATTGCTGTAATAGCAATTCATGGCCCGCACGAGATCGGCGAGCGCCCTTATAACGCCTTGGGGGAGACTCCGCCGAAATCCGGCGGCACGCCCGGAAAGATCAACCACAAGATCGTTGAGACTTGCGCGATGGCGCGATCCCTCGCTGACGAGCAGGGGCTCCATCAGCGCGACATTCTCGCCCCGATCTTCGGCCCCTTCTGCCGGATTGATGTCCGTTTTTGTATCAGTCATAGTTAACATACTATCAGGGAGTTACAATCAAGTCCAACAGCGTCATGGCCGGTTTGATGGCCGCTTGTTCCCCAAATAGACAAAAGGAGATACGTTGTGTAGAAACCCCGAGGATATCGCATCCGATTGACCGCCAGCGGAGAGGAGGATTCAGGGCAGGACGATCTGTTGTTTCTGCTGCTCAATGAGGCCGGCGTCCCTCAGGCTCTTTATGGCCCGGGTAACGCTCACGCGTTGGGCGCCCTCCAGGAAGCTCAGATCGGAGATCGGAGATCGGAGGTCGGATCAGATGTCAGACGCCAGACGTCAGATACCAGATCACAGACACCAGACGAGCAACGTCAGCTGAAGAAAATCTCTGAACTGTATGCTTTCCGCTTTGAACTGGAAACGCTGAACGCAGAACGGGGAACGCAGAACGGCAAGAATGGATGGCGGATCGCACTGAAGGAGACGGGGAAACAGAACGCAGAACACATTGCGGCCAAGCCCTGGTAATTATTGAGTCTCGCAGAGATCATGTTATGGCGTTTGAAACCGTATTGCTTTAAAATGGGAGCAATGGCCCAAATCCTTTTTTTTGCCCACGAGGGATTCGGACTCACACAGAAAGTCATCCCGTGCTGCAGGGACTTTTGCATGCACCGGTTTTCAGCCGTGTTCCGCGTTGTACGCCACCTTCCTCCAATCTGAGTTTTTCAAGGCCTTCAATGACGAACGATACCAGTGAGCAAACCTTTCTCTCCCGGCGGCCCACCCTTATTGTCCTGTTGGGGTTGCTGGGAGCGGCAGCCCTGTATGCGTTAAGCCGCACCAACTACCTGTTGTATCATTCCCTCATCGAGCTCTTTGCCGTTGGCGTGGCTTTCAGCGTCTTCACCATAGGCTGGAACACGCGCCATATCGTGACCAGCAATATCCTGTTCCTGCTCGCTGTGGCCTATGGCTGTATTGCCGGGCTGGATCTTTTGCACGCCCTTGCCTATAGCGGAATGGGTGTCTTCCCCGAGCGGGGCTCCAATCTGCCCACCCAGCTCTGGATAGCCACCCGTTTCCTGGAGGCCCTCTCCCTCCTTGCCGCATCCCTGCTTCTCGCATCAGAGCGCCGCTTGTCCCCAGGCGGCACTCTCGCCGGATATGGCCTTTTAACCGGACTCCTGGTCACGGCCATTTTGCTGGGATTCTTTCCCGCAATGTACATCCAGGGCCAAGGGCTTACCCCCGGTAAGGTCGCGGGGGAATACATTATCTGTGCTCTCCTTGTGGCAGCGGGGGTGCTCTTTTGGCGGCGGCGGGAGAGTTTCCCCGGCGGAAGTCTCCGCTTTCTCCTTGCTGCGATCGGGGCCACTTTGGCCTCAGAGCTTTCCTTTACTCTCTATACGGACGTTTACGGCTTTTTCAACTTCCTGGGGCACTTGCTCAAGCTCGTCTCTGTCCTTTTCATATACCTGGCCCTCGTCTCCGACCTCCTTTTGCGGCCCTACGAGGGCCTTTTCCGGGATCTGGCCCGGTCCCGGGACGACCTGGAGAAAAAGGAGGGCCAATTGCGCGACGCGGAGGAGAAGCTGCGCGCCATCCTGGACACCGCGCCTTCAGGCATCATCCTGGTCAATACCGAAGGCCGGATCACCTTCGCCAACGAGCGGATGGCCGAGATGCTCGGCTATGAGGTCACGGAGCTCACAGGCTCGGCCTATCTGGATCATACCTACGGACCGCAGCGGCTCGAGGCACAGCAGCGACTGCAGAGCCTCATCAACGGAGAAATCGACCATGTTGATACCGAGCGCCTCTACCAGCGCAAGGACGGCACCCTGTTCTGGGGCAATCTGGTGGGGAAGCAAATGCTCGATTCCGATGGGGTCCCATCGGAACTTGTGGGCATCATAACCGATATCAGTACCAGAAAGGAGGCGGAGGAACGCTTGCAGGCGGCCCACGACAAGCTGAACACACTGGTCCAGCTCAATGTCGACGGGCTCATGGTCCTCGACCGGGAGGGAGTGATCCAATTCCTCAATCCGGCGGCCACGGAAATGCTGGGGCGTGAGCAGGAGGAGCTCCTGGGGCAGCAGTTCGGATATCCGCTTACACCGGGGGTCAACTTCGAGATCGAGCTTCTCTCCGGCTCCGGGGTGGACAATGTGGCGGAGCTTCGGGCCCGGGAGACGGAATGGGACGGCCAGTCCGTGCTTCTGGCGTCATTCCGGGACATCACGGAACGCAAGCAAGCCGAGGAAAGAATCTACAACCTGGCCTATTTCGACGAGCTGACAGCTCTGCCCAACAGAAGCCTGTTCCACCAACGGTTGGAACAGGCCGCTGCACACTGCGAGAATTCCGACAACGCGGGCGCGTTGCTGCAGGTGGACATTTCCAGGCTCAGAGAGGTGAACGACAGTTTGGGGCAACAGGCCGCTGACGAGCTCATACGGGAAGTGGGCCGACGCATAGCTGACGCGGCTTTTGAGGGAGACACAGTGGCCCGTATCTCCGGGGGCGAATTCATGGTTCTCTCGGAAGGCGGGGAGAATGCCCATAGAGCCCGCGAACTCGGATCGCGCATCCTGGAGAAAGTAGGCCAGAAGGTCGAGCTGTCCCGGAGACTGGTCTATCCGGAAGTCAATATCGGATTCACCCTGTTTCCCCAAAGAGGCACCGATCCGGAGACCCTTATCAAGCAGGCGAACATGGCCATGAGCGAAGCCAAAAAAATCGTCCCCAGCTTTCGGGAATTCGAGTGGCAGGAGGACTGGAGATCCCGACAGTTCCATTTGGAGCACGACCTGAAGCAAGCCCTGGCGAACGAGGAATTTTGCCTCTACTACCAGACACAGGTCGACCTCCGAAGCGGCCATATTGTGGGCATGGAAGCGCTCATCCGCTGGAAGCATCCCCAAAAGGGACTCGTCTCCCCCGGGGAATTCATTCCGGTTCTGGAGCACACGGGAATGATCGTGTCCGTGGACGAGTGGGTCATTCACAGAGTGTGCAAGCAGCTTAAATCCTGGCAGGAGGAGGGCATCCGTGTAAAAACCTCTGCCAACCTGTCAGCCCAGGAGTTCAACAATGACGCAATTTTTGGGGTCATCAGGGCGGCCCTGGACGAGAACAGTCTGGATGCAGGCAATATGGAGGTGGAAATCACCGAGACGAGCCTGATGAAAAACGTGGACCGGGCCTCGCGGATTCTCCAGACGTTTTCGGGCTGGGGAGTAAGGGTGGCCCTGGACGATTTCGGGAAGGGCTATTCCAGCTTGACCTATCTCCAAAAGCTGCCCATCACCACCCTCAAGATCGACAAGCAGTTCGTGTCCGGTATTCCGGAGAACGGGGACGCGGTCACTTTGGCACAGACGATTATCGCCATGGCCCATAACATGGGCAAGGAAGTCCTGGCTGAAGGCGTGGAGCGCGAAGAGCAGAGGCAAAAGCTCTGTGAGATGGGCTGCGATTACGGCCAGGGCTTTTTGTGGAGCTATCCACAACCCGTGGAAAACTTGCACCTCAGCTGAAACCGAATGCAACGAGGAAGCCGGCTCCAAGCCGGTGTTAGCCGGAATCCGTGTCCGGTTTGCGCAGCGGGATGCCCCACTTCTTCATGTACTTCCATACCGCGGTCCGGCTTATCCCAGCCTGTCTGGCGACTTCAGCCTTGTTCCACTCGCTCTCGCGCAAGAGGTCCCAGAGCTTCTCCCGGTCCAGGGAAAAGGGCGCTTTTTTCCGATTTCCCTCCCATGCGGGAGGTTCCGGCTCGCTGGGCTGATGCCTCCCTCCTTCCGCCCCGATCTCCCGGGGCAGGTCCTCGGCGCTCATGAGCTTTTGATTGCACAGAACAAAGGCGTGCTGCACAGCGTTTTCCAGCTCGCGCACATTTCCGGGCCAATCGTGGTCCATGAGCAAGCCCATGGCGCGGTGCTGCACCCCCTGGATATTCTTTCCAGTCACCGTGTTCTGCTGCTGGATAAAGTGGCTCACCAGAAGGGGGATGTCCTCCCGCCTGTGCCGCAAGGGGGGCACGGTTATGGGGAAGACCTTTAACCGGTAATACAGATCCCGCCGAAAATGGCCCCTGGCCACCAGCTCATCCAGATCATGATTCGTGGCCGCGATAACCCGTATATCCACCTTGCGCGGCCTGGATTCCCCCACTCGCTCGAACTCGCGCTCCTGAAGGACACGCAGAAGCTTGACCTGGATGGACTGGCTCAGCTCGCCAATTTCGTCCAGGAAAATGCTCCCTCCGTGGGCCTCCTCGAACCTGCCGCGCCTGTCCTTGATCGCTCCGGTGAAGGCCCCTTTGGCGTGTCCGAAGAGCTCGCTCTCCAAAAGGGTTTCCGAGAGCGCGGAACAATTGACGATGACCAGGGGCTGGCTGGCCTGTTCACTGTTGTAGTGGATGGCGCTGGCGACCACTTCCTTGCCGGTGCCGCTTTCGCCCTGGATAAGCACGTTCGCCCGGCTTTCCGCCGCCGCCCGCACCCGGTGGCAAACGTCCTGCATGGCCTTGCTCTGGCCGATGATGTTGTGCAGCCGATAGTGCTGGGTCAGGAGTTGCGTGGCCTCTTTCGCCTTCTGCCTGGCCTTCTCCAGCTCCGTCATGTCGGTCACTGTCTCCACGATTCCCACCACCCGATCCTGCTCGTCCTGGACCACCCTGGCCTGCTTGATCACGGGAATGTCCCGCCCCAGCTTATGCCGCAGCACACAGTCCTTGGCCTCGTTCTCATCGGACTCCAGGACTCCGCAGTGCCTGATGTCCTCCGGGCAGCTCATGCCCATGCACCTGCTGAACCCCAGAAGGGCGCAGGAATTCCCCAGGGCCTCGAAGGAAGGGTATCCGCTGATCCGCTCCATGGCGCTGTTCCAGGAGGTGATCCTGCCCTGGGTGTCCAGGGTGAACACGCCCTCGGCCATGGAATCCAGGATCTGGTTCAGGAACTGCACGTTCCACAGAGAGTGCGTGGCATATGGGGTCATAGGTGATCTCCAGTCGCCCCTAAATAACGTTACAAAACGTTACTGTAACGTTACCAGACCGTTCCGTCGTATCGCAACCATCAAGACCCTCTCCGGAGATTTCCTGGCCCACCCGAAGCAGCACACACCAATATCATGAAATTCCGGAAAACTCGCCGTGGATTAGCCCTTCAACAAACCACTTCCAGCAAAACCGCGGGATTGGCATCCCCTTTGCTTCACAGGATACATGAACGCTGTTCTTTCAAGGCTGAGCCGCTTCATGCCTTGGCTCAATACACCTGCAGCTTGTGCGTCGGAGACATCTATGAGCTCGCATCGGGGATCGGATGCCGCAAATCGCCCCCATGAGACTGAAAAGCCGCTGACTCTCACGGAATTCCGGGCATCCTGGTGTCCCGCGTGCAAGCAGCAGTCCCTGGTTGTGGAGCAGATAGAAAGGGAGTTCCCGGAAAGGCTCGTCCGTCAGGCGATAGACATCGAGAAGCATCCGGCTAGGGCGATCGAGGCCGGTGTGCTGAGCGTTCCCACACTGATCATCTATGAACGGGGCCAAGAGGTCACGCGTTTCATAGGATTCCATGATCGGGAGGACATATGCACCTTTTTACGCAAAAAACGGCATCTCCAGGAGTAGCCAATCGGAGCAGAACGATGCGCGGAAGGGAGACATCTTTTCAGGAACTGGCTTTATCACTCGGCATATTCGTTTCTCCTGTTTCCCTGCCTCCCTGCTTCCCTGCTTCCTTGGAGCATTCCCGTATCCCCCTTTCACGGCAAAAAAGGAGATAACTCATGACCGAAACAAGTTTCCGAGACATCGGCATCGTATCCTGCGGAACGCTGAGTCTGGAGCTCAACCACTTGAAGCAGCAGGGTTTTTTGGACACTGAGCACCTCAAATACACCACTCCCGGTCTGCACGAGGATCCCCAGGAGCTGGAACGGCAGCTGGTTCAGCAGATCCAGAAGGCCAAGGAAGTCACGGACAAGGTCCTCGTCATCTACGGAGGGAAGTTCTGCTACATCAACAAGCACGATCCCACGCGCACGATGGACATGATCATCCGGGAACAGGGCCCCAAGGTATCCCGAATAGCGGCAACGCACTGCATGGACATGATCGCCGGTCACGAGGAGCGCGAATCCATCGCCGAGGAGCTCGCCGGCGGGGAAAAGGTGTGGTGGATGACCCCGGGCTGGATCAAGTTCCGGCACCAGGTCTTCAAGGGCTGGGACAAGGGGCTGGCGACGGAGAACTTCCCCAAGCACACCGGGGGAGCCATCGTCCTCGACGGCATTGGATTCACCGAAGAATACATGGCTGAAAAGCCGGAAGAGTTCCTGGAATATTCGGATTGGATGGGGATTCCCATCCAGTATTACCCCACTGGACTGGACCGGCTCAAGTCCCTGCTGCTGGACCAGGCCCAGGAATTGCGTCGGGAAGCGGCCTAGAGAGCTGCCCCGGCCAACGGGGTTTAACCAGACTGGAACCCGTTCAAAAAAAGGAGTCGATCATGCAGGACGGAGAACGCTTAGTCATCGTAGGCGGCGGGGGCGTGGGCTCTCCCGCGGCCATGATGGCCAGGAAGCTGATGCCCGGAGTCCATGTAACCCTCATCCGAGAAGAGGACACCTTCATCGTCAGATGAGCCCTGCCCCATGTTGTGGCCGGTCAGGCCGCAGGGGAATCCATCGTCAACCCGGACCGGATGTTTGCGGACAACGGGATCGACCTCATCAAGGACAGGGTCCAGGACGTTGATCCGGACAAAAAGCAGGTCACCATCTCCGACGGATCGCAGGTGCCCTATGACAAGCTGGTGCTGGGCATGGGGTCCAAGCCGATAATTCCGCCCATACCGGGCAGGGACCTTTCGGGGGTGTTCACTTTGCGGACACTGAGGGATGCGGAGACCATCAAACAGTTCCTCGCGGAGCGCCGCCCCGGCAAGCTGGTCCTTGTCGGATCCGGATTCATCAGCCTGGAGACGAGCACCCTGCTCCTGGAATCGGACCTCAAGGACTGTGAGATCGAGGTCATCGAGTACCTCAACGAGCCGCTTCCGCTGATGCTGGACAGCGAGCTCGGGGAGAAGGTCCGGGAGCACCTCCAACAGAACGGCATCTCCATGCGCATGGGGCAGAAGGTGGAAAGGATTCTCGGGGATGAGCAGAAGGTTACCGGGGTGGAGCTGTCCACTGGAGAAAGCGTGCACGCGGACATGGTCTTTTTGAATGTGGGGGCCAAGCCGGACCTGGAGCTTGCGCAAAATGCGGGGCTCGAAATTGGCGATTTCGGTGTGGAGGTCAATCAGCTCCTGGAAACCTCGGATTCGGATATAATGGCGGGCGGCGACTGTATCAACAACTTCCATTTCCTGACCGGGAATCCGGTCCCAATTCAGTTGCGGGGGCCCGCGGTTATCCAGGGACGTTTCATCGCCAAGAGGCTTGCCGGATACGACTTCCCCTTTCCCGGGCTCCTGGGCAACAGCATGGTCAAGCTCCTGGGCCAGTACGTGGCCGCAACCGGATTGACCGAGTCGGCAGCCGCACAGGAGGGGTTCGATCCCGTTTGCGCCACAGCGCAGTCGCGCAGCAAGCACGGCATGATCCAGGGGGCACAGCCCTGGTCGATCAAGCTCGTGTTCGACCGGAGCTCGGCAAGACTGCTCGGAGGCCAGATCGTAAGCGACAGCGAAGCCCCGGCCAAGGAGATCGACACGGTGAATGCCCTCATCCTGGGCGAAAAGACCGTTACCGATCTGACCACCTTGATGTGCGCGGGCAATCCGGACTGTTCCTCGGAGCCGAGCCTGGAGCCCATAAGCATGGCCGCGGAGCAGGCCCTGCAGAAGATGGGAGGATCCTGACAAAAAAACCCCGATGCTGCCCTGTTCAACCCCGTAACACCGGCTGCACGAAAACGCTGTGAGGAGTGATCTATGTGGAGTGTCCTGTCCTTTATCAAGAAAAAGCTGGTCTGGTTCGTGGCGGCTTCCATGGTCCTGGGGCTGGTCAACGGATACCTCTTTCCGGCGGGCTATCTCAAGCCCCTGGTCATCCCGCTGACCATCCTCATGGTCTACCCCATGATGGTCAGCATGAAGCTGGGCGCGATCTTCAATCAGTGCAGCTATCGCCTCCAGTTCGTGACCCAGGCGATCAACTTCGTGTTCATGCCCTTCTTCGCCTTCGGACTGGGCAGCATATTCTTTCCCAGTGATCCGGTGATGGCCTTCGGGCTCCTGCTCATCGCCCTCCTTCCCACCAGCGGGATGACCATCTCCTGGACCGGATTCGCCAAGGGGAACACCCAGGTGGCGGTCAAGATGGTCCTTATCGGGCTCATAGCGGGCATCGTGCTGACCCCTTTCTACGGCTACCTGCTCATGGGAAGGGAAATCTCCATCCCCCTCTTGAAGACGGTCCAGCAGATCTCGCTGGTGATCATCATTCCGCTCGCGCTGGGGGCACTGACCCAGATTGTGCTCAAGAAATGGCTCGGGGAGGCCCGCTTCAACACCGATATCGCTCCGGTTTTCCCGCAGATCTCCCTGCTCGGGGTTATCGGCATCATCTTCGTGGCCATGTCCCTCAAGGCGCCCACCATCATCGGCGACCCCTTCCAGCTGCTGGTACTGGCGGTACCGCTGGTAATCCTCTACAGCGTCAACTACTCCCTGACCACCTATGTGGGCCGCAGATTCTTTCCCCGCGAGGACGGGATCGCGCTGGTCTTCGGCACAGTCATGCGCAACCTCTCCATTGCGCTTGCCATCGCGGTTACCGTCTTCGACGAAACAGGGGCCAGAATGGCGATGATCATCTCCCTGGCCTATATCATCCAGATCGAGTCCGCCGCGCTCTACGTCAAGCTCGCGCGGCGCTTCTTCGGCGAAGCCCCGGAGGACAGAGTCGCCGATGTGGTGACCGAGGGCATATTCTCCCTGCACCAGGAGGCCTCCCTGCAGGACGCGATCCGGCTGCTGGATGAGGAGCATATCCACTCAGTCGCTGTGCTCGACAATCAGGACTCGCCTTTGGGGCTGTTGAGCAGCGAGGATATCATCAACCAGCTTGCCGACGGCGGCACTCCGGATACACGCCTCGGCGACGTACGGCTGCAGGACCTCTCCGTCATTTTGCAGACGAGTCCTCTGAACACCGCAATCTCCAGAATGAAGCGTTCCCACAAGTACAAGTTTCTGGTCGTGGACAAAGAAAGGAAGCCGACCGGATTGCTCACTGAAGCGGACATTATCGATCACCTTGCCAGGCAAGAGGAGGCATAGACCATGGCTGAGCTCATCGTGCGTGAATCGAATCGATCGCCCCTAGACATCATCAACTCCCTGCGTGCCCATGCGGAGAGCTTTGGATTCGTGATCCGAAACGTGTATGATATGAAGGAAACCTTCGAAGATCACGGTGTGGAGACCGCCGAGGACTTTGTGTATTACTCGGTCATGGTCTGCAATCCACCGCGGGCCTATTCCACGATCCGGGCCAATCCCTTGCGCGGGGCTGTGCTGCTGCAGCCGAAGCAGATCGTGGTCTATCGCGACCCCGAGACCGGATCGACGAAAGTGGCGTATATGCAGCTGGATGAGCGAACGGTTGGCGAAGCCCTTCCACAGGACCCGCAATGGCAGGACAAGCTGCCCGCATCCTGCCGGAAGATCGCTCAGCTCATTGATGCGTCTCTGGAGCAGGCGGCCGCATGATGCCGCCCCCTATGTTACCAGGAGGAAAATGCCATGCCGCAAACACTGATTCTGATCCTGTCCGTGCTGGGCGGACTGGCCGCCATGGGCCTATTGGCCCGGAAGGCGGGCACGAGCTGCACCCCCTGACTGTATATCTATGTCCCGCTGGGAGCGGGGCTGATCATTTTCTTCGTCCTGAGCAGGCTCGTGTAAGGGGCGCCGTTCCGCGTTCCCCGTTCCCCGTTCCCCGTTCTGCGTTGAGCTTTGAGTGTTGAGCGGTTCCGGTTCCGGTTGAAAGGGAAAATACCACTTAAAACTTTGATTCATCACACACGAGGGGGAGGCAGTGATCGATTTCCGTTTGGTGGAAAGGACAAGCCCGGACGATCTGCAGCGTGTCCAGGAGCTGGCGGAAGAGATCTGGCGGGAGCACTACATCCCCATCATCGGCCGGGAGCAGGTGGAGTACATGCTGTCCCGTTTCCAGAGCGTCCAGGCCATCGCCGAGCAGATCGGACAGGGGTATGTGTACTATCTGATGCTTGCCCGGGGCGAGCCCGCGGGCTACCTGGCCTACGTGCGGGATCCGGACGGAGAGAGCCTGCAGCTCAGCAAGATCTACGTGCGCCCGGGGGAAAGGGGCAGCGGCTTGGGCAAGGCCGGGCTGCAGCTGGTGCGGGACCACTGCCTGCGGCTGGGGCTGGATCGCATCCGGCTCACGGTGAACAAGAACAACAGCGACTCCATCGCCTGGTACCGCCGCATGGGCTTTGAATACGCCGGGGCCCAGGTGGCGGACATCGGCGGGGGATTCGTCATGGACGACTACGTCCTGCACAAGAAAGTCGGCTCCGACAAAACCGGATAATCCCCCGGACACCCATCCCAGAAAGCGTAAGCCGGCTCCTCTCCCCATCTTTCGGGACACACCTTTTTCCGGATGCCTACGGCCCCTGTCTGTGTAAAATCCGGAGCCCATCTCCAAGCATGCCCCTTCATCCGCGTCTGCATCCACGGACGCATGAATGCTCCCTGAACATCTCATTCCTTCCACTCCCCCGCGACAGATACAGCAACAATCGGTTCCCGTTGTTTCCGTGCATTTTCCGCTTTTTCACCTATTGACCCCGTTTCCCCACCAATACTAAACAGAAAATACACTCCTGTACGTGCACATCTGTCCTTCGGAACCCATCTTGTGCCGCTCCCGATCCGCACGCACCTGTCAGCAGGGGATACAGGGCGTCCCTTTCCTTGGGGCTCGCCCACAGGAAACAAAAAGGGAGGGGGAGTTATGGATGCGTCGACTCGAGAACGGGCCCTCGAGCTTGCGAGCCAGTTCGAGAAGGGCTGGATCAGCAGGAGGGCCTTTATCCGCATGCTCACCGCTTTGGGGCTGTCCGTCTCAGCGGCGGGGCTATTGGCTGACACCGGCCTGGCAGCGGAGCGGGCAGAGGAGTCCGAGGTTGCCACAAACCACACCCTGGTCATCGACCCCGCCAAGTGCACCGGCTGTCTCTCCTGTGCCATGGCCTGCGCGGACAAGTTCATGCAGGAGATCGCACCGGAAGAGGCACAGGACACCATCAACCTGGAATTCTCCAGAATCCGGCCCATGCGCTTTCAGTTCGTGGATTTCGTGGACGTCTGCCAGCACTGTGAGCTGATCAAGTGGGCCGAGGGCAGCCAGAAGCATCCCTGCGAGGCGGTCTGTCCCACCGGAGCACTGCACACGGTCCCCGAGGGCGAGGGCAAGCCGGGATACACTGGAGGGGGCTACATGAGCGTGGACCGCAAGAAATGCCTGGGCATCGACATGTGCGGCCGTTGCCTCGAGGTTTGCGAACAGCAGTTCGGCAGCGGCATCTTCTTCGATCCCCTGGAAGGCAAGGCCCAGGTGTGCACCCGCTGCGGCGGAGATCCCGCCTGCGTCCGGGCCTGTCCTGAGGAAGGCGCCCTTCGCTTCATCCCGGTCCTGGTCAACGGCCGCTACTATGCGAACACTCCGGACGATGCGGCGGAGATGCTCTACCGGAAAATGTTCAACCAAGGGAGGGATCTCTAATGGCGGACACATACGGATATACCGGCAAGATCGCCAGAGTGGACCTCTCCTCGGGCTCGGTGAGCACTCTCAAGCCTCCGAAAGAGGTCTACAGGAAATATCTCGGCGGTTGGGCCATGGGGATGTATTACCTGCTGCGGGAGGGCCTTGCGGATCCGGATGCCGACCCGATGGGCCCGGAAAACATGCTCCAGCTCCTGGTGGGGCCTGTAACAGGGATATCCCCCAATGCGCGAACAGCCATCGTGACCAAGAGCCCTTACGGCTTCAACTGCACAACCCTCTGCGGCGGCCAGGGCGGATCGAATCTCAAGTTCGCTGGCTGGGACGGGATCCAGATTGTGGGCAAAGCGGACAAGCCCGTGTACCTCGCAATCGTGGACCAGGACATCGAGATCCGCGACGCAGGCGACTACTGGGGCATGGGGGCAGAAGAGGCGGAAATGGCGCTACGCAAACAGGTCCTCGCCCCTTTGGAGCAATCCGGGAATATGCTTTCCTCCGAGGACATGACCGAGAAGTGGGCCAACCTCAGACCTCCGAGTGAAAAGGGTATCGGAGCTAAGCGACTGGCCAGCGCCTGGGTCATCGGCCCGGCAGGGGAAAACAGGGTCTGGTTCGCGAACATGGTCACCGAGGGGGCCAGGGCCCACGGCCGCTACGGCTCGGGCGCGGTCGCGGGCTCCAAGCATCTCAAGGGCATCGTGGTCCGGGGCACCAAGGGCCAGAGATTCGCGGACAAGAAGAAGTTCCTGCGCATCTCACGCGGGATCCGGGAGCGGGAAGGCAAGAGCCATTTCTGGCGCAGCTACGGAACCGCCGGGATCAGCGCCAAGGAGAGCAACGTGCTCGGCGGCTATCCCATCCGGAACTGGCAGTGGGAGTCCTGGGCGGACCCCAAAACGGTCAAGACCCTGTCCGGTCCCTTCATGGACAGGCTAAGCTTTGTGCGGAAGCAGTCCTGCCCCGGATGCGCCCTGCACTGCCTCTATCCCACCGAGGTGACCAGCAAGAAGTCCTTCCTGGACCAGACCATTACCGACATGCCCGACTGGGAGGCCATGGGCATGGTCGGCGGAAACATCGGATACCTGGAAACCGGGGACATGGACCCGGGAGACCCCTATTCCGGGACCACCGAGGACATGGTGGAGAACGCGGCCAAGTCGCAGTATACCACCCGCCTCTTCGACAACCAGGGCATGGACTTCATCGAAGGAGGCGCCCTGCTGGGGCTGCTCATGGAGCTGCGGCAAAGGGACCTGATCAGCCCTGCGGATTTGGACGGCATCGATATCCGGTGGGGGGACGTGGAGTCCGTCAAGGTTCTCATGGAGCGGGTCGTGCAGCGCAAGGGCGTGGGCGAGGTCCTGGGCCGGGGCACGTACGAGACAGCCAGGCACTTCAGCCGGAAAAAGGGCGACGAGGGGATCATGTACTACAGCATGACCGGCAAGCGATACGCCCAGCCGGCCCACGGGACCCGGAGCAACCACGACCGCAACGCCCTGGAATACGTGACCGTGGAGCGGCCCTGCGAGCACACCGGGGGCGGCTCCGGAGCCTTCATGAAGGAGCCCATCGACTATGAGGGAGCGGTGCAGGGCCAGAACACCACCGCCGCGATCAACTCCATGGTCTACTGCCTCTTCGCCGGCGGTTTCTGGGGCGACGAGGGCAACGTGGAGCTGGTCCGGGCAGTCACCGGCTGGAGCGACTTCAGCAAACAGGAGTTCCTCAGGGTGGGCGAGAGGGCCTATGCCCTGTCCCGGCTCTTCAACCTCCACGCCCTGAACGTCAAAAATCCCAGGCAGGAGTGGGATTCCCCCTCGATGTTCCCCAGGCGCTGGTTCGAAGAGCCCCTGCCCACGGGACCGTATAAGGGAAAAGCGGCTTTCGGCGGAGACAGTGCCAAGCTCTTCGATCAGGCCCTGCCCCAGTACTGGAAGCAGAGGGGCTGGAGCGCGGACAAGGGCATCCCCACCCGGGATAAGCTCGCGGAGCTTGGGCTAACGGATATCGCCGAGGACATCGCTTCCCGGCTGCGGGGCTAGGCTCCTCCTCTTCACGCCGCAGGAAGAGGCTGACGGGGAATGCTTTCCCCCGAAAGGAAGGCACGATGTTTCTCCCGGTCGGCAAGCGGCCGGGAGAAACCCGTTTACGCAGGTCGGAGACGAAAGCCGGAGAACGATTTCTCCGCCTCAGGCCAGGGCTATGAGGTCATGGGTCCTGGTCTCCTCGATCCGGGCGGTCACCATGTCTCCTGGAGAGAGGTCCTCCCCGCTCACGTAGCAGATACCGTCCACCTCCGGGGCCTGGAACCAGACGCGGCCCTCGTACAGGGTGGGCCATTCCGGATTGGGCCGGTCCACGAGGACGGTCATCTCCTGACCCTGACAGGCCTCGAGCTGCTCCTCGCTGATCTCGGCCTGGAGGCCCATCAGCGCGCTCCTGCGGGCCTCCTTCACCTCCTCGTCCACCTGTCCGGGAAATTCCGCCGCCCGGACTCCTTCCTCTGCGCAAAAGGCGAACACCCCCATGTGCTGGAAGCGCTTCCTGCGCACAAAATCCTCCAGGGTCCGGAAGTGCTGCTCACCCTCTCCGGGAAAGCCAGTAAGCAAGGTCGTTCGCAGGCTGGCCTCGGAGAAGTGGCTCCGCACCAGATCCACCACCCGATCCGGCTGGGTGGCGAAGGGCCGGCCCATGGCCTTGAGGATATCCGGATGGGCGTGCTGCAGGGGGATGTCGAAATAGGGCAGCAGCGGCGGCATGAGCTCGCGCAGGGAGGCGAGCAGGCGCTCGTTGATCCCGGAGGGATAGAGGTACATCAGCCTGAGCCAGGCCAGTCCGGGCAAAGAGGCCAGCTCCCGCAGCAGGGCGGGCAGGTCCTGGTCCGGCCCCAGATCGCGGCCGTATCGGGTCACGTCCTGCCCCACCACGATAAGCTCCCGCACTCCCTGATCCAACAGGGAGCGGGCCTCCTCCTTGAGGGACTCGATGCTGCGGGAGCGCATCCCGCCCCTGATGTCCGGAATGAGGCAAAAGCTGCAGGAGCGGTCGCAGCCCTCGCTGATCTTGAGATAGGCGTAGGAGGCCCCGGTGCTGATCACCCGCTCCGGGACGGCATCTGCATTCTGGGGCTCTTTCCTCTCCCCTGCCGGCATGTCCCTGTCCAGCGCCCGCAGGAGGTATTCCCCGGCCTCGTGCTGCCGATCCAGGGGCACCCAGACGTCCACCTCGGGGAGCTCCTCCTCCAGCTCCCTGCCGTAGCGGGCGAGCATGCATCCGGTCACCGCCACAAGGGGACGGGGAGAGAGCTCGGCCGCGTCCCTAACCGCTTCCAGGATGGTCTGGATGGATTCCTCCACCGCGGGTTGAATAAAGCCGCAGGTATTGATCAGAACGACCTCCGCCTCCTCTGGGGATTCCACCGGCCTAAAGTAATCGCCCAGGGCGCCGAGGATCCGTTCCGTGTCCACGAGATTCTTGGGGCAGCCCAGGCTGATGGTATGAATGGGAATGGATTCCGGCATAATCCGTTTCCTGTTGTTGAATTCGCCGCACAAAGGACGTATGCTGTTCCGTGTCCGTCACGCGCCCTTTGCCGCGGAAGCAGAAAACATATCTCAGGTGAGCGCGGACTGCAAGCCGCTTTCGCGGCGACCCGCGCCTCTCCGTCACCGGGATTGACCTTTTGCGCGGGGGCGGTGTAGGCAATGGGCGGAGCTTCCATCTTGCCGGGCCTGGGCTACCTGCCTTTTCCGGAAGCCCTGGGAACCGGCGGAGCTCCCATTGTCACCGACACCAATAAGCCGCAATGCGGAGACCGGGTATGGATATCGTCGTCGGCACCCGCAACAAGGGCAAGCTGGAAGAGATCGGCGCCATTTTCTCCGAGCTCGGTACCGGGGCCCGGATCCTCGGGCTGGACCGATTCCCCGACCTCCCGGAAATTCCCGAGCCGGGGCGTACCTTCGAGGAGAACGCCCTGTACAAGGCCCGCACCGTGGCCTGGCATACCGGGGTCATCTGCATGGCGGACGACTCCGGGCTGGAGGTGGACGCCCTTGGCGGCGAGCCCGGGGTCTACTCCGCGCGCTACAACGGCCCCGGGGCCTCGGACGAGGACAACAACGCCAAGCTCCTGGCCCGTCTGGAAGGGATCCCCTTTTCCCGCAGAACCGCCAGGTTCCGCTGCGTGATCGCCACCTGCACCCCCCAGGGAAACCACTTCTTCGCCCAGGGTGCCTGGGAGGGGATGATCGTCCTGGAGCCCCGGGGCGAGCACGGCTTCGGATACGATCCCCTCTTCTACGACCCCGAGCTGGAGATGACCGCAGCGGAATTGCCCCTGGAGCGGAAGAACGAGCGAAGCCACCGGGGCAGGGCCCTGCGCGACTTTGCGGACAAGTGGCCCGAGTTCGCGAGCACGCTATCGTGACTGGCAGCTCGATGTTCCTGATTGGTGAAAGTTTTTTCGTGGTTTAACAAAGGAGCCTTGTGTGGAGGTACACATAAGCATATTCTCGAACCGCATGGAACTAAGCACCGAAGGCAGTTCGGCAACTGTGTACCCCACGATTTCGTATGTCGGTCGAAGGATCCTTGTTGGTACTTTTCAGCCGGCGGTCGATTGCCTTCGCGAAGGGATGAAGCAGCTCGGCTTATCCGGGATCTTGAAGAGGAAGCCTATCTTGCGACTCGAGGCAATGGAAATGAACGAAGGGGGATTGAGCGAGGTCGAAGAGCGTTGCCTGCGCGAGGTCGGCCTTTCGGCAGGTGCGCGAAGTGTAGAGGTTCGATGAGACATCCTTGTATAACTCGGCGCTCGAGGCGATGCGTGCAAGGCTAACGCGTCAGCTTTGCGATATGGGACAAGGAAGACGTTTCCCATTTGAAGCAGGGACTGTTTGAAGCTGCCGATCGATACCTCCCAAGTCCTGGACTGGATCCCTTGAACCCTGAACCCGAACGTTGAACGGGGAACCCAGAACGGGGAACGCTAAACGCGGAACGGAGCACCCCTAAACTGAAAACGACCGATCCCCGACTCGTAATGTGTAAATTGGAGAGCTCCAAGCGGTGGGATAACAATCGCCCATGGCCTCCCCACGGGCATGGAACGCCGAACGGGAAACCCTGAACCGGGAACGTTGAACGGGGAACGGAGTCAGGCAAGGATCGAAATATGTGCGGCATCATCGGATACGCGGGCCATCGGCCCGCGGTGACGGTCATCCTGGAGGGCCTGAAACGGCTGGAGTACAGAGGCTACGACTCCGCGGGCATGGCCCTGATCCAGAACAAAGCCCTCAACGTGGTGCGGGCCAAGGGCAAGATCCAGGAGCTCGAGGACAAGCTCGCCGACCTGAATCCTTATCACGCCACCACCGGCATCGGGCACACCAGATGGGCCACGCACGGCCTGCCCTCGGAGGAGAACGCCCATCCCCATCCGGACCAGGAGCAGAAACTGGCCCTGGTGCACAACGGGATCATCGAGAATCACACCCAGCTCCGGCGCGAGCTCCAGGAGCAGGGCTCCGTCTTCAGCTCGGACACGGACACCGAGGTTTTGTCCCATCTCGTGGGCCAGGAACTGAAGCGCCACGGAAGCGTCGCCCGGGCTATGAGCTCCGCCCTGCAGCGCGTGGAGGGTTCCTACGCCGTCGCCCTGGTCAGCCTGAACGGGGAGGGCAAGGTCTGGGCCGCGCGGCACTCCAGCCCCCTCATCCTGGGCGTGGGACAGGGGGAGAACTTCGTGGCCTCGGACATCCCCGCCTTTCTGCCCTACACCCGGGAAGTGGTCTTTCTGGAGGACAACGAGATCGTGCAGATCACTCCCTCCCAGTGGCAGGTCCTGGACGGAGAAAGCCTCGATCCCCTGGACAAGGAGGTGGTCCACATCTCCTGGGACGTCCAGTCCGCCCAGAAGTCCGGGTACCGCCACTTCATGCTCAAGGAGATCATGGAGCAGCCCCAGGTCATCCGGGACTGCCTCGCCGGCAGGGTGGATGCCTCCGGCTGCCGGACCACCCTGCCCGAGCTGGACCACCTGCCCCTGCCGCGCAGGCTGCACGTGGTCGCCTGCGGGACCTCCTATCACGCGGGGCTCTGGGCCAGGAACATCTTTCAGGAATGGGCCAAAATCCCCGTGGAGGTCGAAATCGCCTCCGAATTCCGGTATAATCCCCGTATCATCGAGGAAGGGGATCTGATCCTGGCGGTGAGCCAGTCCGGGGAAACCGCGGACACCCTGGCCGGCCTGCGCCAGGCCAAGGAGGCGGGGCACCGGGTCCTGGGCCTGTGCAACGTCCTGGGCTCCTCCATCGCCCGCGAGGCGGACGGGGTGATCTACACCCAGGCCGGTCCGGAGATCAGCGTCGCCTCCACCAAGGCCATGTGCAGCCAGATGACGGCCATGCTCCTTCTGGCCCTGCACTGGGGCCGCGCGGGGGGACACATCGAAGACAACACATGCCGGGACATCCTGCACGGACTGGAGAACCTCCCCTCCATCCTGGAGACCGAGCTCGAGGGTATGCAGCAAACCGCCCAGCATCTGGCCCGGAAGTACGCCTGGGCCAAGAGCTGCTTCTTCCTGGCCCGGGGGACCTCCTTTCCGCTGGCCCTGGAGGGCGCCCTCAAGCTCAAGGAGATTTCCTACATCCACGCCGAGGGCTATGCCGCGGGGGAAATGAAGCACGGGCCCATCGCCCTCGTGGACCCGGAATTCCCCACGTTTGCGCTCGCTCCGGACAGCGGGCTGCAGGCCAAGCTGCTGAGCAATCTCCAGGAGGTGCGCACCAGGGGCGGTCCGGTGGTCTGCCTCACGCCGCCCGGCCTGGACCAGGACGTGACCGACGTGTGGGAGATCCCCGCCCTGCGGGAGCCCTTGAGCGGTTTTTTGTTTCTGACCGCCCTGCAGTTCTTCGCCTATGAAATGGCCGTGTACCTGGGCAAGGATGTGGACCAGCCCCGGAACCTGGCCAAGAGCGTAACCGTGGAATAGGTGAACCCTATGCGCCTCCTCCGACTCCTTGTCTGTCTGGCGCTCATTGCCGCCACCCTCGGCCCGGCGTTCTCCGCCGGGGCCGCCTCACCGGCCTCCGCCTTCCAGGAGGGCTGGCGCATGTTCCATAATCTGCGTAAAGATTCGGAGCGGGCCAAGTACCGCGCCAACTGGCTCCAGATCAAAGGCCATTTCCAGCGGGCCTACAGGCAGGACTCCGACGGCCCGTACGCACCCAAGTCGCTGTACTACCTGGGCCGCACCTACCAGGAGCTGGGCAAGCGCTCCTACCTGGAAAAGGACTACCGCAAGGCAGTCGACTATTTCCGGAAACAGCTCAGCCGCTTTCCGGAGCACGACTGGTCCGACGACGCCAAGCTCTACATCGCCGAAATCCGGCTCAATCACCTGCAGGAGCAGCGCCTGGCCGCCAGGCAGCTCCGGGAGCTGTTGCAGAAATATCCCGACGGGGACAAGGCCCCTGAAGCCAGGAAGCTCCTGGACGGAATGGACGCCGAATACAGGAAGGCCGCCGCGGATGGGGGAGAAAGCCCCTCCGGCCAGTCCCTGAACCGGATGGCCCGGCTCAAGGACATCCGCCACTGGAGCAACGAGGAGTATACCCGGGTGGTCCTGGATCTGCCGGAAAAGGTCCAGTACAACGACTTCCTGCTCAAGGGGAACCCGGACCAGGGCAAGCCCTATCGCCTGGTCGTGGACCTCACCGGCACCTGGATTCCGGACGACCTGGACAGCCCCCTGCGCATCGACGACGGGCTTCTGCAAAAGGTCCGGGCCGGTCAGCACCGCAAGTCCATAAGCCGCATCGTCATGGATCTGCAAAAGCTGGACGACTATCGCGTCTTCTCCCTGCAGAACCCCTATCGGGTGGTGGTGGACATCTATGGCAGCCACAACGGGGGAGGCGAGCCCCGGGACGAGACGGCTGAGCTGCCCCTGGACCTGAACAAGGACGACGTCCGCGGCGACCTGGTCCAACAGCTGGGCCTGGGCATCGAGACGGTCATGCTGGACCCCGGGCACGGCGGAAAAAAACCCGGGACGGTGGTGAACGGGGTCCTGGAGAAGGACATCAATCTCCGCCTGGCCAAAATCCTGGGCAAGACCCTCGAGGACAAGGGATTCAAGGTCATCTACACCCGGAAAAGGGACAGGCATATTCCCCTGGAGGAGCGAACCGCCCTGGCCAACTCCAAAAAGGCGGACCTGTTCATCTCCATCCACTGCAACGCCAACGAAAACAGTCGTGTGCGCGGTCTGGAAATCTACAACCTCAACCTGGCCACGTCCAAGGACGCGGCGGAAGTGGCTGCCCGGGAAAACTCGGTCTCCAAGAAGAAGATCAGCGACCTGGAGGTCATCCTCACCGACCTCATGCTCAAGTCCAAGATCCGGGAGTCCACCAACCTGGCGGACGACGTGCTGCAGGAGGCGGTGCAGTACGGAGAACAGTTCTACGACTTGGGAGGCAGCGAGACGCGCCAGGCCCCCTTCTACGTACTCATGGGTGCCAAAATGCCGGCCATCCTCGTGGAGGCGGGCTATCTCACCAATCCCACCGAGCGCAAGCGCCTCCAGAACTACTCCTATCTCAAGCGCCTGGCCTGGGGCATTACCCGGGGCGTACTGGCCTACAAGGAGGAGATCTCCAGGCAGGCCAAGAGGGACTGATCAGCCCTTATACAAGAGGTATCCCGCCAGCCCGAGCAGAATGCAGGCGAAGACCCGCTTGAATCCGCCTGTGGACACGCCCTCCAGGAGCCTGGCCCCGATCTGGGCGCCGACAACGCCGCCCACACCCAAAAGGAGCCCGGCCCGCATGTCCACGTTGGCCAGCTTGTTGTGGGCGAGCAGGGCGGACAGGGAGATGACCAGGATGGCGGCGAAGGAGGTCCCCACCGCCTTCTGGGCGGAGTAGCCCCACAGAAGGAGCAGGGGAACCATGAGGAAGCCGCCTCCCAGACCGGTGAAGGAAGCGGCCAGTCCCACCACCACGCCGAAGGCGAGAAGCTGAGCGCTTGCGAGCATTTTTCCCTCCTTGCTTGTCCCTTGGATTTTTTGAACCGCCCAGACGCCTTGGCGGTTTCATTGAATCCCATGAGTACAAACTCAGCCTGGCTTCACCGGAATGTCCCCTTGACTGAGCCGCAAAAATCACCATGAATAATACATCTACCGCGCGCAAGTCTGAAGTCCTTTCGGAATACCGGATTGCGAAAGAAAGACCGGCCCTTCGGCCCCCTGCTCGACCGCGGTTTCTCACGAATCCAGAACAACGGAGGTGATAGGATGATCCTGCACGAATTCCACTGCAAGCAGTGCGACAATCAGTTCGAGGAAATGGTCTCCAGCCGCGAGGAAACACCCCACTGCCCCTCCTGCGGCAGCCGGGAGGTCAAGCGCCTGCTCTGCGCGGTGAAGCGCACCGGCGGCAGCGCGGATCCGGACGCCCTGGGCTCCGCCTGCGCGCCTAGCGGCGGCTTTTCCTGAGCGAGCTAGTCGGGTCCCGGGAGGACCCATGTTCGTAAAAAGT
>JAZKRN010000009.1:0-32303 GCA_036628655.1 Desulfohalobiaceae bacterium | reverse complement strand
GTCGGGGCGTGCGCTGAGGCCAGTGTTTCATTCCGGCGTCCAGTGCCGGACGGGTGCAAACTGAGCGGCTCCGGCAGCCGAGATACTGTATGTTCTCCTCACACTTATTGCAGCGCGGGCTTTGAGGATGCTATCGGCAAGGTCTTCATAGCGCGGACAACAAAGGCTCGCACGTTTATGAAACACGGTCCCAGCGCACGCCCCGTCGAGCCACGCTTGATTTTTTCTCTCGATAATTCAATAAGTTGAATACATTTTCATACAAAAAATAAAGTGAGTGCCGGGCTTGAACCGGGTTTCAAGGGGTCCGATCCAGGCGGGGCCTCGCCTTGCCACTTGGGAATGCAGATGGTAAAAAGCTTTTTAGGGGCCACTCCCGTGTCGCCCAGGTTCCCTGCGTGATTCGAACTTCGATGGACCCGACTGCGCCTTTTGGCACCAATCAGTTGTAACCATTCAGGGGGCAAGAATGGTGAACCGCAGAGGCGCAGAGGACGCCCAGTGAAACACCCTGAAAGGGCACCCGATTTCACGGGGCAGGCAAAGGAAGAAACCCCGTGAACGCTTAGACTCAGTTTCTTATCCAGGGAAAGAGCGAAAGGATATGTGATGGGGATGGTCCCGACGACTCCATCGAGATGCCTCTTTCGGTATCCTTATCCTCGAAAAGGACGCTGCAACGGATCATAAGCCCAGCAATGGAGAGTATGTATGCAGGGTGAAGCACCGCGCGATGCCTATGAGCGGGCAGCCGAGCTCTGGAAACAGAGCAGGTTCCCTATCGCCTTTACCGGGGCGGGCGTTTCCGTGGCCAGCGGTATTCCCGACTTTCGGAGCCCCGGCGGGCTCTGGAGCAAATACGATCCCATGAAAGTGGCCACGGCGGAAGCGCTGCAAACCAATCCGCACGCCGTGTGGGAATTTCTGCTGGAGACCGCCGACCTCTTGCTGAGCTGCCAGCCCAATGCCGCTCATACCACTCTGGCGAAACTGGAACAGCATCACGGGCTCGGGGGGGTTATCACGCAGAACGTGGACAATCTGCATCAAAGAGCCGGATCGAGCGAAGTCGTGGAGTTCCACGGCAATTTTGAGCACTTCTCCTGCCAGAAATGCGGGAAACAGGAAGATCGGGCCAGAGTGCAGGAGAAGGCTTCCCAGGCCATACCTCCCTGGTGCGATACGTGCAGCTCCTTTATCCGTCCGGATGTCGTCTTCTTTGGTGAAGCCATCCCCGCATATGCCCTTCAAAAAACGCAGGAACTGGTCCGGAAGACCGATCTCATGCTCATTGCGGGAACCTCCGGAGAGGTTGCGCCGGCAAATACTTTCCCCAGGGAAGTCAAGATGAAAGGGGGACAAATCATCGAAGTCAACAAGGGCATGACCTCCTTTCAGGAAATCACAGATGTACGCTTTGACGGCCCGGTTGAAGAAATTCTCCCTCAATTCATTGAATATTTGATAGAGTAACGACTGTTCAAAACCATGGAATCCTTTATAAAACACTTTAAAAATTCTATTCTTTCAAAAAATTATCTGGTAAATAGTAAATGGATAGAATACATACAACTCGAATTAAATAGTGATGAAACTGAAGTCACAGTTTACTTTCCACATTACTTTATTTACCAAATCTATTGTGATATAATAAAGAATAATTTTGAAAACCATATTCTATCAAATTTTCCATATTTAAAAAAAATAAATCATACCATAATCAATAAAACAGAAAATACAAAAAAAAATTATTTTAATTTATATGAATATAATCCAAATTATTTATTTCAAAACTTTTTGTACAATAGTAAAAATATATTTGCAATAACTACAGCAAAACATATCATTCAAAATGACAATGAAACAAATAAAATTGTAATATACGGAAAATCTGGTACAGGAAAAACGCACCTTTTAAAAGCAATACTGAATAATTATATAAAAAATAACAATTATAAAATACTTTACATTAATCCATACTTAATATTTTCACAACTTCAAAAAATACAAAAAAATGATTCTATTCAAAATATTTTTCAAAATTTCGACATTGTATGCATAGATGACTTTGATACTCTTACAAAATACAAAAAAATAATACCAGAAGTATCTTATTTTATTCATTACTGCTCTGAAAACAACCAAAAAGCCCTTATCGCATATAATGAGCTAAGCGCTATTTATCAAAAACTTGATTCGCAACTTCGATCACGCCTCAAGGAGAGTATCCACGTACATCTCCACGAGCCCGATTTGGATATCAGAATCCGTTATATAGAAAACTTTTCCAGGGAAAAGGCTCTTCATCTCTCGGATGACCAAATCATGCATCTGGCCAGGCAGTTTACCCATTTCAGAAACCTGGAAAAGATTTTGGATCAGCTAACCGTGAGGTGTGACGGGCAGAGCCATAACCCCACCAGCAACCCGGATTCCCTGCTGCAGCATACTATCCGCTCTGTGGACTCCTCTTTGTCCACACCGAAAATCATTTCCGAATTAAGCGACTATTTCCGTATTCCCAGACAGGACATCCTCTCCGGCTCCAGGCGCAGAAAGGTAGTTCTGGCCAGACAGATCGGCATGACCATTTGCCGCCAGGTCCTGGACATGTCCTATCCCCGTATCGGCGAAGCCTTTGGGGGAAGGGACCACAGCACAGTCATGCATTCCGTCAACAAGATCCTTGGTTCTCTGGAAAGGGACAGAAATCTACAGACCATGTTCGAAACTGTGAAACAACGCTGTGAACAAGTGCGCATTTCTGGAAGCAGCGTACGCTGAATGTTTTCCTGTCGAGAATATGTCGACAACTCTTGAAATGATTATTTCATAAAATTCAATATGTTATCAAATTTTGAACATATAAACCGTCCCTATAAGGAGCTATAAATGAAGATAAAAATCCCTAAAGAGAATATTCTCCCCGGTATGCAAAAAGCGGCAAGTATCATTCCCAGCAAGGCAGGGGCCGCCTTTTTGCGGACGGTCTGGCTCCAGGCCGAACAGGACAGGCTCACAGTCATGTCCACAGACTCCAAGCTGGAGTTCACCGGAAGCTATTCCGCACAGTGCGACACTCCGGGTCTTGTTGGCATTCAAGGACGAAATATCCACGAATTGCTTCGCAAGCTCCCCGCCGGGGACATCCAGTTCCGCCTGGATCAGGAATCCGAGACCCTCTTGCTCGAGCAGGGCAAACGGAAATACAAGCTTCCCACATACGATTCCACCTGGTTCCAGCACTTCCATCAATTTCCCCAGGAGGACGCGGTCCTGTGGACTGGCGCCGAGCTCAAGAGCCTGATCGATCGGATCGCCTTCTGCATTGCGGACGATAATACGGAAAACATGCACTATCTGAACCTCGTGCCCACGCAAGGCCACGAAGGATGGATCGAAGCGTGCGGGCTGAACGGACATCAATTTGCCCTAACCCGCTTCAAGAACAAGGAGCTCGCCCAGCGACTGGGAAGCGGAGGCATCCTCATCGCCAAGACCTATCTTCTCGAACTCCGCAAGTGGCTGGATAATGAAGAACTCTATTTCAATATGAATGAAAAGCGCCTCTTTTTCACGGACAAGGAGCAGACCGAGCATTTCAGTCTGCCCTTGAACATTGATACCTTTCCTGAATACAGCAATTTCCTCTCCTATTTTGATAATGAGAATACCGTGATGAAAATTGACAAGGAAGAAATGACCGAGGCACTCAACAGGCTCCGCATTTTCAATACAGAAACACAACAGTGCTCTTACTTCATTTTTGACAATTCGGAGCTGGTGATCTACAGCGAGGGTCAGGAAACGGGAGAAGCCACGGAAAGCCTTCAGATCGACTACCAAGGCGACCTGGAGAAAATAGCCTTCCCCACCAGGGATCTCATCGAGATCCTCGCTCATTTCGATTCCCAGACTGTATTCTTCGAATTCACGAACGCCCTGGGGCCCTGTAGAATATCCAGCCCAGGGGCCGAGGGCTACTTTGTTATAACCATGCCCGTGGATATTACCGAAGAAGTCTATTACGAGGACGAGAACCTGCAATAACCCTACCCTTCGAGGTTGAAAGCGACTATGTCCACACGAGATTACAACGCTGACAGTATTACCATTCTGGAAGGCCTGAGCGCGGTCAGAAAGCGCCCGGCCATGTATATCGGAAGCCAGGACGTGCAGGGCGCGCATCACCTTGTGTACGAGATCCTGGACAATAGCATCGACGAGGCCATGGGCGGATACTGTGACCGGATCAAGGTGACCATTCATCTGGACAATAGTGTGACCGTTTCCGATAACGGCCGCGGAATACCGGTGGACACGCACCCCAAGGAAAACCGCCCTGCCGTGGAAGTGGTCATGACCGTGCTCCACGCGGGAGGCAAGTTCGACAACAGCAGCTACAAGGTCTCCGGCGGCCTGCACGGAGTGGGGATTTCCGTGGTGAACGCCCTGGCCGAGTATCTGGAAGTCACCATCCGACGCCAGGGCAGGAAATACTATCAGAAATACGTGCGCGGCCAGCCGGCAACCGAGCTCATGGACAAGGGAGAAACGGAGAGGACGGGCACCACGATCCATTTCCGGCCGGACGAGACCATCTTCGAAGACATCGTTCTCAGCTATCACACCCTGAGCAAACGGTTCGAGGAGCTCGCCTACCTCAACAGCGGGATCCAGATCGATGTCTACGACGAAAGGAGTCAAGAGGAGAACACCTTCAAGTTCGACGGCGGGATCCGCTCCTTTGTGGAGAAGCTCAATGCGTCCACCCATGCCCTGCATCCCGCGATCTACGGAACAGGAGAGATCGAGGACGTGATCATTGAGTTCTGCATGCAGTATCACTCCGGGTTCAAAAGCGATACCTACACTTTTGCCAACAACATTCGGACCCGTGAGGGGGGGACCCATTTATCCGGATTCAAGACCGCGGCAACCCGCACGATCAACTTGTACATCCAGAATTCGGATCTGCCGCGCAAGCTCCAGCACAAGATCATGGGCGACGACGTCCTGGAGGGACTGACTGCAGTCATTAGCGTCAAACTCCCGGATCCCCAGTTCGAGGGACAGACCAAGACCAAGCTGGGGAACAGCGAGGTTGCCGGATACGTCTCTCAGGTGGTCACTGAAAGACTCGGCTCTTACCTCCAGGAAAACCCCAAAGAGGCCAAGGAGATCGTGGAAAAGGTGGTCGAGGCCGCCAGAGCCCGGGACGCGGCCAAGAAAGCCAAGGATCTCGTGCGGCGCAAAAGCGCCCTGAGCGACTCCTCCCTGCCGGGCAAACTGGCGGACTGCCAGAGCAAGGACCCCGGCCAGAGCGAGTTGTTCATCGTGGAGGGCGATTCCGCAGGAGGCTCGGCCAAGCAGGGCCGCGATCCCAAGTGTCAGGCCATACTGCCTCTGCGGGGCAAGATCATGAATGTGGAAAAAACCAGATTCGACAAGATCCTGGAGAACAAGGAGATCCAGCACCTGGTTACCGCACTGGGGGCGGGAATCGGAGAGGACGAATACGATCCCAAGAAGCTCCGCTACACCAAGATCATCATCATGACCGACGCGGATGTGGACGGGGCCCATATCCGGACGCTGCTCCTCACTTTCTTCTATCGCCAATTCAGGCAGTTGATCGACGAGGGCCATCTTTTCATTGCCAAGCCCCCCCTGTATCGCGTTCACAAGTCCAAGTTTGAGCGCTACATCGCGGACGACATGGAGCTGAAGGACTTCCTCTTGCAGCAGATTTCCACGGAAATAAGCCTCAATACGGGGAATGGCAAGCTCTACACCGGTCAGGATCTCGTGGACCTCCTGCAGAAGATCATCACCCTGCAGGAAAAGCTCAAGGAAGCCGTCAATATCGGATTGAACGAGGATCTCTTCCTGGCCCTGGTGGAATTTGGGGAGAAGCTGACCCCTCAGGATTTCGAGCCGAGCTCCGCAGACACTTCTGCTTCAGAGGGTGACGGCGAAGTCTCCCAAGAAGGATCCGAGAGCGAGACTTGCCCCGTGTTGCGGGAATACATGGACCAGCAGGGCTATTCGCTCCGTATCGAGTATCAGGAGTCCGAGGAAGAGCTCCGCACCTTCTTGAGGTTTATCGATCGCAACGAGAAAAAGATCACTCTGGGCGTGGAGTTCTTAAACTCCAAGCTCTACCGGCATACCTTTGAGCTATTGGCTGACCTGAAGCGCGGCCATCCCGAATTCGATTTTGAGCTGACGCTGAAGAACGGTCAGAGCGTGCGCTTCGACTCGCCCTTCGAGCTGTTGGAATACGTGCTCGCGGAGGCTGACAAGCGCTTCTCCATCCAGCGCTATAAGGGTTTGGGCGAAATGAATCCGGAACAGCTCTGGGAAACCACCATGAGGCAGGAAAATCGGAATCTGGTTCAGGTCCGGATCGAGGAAGCGGAAGAAGCGGATTCCATTTTCCGGCAGCTCATGGGCGAACAAGTGGAGCCTCGCAGGGCCTTTATCGAAAAAAACGCCCTGGCGGTCGAGGATCTGGATATCTGATTGCCGGCTTCAAGCGACCGGGCAATTCCTATCGGCAGGCCTCTCATGGCGGGATTGTGACAAGGGGCTTTGCCGGAACGATTTGCCCGTGAAGCGGCAGAACGTCAGCAGAGGACACGCCAAAACCAAACGAGGTGCCAATCGTGGATCAGCATGTTTATATCGAGGACGAGATCAAAAAGTCCTATCTGGAATACTCCCTGAGTGTCATCATCGGCAGGGCCATTCCGGATGTGCGGGACGGCCTCAAGCCCGTGCACAGGCGCATTCTCTTCGCCATGCACGAGCTCGGGATCCTGCACAACCGGGCCTATAAAAAGTCGGCCCGCGTCGTGGGCGATGTGATCGGCAAGTATCACCCTCACGGGGATGCGGCTGTCTACGAGGCCCTTGTCCGGCTGGCCCAGGATTTCAATATGCGCGACCCCCTGGTGGACGGCCAGGGGAACTTCGGCTCCATCGACGGTGACGCTCCGGCGGCGATGCGGTACACGGAGTGTCGCCTGGCCAAGCTGTCCAGCGAGTTCCTTGCGGACATCGAAAAGGACACGGTGAATTTTCGCACCAATTACGACAACACGCTGCAGGAACCCGAGGTTCTTCCCACCAAGGTCCCCAATCTCCTGGTCAACGGCGCGGCTGGCATCGCCGTGGGCATGGCTACCAATGTGCCGCCCCACAATCTGGATGAAGTACTCAATGGGGTGCTGCACCTCCTGCAGAAGCCGGAAGCCGATGTGACCGAATTGTGCCAGTATATACAGGGGCCCGATTTTCCCACCGGCGCTTCCATACACGGCGCGGAGGGTCTCAGGGATGCCTACGCCAGCGGTAGGGGCAGCGTGCGGGTCAAGGCCAAGCTCAATGTGGAGCAGCGGTCCAGGGGAATGGAATCCATCGTGGTGACCGAAATCCCCTATGCCCTGAACAAGGCCAATCTGCTCAAGAAGATCGCCGACCTGGTCAACGAGCAGAAGATCAAGGGGGTCAGCGACCTCAGGGACGAATCGGATCGCACGGGCATCCGGATCGTTATCGATCTGAAGAGGGGAATCCTCTCCGACATCGTCATCAACAAGCTCTACAAGTATACCTCTCTGGAGAGCTCCTTTGGGATCAACATGCTTGCGGTGGTGAACAACCGCCCCAAGCTGATCAATCTCAAGGAGTACCTGGAGCTGTTTGTCGAACATCGGAAGGAAGTTGTTCTGCGCCGCTCCAGGCATGAGCTGCAGAAGGCCCAGCATCGGGCCCACATTCTGGAGGGCTTGAAGATCGCCCAGGACAATATCGACGAGGTGGTGACCATTATCCGCAATTCCAATAATCCGGGCGAGGCCAAACAGAATCTCGTGGACCGCTTTGAGCTCAGCGCGGAGCAGAGTCAGGCCATACTGGACATGCGCCTGCAGCGTCTGACGAACATGGAGCGCTCCAAGATTCTGGAAGAGCTCGATGAGGTGCTGCAGCGCATTGAGTATCTCAAGAAGGTGATCAGCGACCCGGAGGTGCTCAAGGGTGTTATCCAGGAGGAGCTGCAGGAGGTCAAGAGCAAGTACGCGACTCCCAGAATGACGGAAATCCTGGGCAGCAACCCCCAGGAAATCGATATCGAGGATCTCATTCCCGACGAGGACGTCCTGATCACCCTGACCCGGAACGGGTACATCAAGCGCACGCCGCTTACCAGCTACGGGAAGCAAAAGCGTGGCGGCAAGGGCATGACAGGGGGAACGGTTTCCAAGTCCGATCTGGTTCAGTCCCTGATCACAGCGAGCAATCACCAGGATCTCTTCCTGTTCACCAATCAGGGACGCATGTTCAAGCTCAAGGTCTACCAGATCCCGGAAAGCAGCAGAAAGGCCAAAGGCACGCACATCTCCAACCTCGTGGACCTGCAGAAGAACGAGTTCGTGACCACGGCTCTGGAGCAGAGCACCCTGAAGCTGGATAACGACTACGTCTTCATCACCAAGAACGGGATGGTCAAACGGACCGAGATGGAGTCCTACAAGAATCTGCGCTCCAACGGCTTGATCGCAGTCTCCCTCAAACAGGGCGACGAGCTGATCGCCGTCCATGAGGTGACACCGAACTCGGAGTTCATTCTGAGCACCAAGAAGGGATACGCCATCCGCTTTTCCTGTCTGGACGTGCGCAAGATGGGCCGCAACGCACTCGGAGTGAAGGGCATCGAGCTCAGGGAGGGCGATCAGGTGGTCTCCGGCGTGGTCGTGGATACGAGCCCGGAAGAGACCTATCTCCTCAATGTGACCGAGCACGGATTCGGCAAGCGAACCCCTGTTTCCAGCTATCGGCTCCAGGCCCGCGGCGGCAAGGGCGTCATCACCATGAAGCCCAACGACAAGACAGGCGAGGTGCTGGGCTCGATTCAGGTCAAGGAAAATGACCAGGTCATCATGCTGACCACCGGAAACAAAATGATCCGTTTCGATGTTTCGGATATCCGTATTTGCAGCCGTTCGGCGCAAGGAGTCAAACTCATTAAGATGGGAAACGGCAGTCAGATAGTCTGTTTTGATACCATCAATGAAGAATGATCTGTGTGAGTGTACGAGCCCTGAATCGAGACGGCTCGTCCCGATTCAGGGCATTTTTGTATCCAAAGGTATAGGTATTGAACATTTCATAAGCACTGCACAGAGCCTCAATAGGCGAGCATCAGACAAACAAAGCATACCGCAATGAACTCTTTTTGCATGCATGCATTTTCCCTTGCCCTGAAATATTCTCTGTAAAAAGGACAGAGTCAGCAGTATGCACGTTTCATTGATCCATCAATGCATTCAATTTCATCCTTCTTCCGCTTCAGAATCGGGAATATCCCCAACATACCTCCACTCTTTACTTGAGCCTTCCCTTCCGTCTTTTCGCGAAAGCCTCCTTTAGGTCCGAGCTCCAGGATTCACGAAGCCAGAAGAAGGCAGCTCAAAACGATGAATGGAATTTCCTTTTTCCAAAGGCTGTTTCCAATACCCCGTCCCATCTGCTCATCCGATAATTAGTGGCGGAAATCCGAGTTGATCCATGTGTTCGAAGAATGCGCGACCTTTATTCATGTCGCATATGGTTCAGGTGAAGACAATGAAAGTATGAATTTGAAGATATCAAAATATCCTGGTAAAATGATAAATATTGCCAATTCAGTTGAAAAAGATATTTTCTGCAATATATAAAGTTCTTTTGTAGTAGAAGTGAATAAATGTTACAAATTATATATAATTTTTGAAGCAAATATATAATAGTTTAGTTCTAATAGTGAATACAGATAATGCATTTTTTAATACATATTAGATATAAATAATTTTTTTTATGATGTTTTTGTATTTTTTTTTCTTCATTATAACAATATGTACAATCAAGTTAGCAAAAAATTAACAAGTAGAGATTTTTAGTGAATACCTGGATTATATTATTTTATACCTTTCTATCCATATATTTGACTAATAATTTTTATTAGTCAGCTTATTGTGTTGACATGAAATTCAATAGATCGTATAAAAGAAAACTAGCTAAGCCTTTGTAAGCGTATATTGGCTTTTTGTCGAAGTTGACCGATAAAAACTTTTTGGACCGATACAGGGGATTTCGAGGCGGAATCAATATGTTGCCTTGCCAGCCGCTGATACCCTGTTCCGGAGTGCGGCGGCGGTTTGTCGAGGGATTATGAATTGACCCGGGTCCGGCCTGGGGTGAACGCAAAGGCTCATGAAGGAGAAGCGAATGATCGGAGAAAAAGGAAATTATATGTTCAGCTCGGAGTCGGTGACCGAGGGGCACCCGGATAAGGTCGCGGACCGCATTTCCGACGGGATTCTGGACGCTCTTATCGTTCAGGACCCCAATTCCAGGGTTGCTGCCGAAACCCTGGTAACGACGGGTATGTGCTTTATCGCCGGTGAGATTACCACGAACGGCTACGCCGATCTGCCCCAGATTGTGCGCAACACCATCAAGGATATCGGATACTCCAGCTCGGACATGGGATTCGACTGGGAGACCTGTGCGGTGCTGTCATCCATCGACAAGCAGTCCCAGGATATCGCCCAGGGCGTGAACCAGAAGGCTCCTGAGGAGCAGGGAGCCGGGGATCAGGGGATGATGTTCGGTTATGCCTGCCGCGAGACGGAAACCCTCATGCCTGCGCCGATCCATTGGGCGCACAAGTTGAGCCGCAGGCTCACTTTTACCCGGAAAAAGGGTATACTTGATTACCTGCGCCCGGACGGCAAGACCCAGGTGGCCATGGTCTACGACAATGGGAAGCCCAAGTATATCGACAACGTGGTTGTTTCGGCGCAGCACGACGACGAGGTTTCCTACGAGGACCTCAAGGAGGGCATCAAGAAGGAGGTCGTGGAGCACACCCTGCCCCAGGAGTTCATTGACGAGAACACCAGGATCTATATCAACACCACGGGCCGCTTTGTCACTGGAGGACCGCTGGGCGACTGCGGGATGACTGGACGAAAAATCATCCAGGACACTTACGGTGGAATGGGTGGCCATGGCGGTGGTGCCTTCTCCGGGAAGGACCCCTCCAAGGTGGATCGCTCCGGTGCCTATATGGCCCGCTATATCGCAAAAAATGTTGTCGCTTCGGGAATAGCGGATAAGTGCGAGGTGCAGATCGCCTATGTCATCGGAGTGGCCGAGCCGGTATCCGTTCTGGTAACATCCAAGGATACTGGAGAAGTCGACGACGAGATCCTGACCAATGCAGTACGCGAGGTCTTCGATCTGCGCCCCTATTTCATCACTCAGCATCTGGATCTGTTGAGGCCCATCTACAAGAAGAGCTCCTGCTACGGAAGCTTCGGGCGCGAGGATCCGGAGTTCACTTGGGAAAGAACGGATGCCACAGAGGACCTGAGGACAGCCTGCAAGATCTAGCTCACTCGGATTTGCAGACCGCGGAGGCCGGAATAAATGGCTTCCGCGGTCACAATGTACGCATACGCGACAGATGAGGACTGGCTATGGCTCTATATGTTTCCGGTTCGGTGGCCTATGACAGGATCATGAGCTTTCCGGACAAGTTCGCCAACCACATTCTTCCGGACAAGCTGCACATTTTGAACGTCTGTTTTCTCGTCGACGAGCTCACGGAGAAATTCGGGGGTACAGCGGGAAATATCGCCTATTCCCTCGCCCTGCTCGGAGAGCAGCCCACGGTGCTGGCCAGCGTGGGAAGCGATTTCGTTCGCTACGAAAAGTGGTTTCAGGAGCTTGGGCTCGATACCGGCGGATTGAAGAAAATTCCCGAAGTGAACTGCGCGAGCGCCTATATCACCACGGATCAGTCGGACAATCAGATAACCGCTTTTCATCCCGGGGCAATGGAGAGATCCACGCACGAGGATTTCACAGAGTTCGAGACCAGAAACAGCCAAGCAATAGTATCTCCGGGAAATCTCCAGGATATGCAGAATTACCCGCGCAAATACAAGGCGCTGGGGATTCCCTATATCTTTGACCCGGGCCAGAATATCCCCGCTTTCACCGGAGAGCAGCTGGAAGAGATGATCACCGGCTCCCACATCCTGATCGCCAACGACTATGAGTTGAGCCTGATTATGCAGGCCACGGGACTTTCCAAGGATCAGCTCCTGCAGAAAACGGACGCCCTGGTGACCACCCTCGGCGAGGAAGGCGCGGTCATCGATCAGTTGGGAGCCGAAGCGATCCGGGTTTCCGCGGCCAAGCCGGAGCAGGTCAAGGATCCGACCGGTGCCGGTGACGCCTTTCGATCAGGACTCATCAAGGGTCTGATGCAGGGAGAAGGTTTGGAGACCGCTGCGAAGATCGGTTCCACGTGCGCAAGCTTTTGTGTGGAGTGCGCTGGAACACAGGCCCATTTCTTCACCCAACAGGCCTTTTGGGAACGCTATGGAGCCAATTTCGGGTCCCAGGGTCCCAAACACTGACATGCTGTTTTGTGGGCGCTTCCCGATCCCCGAAGGAGTGTGCCGAGGGAGTATGCACAGCGCATCGTAGATGTGCATCCAGGCACATTGACGCCGAATCCCCTTCCCTGTAGCGAAACCTACTTCTCGACCCAAAAGTCTACCGCCGCCCGTCAATACGGTCCGGGCTGAACCGTGGGATTCGGTCGTACGGAACGTCGATAGTCCAGTATAATTCCCGACAATTTGGAACCATGTGCCTTTTAAGGCGCTAGAGAAAAGGGTATACTATTCAGTATGACAAATCAGTATCATCTCCAATCAATAGACCAGCAAGTCTTGCAGGCGATCCAGGCTGAAGAGGGACGCCAGAGGGACACCATTGAGCTGATCGCCTCGGAGAATCTTACCTCGCCCGCTGTCCGGGAAGCCACCGGAAGCTGTCTGACCAACAAATACGCCGAGGGATATCCGGGGAGGCGATACTATGGCGGATGCGACAACGCGGATCGTGTCGAGACGCTTGCCCGTGAGCGGGTGCAGGAGCTCTTTCAGGTCTCCTACTCCAATGTGCAGCCCCATTCCGGTTCACAGGCCAATATGGCCATTTACTGCGGATTTCTCCGGCCAGGGGATACCGTGCTGGGAATGGACCTTTCCCATGGGGGCCACTTGACCCACGGAAGCAGAGTGAACTTTTCCGGACAGCTTTACCAGAGCGTCTTCTATGGACTGAATCCGGAGTCACAGACCATTGACTACGAGCAGGTCCGGGATATGGCCGTCAAGCACAGGCCCGGGCTGATCGTTGCCGGTGCCAGCGCCTATCCCCGGGAGATCGACTTCTCGGCGTTCAGGCGCATCGCCGACGAGGTAGGGGCATATCTGTTGGTGGACATGGCCCATATTGCCGGTCTTGTTGCCGCCGGGCTGCATCAGAGCCCCATGCAGCATGCCGATTTCGTGACCTCCACAACGCACAAATCCCTGCGAGGCCCCCGGGGCGGATTTATCCTGAGCGCAAACACAGCATACGGGAAGACCATCAATTCCCAGATTTTTCCCGGCCTCCAGGGTGGTCCTCTGATGCACGCCATCGCGGCCAAGGCTGTTGCCTTCGGGGAAGCACTGCGCCCCGAGTTCGGCAAGTACCAGCAACAGGTTGTGGACAACGCGCAGTCCCTGGCCTCTAGCCTCCTGGATCTGGGATATCAGCTGATTTCCGGGGGCACGGACAATCATCTCCTGCTTGTGGATCTGCGCAACAAGGGCGTAACCGGCAAAGAGGCGGAAGACGCCCTGGACAGAGTGGGTATTACCGTAAACAAGAATTCCGTGCCCCTGGATACGGAATCTCCCTTTGTGACCTCGGGGATCCGTCTGGGCACACCCCTGATGACCACACGAGGCATGCAGGGAGAGCATATGGCCCAGATTGCCCAGTGGATGGACAGGGCGCTGCAATACAGGGATAACGACACGGAGCTCGCTCGTCTTGCGGCAGAAATCAAGGAATTCACCGCGGATTTTCCGCTGTTTTTGTACTCCCCGGACCAATTGGGCGATCCGAAAGGGACAGTGAAGAACTGACCCCCCGATTCCCCAAACATCACATGCCGGGAAGAACACGCGGCGTTTATTGCGAAGAGAGGCTCGGTGATGCTTCCCGATGCATGATGATGCCCTCCGATGAATAGGGCTGCGGATTCAAAGAATTGATATATCAATTAGTTGGCTGAGTGCTCCATCGCGACACTTTGCCAATGCCTGCGAATCGGGACAAAAAAACCGTCTCGAGAGGGAAGATGCGAGGAAAGGGACAACACTGCGGAATCTTTTTCGCAGATCGCTAATCGCTCTTTCTCGCTGAACACGATTTGAGAACACCGTCGCGGACACAATAAAAGCACGGATGTTCACGAAAGCTGTTTTTTCACGAGGTCGAAATAAATTTTCAAGCATTTTTCGGAGCAAGAAATACAATCAGAATCGCATTTCAAGATACAGTCATTATTTTTCAGTTTGAAAATTCAAACCAAAAAAGAAAATAAATCGCATTAATTATACGTAGTTGTTTTACTAATTTATGCGTAAGGTCTATTACTCATGAGTGTATATAAGCCACACATAAATATTTCTCAAGAAAGAATAGTAAATTCTGTTTTGAAAACAGATTGGCAAATTTTTCAGTCTTGGAAAAATCATGTCCAAGATATAGCGCTTGATATAGCATATGAGCTATTTATAGTCTATAGTAATCCGTTTGTAGATGATAAAATCGTTTATAACGATGTCTATAATCGATTAATTGATTATCAAAGAAGTCTTTCCCGTGATGATTATGTTTTTCTAAATGCACGTATAGAACATTTTTGGACGGAATACGAAGAGATACAAGATTTACGAGAAAAGATAAGTGTGCGTCTGAAGAAAAGCCTTTCCGAGGAAAGCATTGGTGATTCGCCCCATACGCTCGTCCAGAACGCTACAGATGCTACAGGACTCATCATGGAAGTCCCCCTGCTCGTTCTCTTTCCGGAGAACACAAAGCAGGTTCAGGAAATCGTTCTTCAGTCTCGGGAAATGGGTTTTACCATTGTGCCCAGGGGAGGAGGTACCGGTCTTACCGGCGGCGCCGTCCCCGCCCAGCGGAATTCGGTGATTCTGAGCATGTCCAAGCTGAAATCCATCTTTTCCGTGGATGCCGCAAACATGCTGCTCCACGCCCAGGCGGGGGTTATCACCTCGGACGCCATACAAGCGGCGCGCGCGCACGATCTCTTGTTCACCATCGATCCGGCTTCCAAGATGGCCTCGTCACTGGGGGGGAATATCTCGGAAAATGCCGGAGGGCCCTACGCCTTCGAATACGGCACCACTTTGGACAATATATACAGCTACAAGATGGTCAACCCGGATGGACAGGTGGTCGAGGTGCGCCGCCAAAACCATCCCTGGCACAAGATTTATCCCGACCAAGAGGCTATCTTCGAGATATTGAACGAGGACGGCGAGATTGAGGATACAATCCGGTTGCGAGACGACGAGATCCGCACGCAGGGTCTGGGCAAGGATGTGACCAATAAGCGTCTGGGTGGATTGCCTGGAGTCCAGAAGGAAGGCATTGACGGAATAATTACCGAAGCCTCGTTCACGCTGCATAAGAAACTCGATTATTCCCAAACCCTGTGCATGGAGTTTTACGGCAAATCCATGCACAATGCGACACTTGTTATCAAGGATTTGGTTCACTTAAGGAATAGTATTCAGAAACATTCCAATCTCGTAACCATGTCTGCTCTGGAGGAGTTTGGAAGTAAATATGTACGAGCAATAGAATATAAGAAAAAATCCCAAACCTATGAAGGTGAACCGATTTCGGTGCTGCTGATACAACTGGATTCCAATAACAAGAGAATGCTCCATGACACGGTCTGGACTATAGTGGATATAGCGGAACATTACGAGAATGTGGACGTGTTTGTTGCCGATGATGAAGAACAGTCGCACGAATTCTGGGAGGATCGTCATCGTTTGAGTGCTATCTCCAGGAAAACGAGCGGTTTCAAGATCAATGAGGACATCGTCATTCCTCTGGATAAGATCCCGGAGTTCTCGGACTTTCTGGAGTCCATGAATTTGAAGTATTTGGCCATTGCCTATAAGAACGCTCTCCAGAAAATTCGCGATTTGCCGGGAATAGAGACGAATGACGAATTCGTCGAAATGGAGCTGGATATTACTCAAAGGCTTCTTGCCGGGAACATCCTGGACCATGTCAATGCGGAGCAGGATTTCGCATTGCAGGCGCATTATTTTTTCCAGGATTTGTTCTATCGCTATCCGGAACAGAAGCACGTGCTTCAAAAAATCGAGGAAGAGCTTTTCAGCACGCGTGTGGAGATCGCCAATCACATGCACGCGGGAGACGGCAACTGTCACGTGAATATTCCAGTGCATGCCAACAATCCGGAAATGCTCCACCAGGCCGAGGAAGCCGTGGATCGAGTGTTCAAGAAGGTGCTCAGTCTGGGTGGGCAGGTATCGGGTGAGCACGGTATCGGCATCACCAAGATCGGCTATCTGTCCGAGGACAAGATCGACGACCTCGCCGAATACCGCAAGCAAGTCGATCCCCATGGGATCATGAATCCGGAGAAATTATGCAGCAAGGAGCTTGTGGTCAATCCGTATACATTTTCCTGGGACAGGCTGATCCAGGATTTCTCCTCTCTGGACCTGCCGCACAAGGAACAGCTTTCGCAGCAGCTCAAGCATATTCAGATATGCACCCGTTGCGGCAAATGTAAGCAGGTTTGCCCCATGTACTATCCGCAAAAGGGGCTGCTCTATCATCCGAGGAATAAGAATATCAGCATGGGGGTCATTCTCGATGCGCTTCTTTACACGCAAACAGTCAATGATTCCCGGAAGCCGGATGAGGATCTGTTGAATCAGCTCAAGGAATTGATGGATTTTTGTACCGCCTGCGGCAAATGCAACAGCATTTGTCCGGTCAAAATCGATTCCGCGGACGTCACCATAAATGTCCGTTCCTATCTGGAAAGCGAGACATCTTTCGGCTTGGACTTCAAGTCCAGGATGCTCAATTATCTCGGTCAGGAGCCCGAGCGAATCCAGACCATGGCCAAAATAGCCACATTGGGGCAGAACATACAAAACAAGACAATCCGTTTTCTGCCCTCCTTCTGGCGGAGGCGTGCCGAAAATCCCATGTTCCAGGCTCCGGGCCCGAAACTGGAGTACGGTCAGCTCCACGAGCTTCTGAATACGTCTTCGGGGAATGTCTTTCTTCCGGATGAGGAGAAGTGGGACGGCAGATCCACGGTCATATATTTTCCCGGCTGCGGCTCAGCGCTGTTCTATCCCAGCATCGGATTGTCTTCCATGCATGAGCTGCTTTATGCCGGCTATGCAGTGGTGGTTCCCCAGGACCATCAGTGCTGCGGCTACCCTTTGCTCTCCGCGGGATGCTCCGAAACCTTCGCCCAGAACAGACAGAGAAATACCCGGCAACTGAAGGATCTTCTGGATCAGGCGCAGGACAGAGGACTCGAGGTGCAAGGCCTTTTGACTTCTTGTGGAACCTGCAGGGCCGCTCTAGAGAATTACGGGCTCCACAAAGCTGTCAGTCCCGACCTTTCAACGTATGATGTCTTTCAGTTTTTGGCACCATTCTTACAAAAGGATCAGCGGAATTCTTTTCAAGATGACGAAAATATTATATTCCACTCTTCGTGTCATCATGCTTTTCATGGTGTCGATCCGGCCCAATCGGATTTAATTTACACACATGAATTGCAAAATATTTTCAATAAAGACATAGATATATCCAAATATTGTTGTGCTGAGAGTGGATTGGGTGCACTGACGAATCCGAAAGTTTATAATCGGTTAAGAAAAAGAAAACAATCCTCTTTGAGAAGCACAATTAGTGATAGTACTAATAAAACGAAAATTCTTGTGAGCTGTCCTTCTTGTAAAATAGGTATATCACGTTCTTTGAATGCTATGAAAAGTCAGGGTTCTTCTTTGCATACAATGGAATACATATCTCGAAAGTATTATGGAAAAAACTTTAAGAATCTTGTTATCAATGAACTTACAAGCCGGAAGAAATCATTGAATAATGTCCTTGACTCGATGTCCGCAGTTTAGTATAGGGGGCATATACTTAAATTATCAGTCTGTACATGATATGTACCATTTGCTATCAAAAAAAAATATTAAGTTGTATTGAACATATTTTCTATTAAAAAAAAGTAATTAATGCATTATGTTTATATTGTTATATATTGAAAATTAATAAGTTTCAAAGAATTTGATTTTTTACATATGTACAAATAATTATTTTGATTTTGATCTCTTTTTGTTTATGTTTTCGTATCGTGTTGATCATACTTCAAAAGATTTTTTATCTATTTATAAATTGGTCCTTGGCAGGAAAGGTGAAAAGGCAACGCTAACAATCCAAAGGAGTTGTTTATGTCTGAGAAGCTGGGCAAGATCGCCGACGGCCTGTTGAGCGGGAATGTTGAGGAAGTCACCAAGTTGACTCAGGAGCTTCTGGATGAGGGTGCCGATCCTGAAGAGGTCCTCCAGAGCGGCCTTTTTGCCGGGATGGAAGTAGTGAGCAAGAAGTTCAAGGACTGCGAGATGTTCATCCCGGAGGTTTTGCGATCTGCCAAGGCCATGCAGGGGGCTATGGAGAAGCTGCGACCCAAGCTCTCCGAAGCCTCGAGCTCCCAGGCCGGAACCGTGGTGACCGCAACTGTGCAGGGCGATCTGCACGACATCGGCAAGAACCTGGCCGGCATGATGATGGAGGGTTCCGGCTTCCAAGTCGTCGATATGGGTATCGATCAGAAGACGGAGGACATCGTGAACGCCGTCAAGGAGCACAAACCGCAGATTCTGGGCCTTTCCGCCCTGTTGACCACAACCATGCCCAAGATGGGCGAGGTTATTAATGCCCTGAAGGAAGCCGGAATCCGGGATCAGGTCAAGGTCATGATCGGCGGAGCTCCTGTGACAGACGACTTTGCCGATGAAATCGGTGCGGACGCCTATGCCCCCAATGCGTCCATCGGGACGGAGAAGGCCCTGGAGCTGATCAAGCGCTGAAACGGCTTCTCCCCTCACTCTATTTCCGAAAACGTTTGAAGCAGGAGTTCCTCTATGCCCAAGATCAATCAGACGATCCAAGAAACGCCCTATTTTCGGGTGTTGTCCGAAGATCAGATCGAGCGGATATACTCCGCCGCCCTGGATGTCATTCAAAGAACCGGGGCCCGTTTTTACCACGAGGAGGCCCTGGAGCTGTTTCGAAATAGCGATGCCGTGGTCACGGACGAGAATCTGGTTCGCGTTCCCCTGTCCCTGGTGGAGCGAGCCATCAAGACCCATCCCCGGAAGATCAATCTGACCGGGCGTACGGGTGAGAATCGGATCTCGCTGGACAAGGACACCGTCAATTTCGGAACCGGATCCGACCTGCCCTTTACCTACGACAGGGAAACCGGTGAGCGAAGGCGGACCACGTACAGAGACGTCTACGATGCCGGACGCATCGTGAACTATCTGCCCAATCTGGACTTCTTCATGTCCCACGGCATCGTCCAGGACTGCCCCAATACCCAGACCTATGATCGGCATCAGTGTCTGGCCATGCTCGAGGGGTGCACCAAGCCCATGGTCCTGACCAGCGTGGACGGCGAGGGACTGGAGGACCTGTGGCGCATGTGCAATCTGTTCCGCGGGGGGGATGAAAAGGAATACCGGCTCAATCCCATGTTCATTACCTATATTGAGCCCATTTCCCCGCTCATGAACGACCGCAGCGCGGTGGAAAAGCTTCTGTTCAGCGCGGAGAAGGGTATTCCCTGCATGTACACGCCCTGCCCTAGCGCCGGGGCCACCGCTCCGGCAAGCATGGCGGGCATGATCGTTCAGTCCCTGGCCGAGACCCTGATGGCCTCGGTGCTCACCTATCTCAAGAATCCGGGCATGCCCCTGGTCATGGGCGGCGTGACCACGGTGCTGGACATGCTGACCACGACCTATTCCTACGGCTCTCCCGAGCTCTCCCTCGCCTCCGCGGCGAATACCGATGTCTCCAAGTGGCTCGGGTTGCCCATGTTCTCCACAGGGGGCTGTACCGACTCCAAGACGCTGGATGAACAGGCCGCGATCGAATCCGCAACCAGCCTCTACTACGCCTTCCTGTCCGGAGCGAACCTGGTGCACGACGTGGGATACCTGGACAGCGGCGTGAACGCCTCCCTGGAAAGCCTGGTCATGAACAACGAAATCATCGGCATGGTCAAGCAGATCGGCAAGGGCATCAATACAGAGGAGGAATACCTGGCTCTGGAGCTCATCGACGAGGTCGGACCCGGTGGGGAGTTCCTCACCTCCGAGCACACCCTGAACCATTACAAGGAATGGTTCCAGCCGAAGCTGCAGGACCGCTCGGATTACGCGACATGGGTTCGCGAGGGCCAGTATACCATGGCCGACCGCATCCAGTCCGAAACGGACCGGATCCTGAAGGAGCACGAGCCGGCTCCTATCGACGAGAAGCGACACCAGGAGCTCAAGAAGATCGTCCAGGATGCGGATGAACGACACGCTAAATAGGCTTATCCGGCCGGCCTGTGAAGGAGAGCAACCGGCCTTGGGGAAATACGCCAAGGAGGATTTACATGGGTAGTGTTCGAACCAATTATACAATCAATCGGAGTCCTCGCTTCTCCTTTCTCGCTGAGGACCAAAAGGAAACCATATTCCACGGAATGCTCAAGGTGCTCCAGGATACAGGGGCTGATGTCCACCACGAAGGGGCTCGAGAGATCTTCAAGAAACACGGGTGCAAGGTGGACGGCGTCCGGGTCTGTATACCTCCCAAGCTGGTGCGCCAGGCTCTGCAGAGCATCCCCCTGATGACCACCATCTACGACTGGGAGGGCAATTCGCGCATCTACGTGGAGGAGAACCGGAGCTACTTCGGTCCCGGGCCCACCCTGGTCTATTACCGGGATCCGTACACCCTGGAGCGCAGGCAGTGTCTTCGCGAGGACGCCACCACCACGGCCAAGGTCTGCGACGCCCTGGACAACATTGGATTCGTGGAGGGCCTGATCTCCATCAGCGACGTCCCGCGCGGCACCGAGGACGTGTACGAGTTCGCGGACATGATCCAGAACACGACAACGCCCATCATGGCCTGGGCCTTCCATCGCGGCGGAGCGAAGGACCTGCACCGCATCGGGTGCATCATGGCCGGGGGTGAGGAGGCCTTCAAGAAAAAGCCCAACTACATCCTGTACAGCGAGCCAATTTCTCCCCTGGTCAGCGACTTCCACGCCATCGACAAGCTGATGTACTGCGCTGAGCACGGCATTCCCCAGGACTACAGCCCCTGCGCCATCGGCGGGGCCACGGTTCCGGCCACACATTCCGGACAGATCGTGGTCGCCCTGTCCGAGTCCATGGTGGGGGTGGTCCTGTCCCAGCTCATCAATCCGGGGACCTGCGTTATCCTGGGCGGCGTGCAGTCTCCGCTGGACATGCAGCGCGCCATCTACTCCTACGGCGCCCCCGAGCTGAATGTGCTCTGCGGGGGCCTCACCGAAATGGCCCGCTACTGCGGTCTCCCCATGTTCGGCACTTCCGGGTGCACGGACACCAAGACCATGGAGATCCAGTCCGGGATCGAGGCGGCCCTGTCCATCCATTCCTCCATGCTCACCGGGGCCAACTTCGTCCACGACAACGGGTACACCGAGTCCGGCAAGACGGGGGACATCTTCCAGACGGTCATGGACGACGAGATTATCGGCATGGCTCGCGTGATCGAGAATGGCCTGGATGTCAGCGAGGAGAGCCTGGCCCTGAATGAGATCAACAATGTCGGCTCCGGCGGCCACTACCTCTACGAGGACCACACCATGAAGTGGTTTCGCAAGCACTGGCGCCCCAGCCTCATGGACCGCCAGAACTTCGAGGACTGGGACAAGACCGGCCGCAAGACCATGAAGGAACGGGTGATCAACAAAACCCGGGATATCCTGGAAAACTACGAAGGGCCCATCAGCAAGGTCCCGGATGATGTGAAGAAGGATATCCAGAAAGTGGTCGACGGCGCTGTCGAACGAGTGGAACGAGAGGGCCTGTAAGGCCCCTCCTGCCGCTTCCTGCGGGCCGCTGCGGATCCGGCCGCGGCGGCCCCGCTGGAAGGCGCGAGGGAGACCCGGCAATCTCCGGCGATCCCCCTCCTTGCCATCGCATACCGATATCAACGCTTTTCCGAGCGAAAGCACGAATCACCGGAAATGATCTGGCCTAGCCGGGGAGCCCGGATCGGGCTCACTCACGGGCCGATCGCATACATCAAGGACTATGTCTCGAGCAGAAAGCATCAAATCAGCGAAAGCGGGAATCGATTTCGGCAGTGACACCGAGGGCGGCGACTACGTGCTCGGCATCGACACCGGCGGGACCTACACCGACGGGGTGCTCCTGGACTATCGATCCAGGCAGGTGCTGGCCTCGGCCAAGACCCTGACCACTTACGAGGACTTGACCAAAGGGATCAGCACGGTTCTGCGGGATCTTTGCATAGAGGCCACGGCGCGCGTGAAGCTGGCGGGCATATCCAGCACCCTGGCCACCAACTCCATCGCCCAGGGCAGGATCAAGGCCGTGGGCCTTCTCCTGTTGGGATACGATCAGGATCTGCTGGCCAGCTACGGTCTGGAATCCAAGTTCGCAACCAGGAATTTCTCCTACTTCCAGGGCGGCCACAACGCCCAGGGCGAGGAAAAGTCCCCTCCGGATCTGGAGGGCATACGCCAGTGGGTTCGGGACAACAAGGACCATCTGGAAGCGCTGGCCATATCCAGCTATTTCAGTCCGCTGAATCCGGACCATGAGGAAAGCGTTCTGCGCGTCCTGCAGGAGGAGACCGATATCCCCGTGGTTCTCGGACACCAGCTCTCCACACAGCTGGATTCGGTCAAGCGGGCGGCGACGGCTTCCCTGAACGCCTCGCTGGTTGCCGTGATGCAGGAGTTCATCCAGGCGGTCAAGAGCTCCATGAAGGAGCTCGGATTCAACGCCCCCCTGATGATCGTCAAGGGGGATGGATCCCTCATGCCCTACACCGAGGCTGTTAAGAAGCCTGTGGAGACGGTACTGTCCGGCCCGTCCGCCAGCACCATCGGAGGCAGATTCCTCTCCTCCTGCAGCAGCGCCCTGGTTGTCGACGTGGGGGGCACCACGACGGACATGGCCCTCATCGAGGACGGGGCTATCGCCGTGAGCGATCAAGGGGCCCGGGTCGGGAACATCGAAACCGCGGTCAAGGCGGCGCGCATCCGGACCGTGTGCATCGGCTGCGACAGCAGGATACGGGTGTCCTCGGCGGACAAGTATCAGGTCGGACCGGAGCGGATTGTTCCCATTTCCCGATTGGCGCTCAAACACCCCGAGGTGGGAGAAGAGATCGTCGCCACGGCACAGAGGCGCCGGAGCGGTGAGAGCCAGGCCAGAATGGAATACCTCTATCTGGCCCGGGACATCGAGGCGGCAATGCAGGAAATCGAGGATGAGCCCAAGAAACAGGCCCTTGTGGAGCTTCTGGCCCAGGGGCCCTGCAATCTGCACACGGCCCTGAGCAAGCTCGAGGTCAATCATTCGGTCCAGCTCCCGATCCAGGAGCTGGTGGACAGGGGCCTCATCGGGTACTCCGCTCTCACGCCGACGGACCTGCTCCACTTCAAGGGCGAGCTGGATATCGGCGACGAGCGCGCCGCATCCCAGGCCCTGAAGTTTGTGAGCGGGGTCCACGGGGCACGGGCCAAGGACCTTGCGGACCGTATCCTGGGTCACATCGTGGACCAAATGAGCCGGGAGGCGGCCATTTTTCTGGCCAGGCAGAGCGTGCCCGGTCTGCCCGAGGAGGTGGACGGCCAGTGGGGTGAATGGCTTGTGAGTCAGGGACTCAATCCCGAGAATGCGCACCTCGCCGTGAGCATCGGCAGCAGGTATCCGCTTATCGGCATCGGCGCTCCCGCGGAGATATTCGTGAGCAGGATGGCGGATAAATTTCACGCTCGCTTCGAGCTTCCGCCGCATCCCCATGTGGCCAATGCCGTAGGGGCTGTGGCCGGTTCGGTCGTCGTGGACAAGGAGGCCCTCGTCTTCGTGCAGGAAAGCGAGGAGGGACGGGCCTATATGGTCCAGTTCGAGGCAGAGACCACTTCCTTTATGGAGCTGGATGAGGCCAGGCGCTACGCCCGGAGAGCGGTCAGCCGCGCCGCGCGCGAGGCGGCCGAGGACGCCGGGGCGGAGGACCCCCAGCTGCGCACTGAGGAGAAGGTGGAGGGGGCCCTGCAGCGCATTCAGGCCAGGGCTGTGGGCAATCCCAGGCTCTCCGAGGTGTTCGGCTGATATCATTTTGGAGCTTCGAAGCGGCGGGCCACAGGCCTTGGGCCTTTGCCGGGAGTTTTCTGCGGAAAAGGATTGAAGGCGCACTGAATGGAACAGCAGTACATTCTCTCAGCTGTCGGGAGCAATCGCACTGGAGTCGTTGCGGAGGTCAGCGAGGCCGTTTTCACCGCGGGGGGAAACATAGAGAATTCCTTCATGACCCTGTTGGGGGAGCACTTTAGCCTCATGCTCCAGGTAGGCCTTCTGGCTGAAGATGCGCCCCGGAAGCTGCAGGACCAGTGCCAAGTCCTGCGCAGGGACAAGGACCTCGCAGTTCACCTTTTTCCCGTGCAGGGTGAGGGCATCGGACGCGGCACAAAGGCGAGTGTTCTTCCCCAATACGACATTCGCGTCCAGGGTGAGGACAGGCCTGGGGTTGTCTATCGCCTGTCTCGTCTCCTGGCCTCCAGGGAGATCAACATCCTGCAGATGAGCACCAGGGTGGAGGAATCCTTCTCGGATCTGACGCCTCATCTCAGCATGCGCATCCAGGTCGAGGTTCCGGATGAGGTGGACGATCGGTCCCTGCGCCGCGATCTCAAGGACTTGGCGGAGGAGTTGGGAAATACCATCACGCTCACATCGCGACGTGACTGAGCCGTATCCCTCGAGCGCTGCGGTAAAGATTGCTCGCAACTCGATCCCAGGGAACTTGGGATGTTGAAAATCAGAGAGCGGGGAGTGTACGTGGAAAAATGCAAGGAATCCGAAATGGTAATGATTTTCAACGTCCTTTTTTCGGGTGAACGGGTAGACATACCAGGGCCATGGATTGCAGTATACACAATGGACCTGTCGTAATCCGGGCAGGGGAAGCATCCAGAGGAGGTTCGTATGGAGATTGTGGGAGAGCTCATCAACGCGAGCAGAAAGAAAATCGGTGAGGCGATCAAGGCGGAAGATGCGAACTTCATCCAGGAAACGGCCAAACAGCAGCGGGATAGCGGAGCGGACTACATCGATGTCAATGCAGGCACCTTTGTGGGCAGGGAAAAGGAGTACATGAAGTGGCTCATCCAGACCGTGCAACAGGTCGTCGACGCCCCCTGCTGTATTGACAGCCCGGATCCCGATGTTGTGGAAACCGCTTTCGAGCAGCACCAGGGCGTTCCCATGATCAATTCCATCTCCCTGGAGGCCGACCGCTACGAGGCACTGATGCCCATTGTGACCGGCAGGGACTGCAAGGTGGTCGCCCTGTGCATGAGCGACCAGGGCATGCCCGAATCCGCCGAGGATCGCTTCGCAATTGCAGAAAAGCTGGTCAACTCCCTGGTCCAGAAAGGGGCCAAGAAAGAGAATATCTATGTGGATCCCCTTGTACAGCCCGTTTCCACAAACGATCGCTACGGGGTGGAATTCCTCAACGCCATCGAGCGGATCATGACCGAGCTGGACGGGGTGCACACTGTCTGCGGCCTGTCCAACATTTCCTACGGTCTGCCCAAGCGGGAGCTGTTGAACCAGAATTTCGCGGTCATGGGGGTGCTCAAGGGGCTGGACTGTGCTATCATCAACCCCCTTGATACAAAGCTGATGGCCAATATCAAGGCCGCGGAAGTCCTGGCCGGTCTGGACACCTTCTGCATGAACTTTCTGGACGCCTACCGTTCAGGAAAACTGGACTAAAACTTGTCCAAGCTGAATTGTCGGTTTTTATTCATGTTCCTGCATAGTCACGCATGTGTTCCGTTTTAACGACAGCTTGAGCATGGCAAGTCACTAGTACGCTTCTTCTTTTTTGGAAAAGAAGAAGCAAGATAATCAAAAAATTCTAGCACCACTTTTTTGTTTCTTTTTTTTTTTAAGAAACGGACCTAGTGTCTTGTCAACTCAGATCATCGTTCTTATTTTTACAAGGCGTGGTTCTATGTAGTCCTCTTTTATGACAATTGAAACGTGACAAGACACGAGGAGCCGTCGGGGACGTTGTCGGAAACCAACAGCGAGGAATGGGTCATCCCTGCTTGCACCCCTCGCGCCATTATCGCCTGCTCGGTGTTTCAGCCCGAAATGGAGAGCCTGCGCAACAAGGATGACGACGGGGTGCACATCGTCTATCTCGAGCAAAACATGCACCGCACTCCGCACCTGTTGCCGGAGATGCTCCAGGATGAGGTGGACAGGGCCGCACAGTGGGCCGAGCAGATCGTTCTGGGGTACGGCCTCTGCTCCAACGGGATCGTGGGGGTCACCGCCCCGGAGCAGGGGCTCGTGGCGACCAAGGCCCACGATTGCGTGGCTCTCTTTCTGGGCTCCATCCAGGAGTACAATCGGATAAGCCATCACAATCCCGGAACCTATTATCTGACCCAGGGATGGATTGCCCACAACAAGGACCCCCTGGGGATGATGGAGAACGAATACGTTCCCAAGCTGGGCCGGGAAACCGCGGAATGGGGAGCGCGGGAGGAGCTCAAGCACTACACCCGATTCGTCTTTATCGACACCGGGGTGGGCGACAGGGAAGCCCTGCGCGCCCGAGCGCGGGAGAACGCCGAATTCTTCGACAAGGAGCTCGTCGAGATCCGCTCGGATCCGAGCTATCTGGAGCGGATCATCCACGGCCCCTATGACGCGAAATCTTTTTATATTCTCACTCAGGGTGAACAGATTTTCCAGCGCTGGTTCCTCCGGGAGTCGGCCTGAAAACAGGTCGACTCCCGGAGCGGGCCGCTTCGTCCAGTGGAGCATGCAGCGGCCAAGCGGTCCCGCAAAAAAACAGCATGGCAGTCATGCGGCGAAAGATGCCAGCGGGAAGCGCAGAACCAGCCGAACCTCAACAAGGAGGAACAGCAATGAGTAGTGAACAGTCTCCGGTCATCGAGACGGCCAAGAGCTATTACGACAGCCACGACGCCCACACCTTTTATCACAACATTTGGGGCGGAGAAGAGCACCATCTCGGTATCTACCGCGCGCCGGAGGATTCCGTGTACGAGGCCAGCCGCCGGACCATCGGGCATATGGCCCACTATTGCTCCAAGCTGGACGAGAAGACCACGGTAATCGATCTCGGCTCCGGGATGGGCGGAACCGACCGCTATCTGGCCACAACCTTCAGCTGTTCGGTCGTGGGGCTGAACCTGAGCGAAGCGGAAAACGACCTGCACAGGAAGAAGAACAGGAAGCAGGGGCTCGAACACATGATCGACGTCGTGGACGGAAATTTCGAGCATGTGCCCTATCCGGACGAGTCCTTCGACGTGGCCTGGTCCCAGGATTCCATCCTCCATAGCCCCGATCGCAGGCAGGTGCTTTCCGAAGCGGCCAGGGTGCTGAAAAAGGGAGGGGAGTTCGTTTTCACCGATCCGATGCAGACCGAGGACGCGTACGAGGAATTTCTGCAGCCGATCCTGAAGCGGATACACCTCGAATCCTTGTCCACCCCGAGATCCTACGTCGACATGGCCCGGGAGGTGGGCCTGGAGTTCGTGGCCTTCGAGAACCTGACGCAACAGCTGACCAATCATTACGCCAAGATTCTGGAACAAACCGAGAAGCATGAGAGCATGCTCAAGCAGAAAGGCGTAAGCCAGCAGTATCTGGATCACATGAAGGATGGGTTGCGTAACTGGGTTCTGGGCGGCCAGTACGGCCACCTGGCCTGGGGTATCTTCTGCTTCCGCAAGCTTTAATCGGCTGCGGATCGGCCCCGGACCGATCCGCCGTGTTCCGAATTGCGAGGGGGCCCGACCCGGGCTCCCTCGCGCTTTTTTGGGGGCGTTTTTTTGGGGAAACGGCGGCCCATGCCGCATACGTGCCCTCTGTCACAGTACCACGCGGCTGTCGAGGGGCGTGTTGCCCCGCAGTTTTCAAACGAACAGGACAAGACAGGTTTGGCGGATATGACACATCGACTGCAAGCGGATTGTCTGCCTGTGCTCATAGGCAGTCTCCCCCTTCGTGAGCACCGGGAGGCGACGGAGATGGTGCTTGGCTATACCCCGGAAATCCCGCTCTGGGCCCAGCTGCCGGCATACGGGAACGAAGGGATGATGGCCCAGTTTCTTCCCGGAATGCCGGGTTATCGCCGGGACGGGGACAATGACTACGTGGACACCGGGGACGAGGATTTCGAGCAGGAGCTGCTCGCATTTTACGAGGAGTACATGGCTGTGACCGAAGGGGGGCAGGCCCTGGGGGAAACGCGCTTCAAGCTGGAGCCGGACCGTGCTGAGGGTTTTTTTGCGCTGACCCGGGCCCTTCCGGGGGATGGCGCTTCCCTGTCCGGGGTCAAGGGGCAGATCACCGGACCCATCACCTTTGCCACCGGGGTGAAGGATCAAAGCAAGAAGGCGATATTCTTCGAGGATCAGCTGCGTGATGCCGCGATCAAGCTCCTCGCCCTCAAGGCGGGGTGGCAGGTGGAGCAGCTCAACCAGTTCAACGCCCCGGTAATCCTCTTCCTGGACGAGCCGGCTCTGGCTGGATTCGGTTCCTCGGAATTCATCAGCATCAGCAAGCAGGATGTTTTGAGCAGCTTCACCGAGATCACGGATCAGGTGCACGCACGGGGCGGCTTGACCGGCGTCCATGTCTGCGCCAACGCGGACTGGTCCCTCGTCCTCGACTCGGATGCGGATATCCTGAGCTTCGACGCCTACTCCTACTTCGACAAGCTGCTTCTCTATTCGGATGAATTGCGGCGTTTCCTGGATGCGGGCAAGATTCTCGCCTGGGGGATGGTCCCCACCATGGAGCCGGAGAACATTGACGGGGAAAGCGTGGACTCCCTCGCGTCCAGGTTCTGGGATCAATTCGAGGCGCTCAGAAAGCAGACCGGCCTGGAGAAAAGCCAATTGATGAGTCAATCGCTGATTACACCGAGCTGCGGAACCGGTTCACTGGATCGAGAGCGGGCGGAAAGGGTCCTGCAATTGACCAGGGGGCTCGCGGATCGGATCCGGGAGAATTTGTAGTCCGGGGGTTACTGGTGCAATGTCCGGCAAAAAAGGATCTTTCAATGATCTGCTGAAAGATCTCATGCCTTTCTGTGTGTAAGTGTCTCTAACTTTTTGATTTATTGGGGAGTCGCGAGGCTCCTCCTGTTGAATGCAGCATAGCTGCCCTGTCTGAGGCAGGATTCAACAGGGCGAGCCTCGCATTTTGTGCTTGGTTGTGCCCGTGTCGGCCCGGAAATGAAAGTTGTATCCTCAACTTCTGAATGTAAGCTCTGTTTGGACGAAGGCTTGCCCATATCCGAGGCGCAAAAGATTTTGAAACCGGAGTGTATCGAGAATACATGAGGATTTCAAAATCTTGCGGCAACGAAGGAAATGGGTAAGATTTCGTCCAAACACTAGGCCATGGCCTCGCGATCGCGCAACCCCAGGAAATAGAGGACGCAGTCCAGGCTCACATTGCTGAGCGCCTGCTTAGCCCCCTCCTTGACCCTGGGTTTGGCCCTAAAGGCGATGCCCAGTCCCGCCAGATTGAGCATGGGCAGATCGTTGGCCCCGTCCCCGACCGCGATGACCTGCTCCAGGGAGATTTTTTCCCGGTCCGACAGGTGCTGCAGGACCTCGGCCTTTTTGTCCCCGTCCACGATCTCGCCGCAAACCCGGCCGGTAAGCCGGTCGTCCTCGATTTCCAACTCATTGGCGAACACGTAGTCGATTCCCAGCCGGTCCTGCAGATGCCTGCCGAAGTAGGTGAAGCCTCCGGAGATAATAGCCACCTTGTAGCCCAGTATCTTCAGGTTGCGGATCAGGCGCTGCGCACCCTCTGTCAGGGGCATCTCCCTGGCCACCTGCTCCAGCTCGCTCCGGTGCAGGCCCTTCAATTGCGCCACGCGGTTGATGAGGCTTTCCTTGAAATCCAGCTCACCGTTCATGGCCCTTTCCGTGATCCGACACACTTCCCCGCTCACACCGGCCCGCCTGGCCAGCTCGTCGATGACTTCGGTCTTGATCAGTGTGGAGTCCATGTCGAAGGCGATTAATCGCCTATGCCGGCGGTAGGGAGTGTCCTCCTGGATCCCGATGTCGATCCCGTAGTTCTGGGACAGGACCTGGAATTTCTTGCGCAGCCAGGTGATATCCACCGATGGGCCGTGCAGGTCCAGCTCGATGCAGGTGGGACCCGAGCCCGAATCTGAGAGGGGGCGTCGGGCGGAAAGGCGATGCATGTAGGAGATTTCCAGCCCGACGTAACGGATCAGCTCCGTGATTCCGGAAATATGCCGAGCTGTCAGGGAAGGGCCCAGCACGGTCAGGGTGTAGCGCTTCTGTCTGTGGAATCGGAGCCACCCCTCGTACTCCTCGCTGCTGACAGAGCGAAATTCCATGTGGAGTCCAAGGTTGTGACTCTGGTAGAGCACGTCCTTGAGCACGGTCTCGTGCTCCTCTTCGCTGTTCGGCAACTCTACGATGAGGGAAAGGGAGAGGCTCTCGTAGACCACTGCTTGATTAATGTCCAGAATGGTTATGGTGTAGCCGGAAAGGGTCTGAAGCACTCTGTCGATGTGATCCGGGGAGTTTTCCCCTGTAATATTGATTTGTACGATGTTTTTCATAAAGGGGGTTATCCTGCTTGCTCGTTCAACAACATACCTTGATTATATAATCATTTATGACCAAAAGCAAATATGTTTTCCGTCTCTTGCTTGATGTTTTTGTATCCAAAAAATATGCACGCTCCAATATTTTTTATGGTCCTCTTTTGATAATGGATATTTTTGTTGAGTCTGAATCAACGAATGCGATGAAATCTATTATTTTGGGGGTTTCATTTTTTTGGGCTTTTCAGGGAGCTATCCGGTGAGGGTCTTTACAGGGATGAGAAGTTTCTGAATGTCCGCTCATGTTTGTCGACCTAGACTCCTCAGTCTGATACGATTCTGTGAGCGTGAAAGAGTGTCCAACTCACTGATTGATACGGATTTCTTCCGTAAAACAGCTTTCGGGGAAAGGGGGAGCTCAGGGTTTCAATTTTCACTTTTGGTCGAGGAGTTATCTGTCAGATCCCTCTGCAGGGGCAAACGATTACTCGTGATGAACGAAGGATTATCCCTGGAAAAGCCCTGCAGGGGCGTGAACACAAGGAGGAGGTTATGCAGATCGCGGTGGTCTATTACTCGCACACCGGGAACACGAAGAAATTGGCCGAGGCCGTGGCCAGCGGGGTGGAAACCGTGGACGGAGCCACGGCCCTGCTCCGGGAGACAGGCACGGTGAAAAAGGAGGATTTCCTTGAGTCGAGCGGGATTATAGCGGGATCCCCTGTGTATTTCGGGCTTATGGCCGCGGACATGAAGCGGATGTTCGACGAGTTCATCGGGATCCGCAAAAAGATGGAGGGCAAGGTGGGTGCCGCCTTCGCCACTGCGGGAGATCCCACAGGAGGCAAGGAGACGACGCTTTTCTCCATCATCCAGGCCATGCTTATCTACGGCATGCTCATATCCGGGGATCCTCTCAGCGCCACCGGCCACTACGGGACCGCTTGCGTCGGCGCCCCGGACGAGACGGCCCGGGAGAACGGGGCCAAGCTGGGCGCCCGGGTGGCCGAGGTGGCCCAGAAGCTGGGCCTCTAGCCGCACTGTCCTGTGTGGGCGTTTTTTTTGTATGAAAATGTATCCAACTGTCTGAATTATTGTAAGAAACTATCGGGCGCGGCTCGTCGGGATGTGCGCTGAAGCCGTGTTTCATATACGGGCGCGCCCTTGTCGACGTCAGCGTTAGGCGCATCTGGTGAATAGCCACTGGAAAGCCCGCGCTGTAGCGTGTGAGAGGAGAACATACACTCTTTCAAATGAGCTGGAGCCGCTCAGCGTGAGCCCTTCCCGGCACTGGACGCCGGGATGAAACACCGGCATCAGCGCAATCCCCGACTTGC
>JAZKRN010000008.1:0-32427 GCA_036628655.1 Desulfohalobiaceae bacterium | reverse complement strand
CCAGAGTTGGAGCTGCATGAGACAAAATGCCCCGTGTCGGCTTACGGTTCGGCAAGGTGCTGAATAGTTACTCTATGATATACAAATCTATAATAACCCGCTGGCGCGGCCAGGGGTCAAATTAAATTGGATAATGTATGAGCGGGAAATGGATCAGAGTTGGCTATAGGAGAAGATGTGGAAGGGTTGATGAGACGGATAACGGGTTCGAGATTCGTTTGATGCGGTCAACTGTGCGCCTTAAACAAAAAAAGCCCTGCAGCACGAGGAAGCTGCAGGGCAAAAGGTGCCCTCAATAGACGACGGTATTATTCGAGGTCCTCGTCGCTGGGAATGTTGCGTACGCACTGCGACTTGAGATGATCGTCCAACTGGGAGGCAGGGATGAGGTGATCCACGTTGCAGACGAACTCGTTGCCCTGTTCGTCGCGGACGATCGCCGCCTTCTGGATGTTGGATTCGTTCAGGTTCAGATCGTCCAGGGACCTTGTGCGGGCCATAAGCCACCTCCTAGTTTTTGCGGGTTGGGGGACAGAAAGGTTTCTATCCCATACTAAGAAATGGTCTCCAGCTTGGAAGGTACTTGTCAATAGGCGAATTCCAGGTAGCGATGCATGTAGTAGGGATGGTACTGGAGCATCCATTCGGGGAAGGTGGAGTAGTCGAATTCCATCTTGACGGCGAGCCGCGTGCCTTCAGGGGGGCTGTATTTGGTCCTGATCGCCACGCGCAGCTTCTCGTCCAACTCGGTGAGGTCGTTGGCTGTCACCTCCAGCGCGCTGTCGCGCACCACCCAGTTGGTGCCGTCATGGATGAAGGTCATGTTCATAACTTGCATGCCTTCTCATCCTTTTGCTCTGTTGTTGCAAAAAAAGAGGCGGGGAGGGAGCCCCTCCCCGCCGGTCCTACTGTTAGGCGTTAGCTCCCGACAACGGGCGGCATCATGCCGTGATGGAAGACCCAGGCCAGGATCCAGCCAATGGGAATGATGATGATGAGCAGGGACAGCCCGTAGATCAGGGAAAGCCTGCCCATGCCCTCCTCGGAGAGCTTGCGGAAGTCCGTCACCAGACCGATGCTGGTAAAGGTGAGCATGAAGAAGAGCTTCCGCATGGGGCTTTCAACCGGATGCACGCCCCAGTCCATGGCCTCTGGCGAGATAACCGTCAGGCCCAGAGCGGCCACGCCGAACCAGGCCAGGAAGTATCCCAGCACAAACTTTGGAAAGCGCCACCAGATTTCCATCTTCTGGACTTTCTCGTCGGGGCGCTTCTCCACGTAGTAGAGCCAGAGCATGGCCAGCACAAGGGCCCACACGCCGATGAACATGTCGATCCAGATCTTGGTCATGACCGCGGAAGAGGTGATCCAGCCCTCTTCCCACTCGACGCCCATCTCTTCCTGGGCCCTGGTGCGCATGAGCACGTCGGTGATCTCACCCGCGGCTGCGTCGGCGCCGTCCGTCTTCACCGTCAGCCCCAGGCTGGCGCCGGCTGCCATGGGCTCCTGGAACCAGGGGGTGTAGGTGAGCACGGGAGGAAGGACGATGAGCTCAATCAGGGCAAAGACCACGATAATTCCGGACACCATGACCGGAACGATGGGTCGGGCGCGAATGGCGCCGCCCGTGGCGATGGAAGCGGACACGCCGCAGATGGAGATGCCCGAGGCCAGTGTGGCCGCCCACTCCCGGGAGACCTTGAAGCCCTTGCGGGCCAGGGTGTAAACCAGGGGCCAGAACAGGAGATAGGCCGCGATCGTGGCGCAACAGCCCGCGATCAAGAGCTCCAGGGCGTAGGCGGTGGCGTCCACGGCCTTCATGCCCAGCTTCACGCCCAGGCAGACAATGGCGATCTTGATGAACCACTCCGGCTTGGCGGCTGTGCGCATGAACTCGCGGAACTTCTGCGGGGCGAGGTTGCCGATGATCAGGCCGCCGAGCAGGGCGATGATGTAGTGCGCTCCCCCGATGGACAGGCTCCAGTCGACCCCGAAGGCTTCGCGCTCAATGGAGGTCGCCTGAATATAGGCGTTGCGGGAGAGGATGAACATGATCGCCGTGAGCCAGTAGATCACGGTCCAGGAGAGGAAAAATTTCTTCACATCCATCTTCATGGCCCACGCGCCGATGCACGTGGCGATGGAGAAGACGATGTAGGACACGATCAGGGCCCCGACACCGGAGATCAGGTTCCCGTGGTCCGCAGTGAGGGAGTTGCCGATGTTTGCCCACTTGGGGAACCACACGATCCATCCGGTGAGGTCGACACGGGTGGCAGCGGCGAGCACTCCCAGAAGGACAAAGAAGATCCCGATCCAAAAGGACCACCAGTCCTCGGTGGTGGCCATCCCCGAGTACCACCTCTTCTCTTCAGCCATTTCTCACCTCCTTAGTCTTTGCTGCTTGCGGTTTCACTACATGAGCAGGAAAATGTTGATCAGGGCGCCCAGCACCACGAGGGCGGCCACGCCGATGGCCAGAGACCATTTGACCAGCCTGCCTTCCCATTCAGCCCAGGGCTCGGCCTCTTGGACCGCCTGCTGGCTGTAATTCTTTTCTTCTTGGCTCATGGTCACCTCCTTAATAGGATTTTGGTTGAGCAGTTTTGCTTGTGCCCGAACGATACTAGCAAATGGTGTGCCAAGAATCCGGAGCGGGGTTGGCACTTGCTATCCGCCTGTGCCGGGGATACTGTATCCGCGTGGTGCTAACGCGTGTTGGCACCCGCGTATAAGCGTGTTAGCGGCACGGGGTTTTATTCGCGAAAGTTTCCTGATATGAACGTGCCTCCGGCCTCCGCACGGGAGCGGATGCCAGATTTCACCCGCTAGCGGCGGGGGGAGTGGAGATTGTTCATGAGAATCCTCTGGCCCTTTAAGCTGCAGACCCGCTTTTTTGTCCTGATCTGCCTGGTGGCGATTGCCATGGGGCTCTTTTTCGTGGGTGTGCTCTATTTCCATCTGCAGAACATCACGACCCAGGAGGCCCAGCAGCGGGCGCGCCTCATCCTGGAGCAGGCCAATTCGGTGCAGAGCTATGTCCAGGATGAGCTGCGACCCCGCATGTACGCCGAGAAGGAGAGGCGGGAGTTCATCATTGAGGCCATGTCCTCCTCCTATGTCTCGCGCAAGGTGATGGGGGACGTTGCCGACAACCGGGACGTCATCTATCGCAGGGTGGCGGTGAACTCCCGCAATCCGGATTTCGATCCCAACGAGCTGGAGATGCGCATGATCCGCTATTTCCGGGAGAATCCCGACGCGGATCTGTGGCAGAAAAAGCTGCGCAAGGGGGAGGAGGGCAAGGAATACTACTATTCAGCCAGGCCTGTCGTTTTTGACGACTCCTGCATGCGGTGCCACGGGGAGCCCGTGGACGCGCCGGATCAGATCGTGGAACGCTACGGGGCCCAGAGGGGATTCCACTACAAGCCGGGAGAGGTCGCCGGTGTGGTGAGCGTGGGGTTTCCCATCCAGCGCACGGTGAGCATGATCCAGGGAGCCACCCTGAGCTACCTCTTCCTCTATCTGACCGGTGTGGCGGTATTTTTCGGCGTGGTCCAGGTGTTTTTCCAGCGGCTCGTGGCGGACAAGCTCAAGCGCCTTCTGGAGGTAATGCGGCAGAAGCTCCCGGGCGGGTCCGGCGGCGACGAGAAAAGCGGGAACAGCGCCTCTTTGGAAACAGATGCCGACGAGATGGAGCAGGCCATCCACTCCCTGGAGGTCATGGCCGACGATCTGGGCCGGGCCCGGCTCAAGCTGAAGGACTATGCCCACAACCTGGAGGACATGGTTCGGGAGAGAACGGCCTCTCTGGAGCATGAGGCCGGTGAGCGCCGGAAGGACATCACTCTTTTCCTAAACATCCTGCAGAGCCTGCACACCAGTCGGGACAGCGAGGAGCTCATCCGGGATATCATGCGCCTTGTGAGCTCCCGCTTCGATGCGGAGCTCACCACGTACTACTGCACCAACGTCTCGGACCGGGTGTTTTCCTGGCCGGAGAGCGAGGGTGTTCCCGCTCTTCCCGAGCGGTGCATGGAACACGTCCTGGACGGGGAGATCATCTACTCCGGCAAGGACGTGTTCATTCCGGTCAGCTCCACGGAACAGGTCTGGGGGGTTCTCCACCTCCGGGTCAAGGACGATACCTCCCTGCTTCAGGCCTCGGAGCAGGTGCTCCTGGCCCTGGGGCAGCAGCTCGGCGTGGCCCTGGAGAACATGAAGGCCTTTTTCGACCTCATGCACAGCAAGCGTCTGCTGGAGTCCATCTTCGAGGGGATCTCCGATCCCCTGATGCTTATCAGCGAACGCACCGAGATCCTCCTGGCCAACACGGGAGCCCAGGAGATCTTTCCCCAGGGCGGGGACAACGTGCGGGAGCTCAAGGAGGTGCTGGGCGGGTACAACCCGGCACAGGGCCAGGCCGAGGGAATCCTGGGACAGGCCTACGAGAGCGGTGTTCCCCAGGAGCGGGAGGCGATCCTCGCCGGAAACCGCTCCTTCAAGATTAGCCTCTATCCCCTTCCGGCGGCGGATTACCGCTCCCCGAACCTGGCGGTCTGTTCCATCCGGGAGAACACCTCGGAAAAACGGATGCTGGCCAAGCTGCAGCGGACGGAAAAGCTGAGCGCCGTGGGCAAGCTCGCCTCGGGGCTGGCTCACGAGATCAACAACCCGCTGGGGACCATCCTCTGCTATGTGCGCCTGTTGCAGAAGAGCCTCCCCTCGGATGCAGCCAGTCAGGGCGACCTCGAGGTGATCGAGCGCCAGGCCAAGCGGGCGCACGGGATTGTGAGGGGAATGCTCGACTACGCGCGCCCCAAGAGTGAACAGACCGCGGTCTGCGATCTGGGCGAGCTCGTGCGCAGGAATGCGGCCCTGTTCTCGGTGCAGGCGGAAAAGAAAAGTGTGGCGCTCTCCAGCGAGTTCGCTGAAAATCTGCCGCGGATCGCCGCGGACGAGTCCGCTGTGGAGCAGATCCTGAGCAACCTGATTCTCAACGCCATCGACGCCGCTGGCGAAGGCGGCTGGGTGCGCGTGGCCACATCCTTCTCCGCGGAAACCGGAAGGGTCCATCTGGAGGTTCGGGACAGCGGTCCCGGGATCGCCGAGGAGCAGAAGCACCAGATCTTCGACCCCTTCTTCAGCACCAAGGACGTGGGTCAGGGAACGGGACTGGGCCTTGCCGTGGTATACGGCCTGGTCCAGGAACACGGAGCGGATATCGAGGTGGGCACGGAAACCGGTGCCGTCTTCAGCATCGGTTTCCGCGTCGAGGAGGAGTGATGCAGAACAGAGCAACCATACTGGTCGTGGACGACGAAGAGGATTTCGCCAAGGGCCTGACCCGGATGCTCGCAGTGCAGTATCCCGGGTACGCCTGCAAGTACGTCACCACCATCGATCAGGCCCTGGAAAGCCTTCGCAGGGATGAGGTGGCCCTGGCGCTGACCGATCTGCGCATGCCGGAGAAGGACGGCTGGGATATGCTGGACCAGGGCAGAGTCATCCAGCCGGAGACGAGCCTGGTGGTGATCACCGCCTTCGGCAGCATCGAGAGCGCGGTCCAGGCCCTGAAATCCGGGGCGTACGACTTTTTGACCAAGCCCGTGGACGAGGAGCACCTTTTCAGTGTCGTGGATAAGGTCCTGGAGCGCTATCACCTGCTCACCGAGAACAGAAGGCTGCGCCGGATCGCCTGTGAGCAGGGCGAAAAGTCGCTCATCGGGGAATCTCCGGCCATGCAAAAGTTGCGGCGTTCCCTGGAACGGGTGGCGGCCACGGACTACACGGTGCTCGTCCAGGGCGAATCCGGAACAGGCAAGGAGCTCGCGGCCAGGCTGATCCACAACCTGAGCGAACGAAGAGCCAGGGAAATGGTGACGGTCAATTGTCCGGCCATCCCCGGGGACCTTCTGGAGAGCGAGCTCTTCGGTCACGTCCGGGGAGCGTTCACCGGTGCGGACCGGAACCACGAGGGGCTCTTCGAGCGGGCGGACAAGGGGACCCTGCTCCTGGACGAGATCGGCGACATCAGCTTCTCGGTTCAGACCAAGCTCCTGCGGGTCCTGCAGGAACAGGAGATACGGCCCGTAGGCTCGAACAGGAGCATCAAGGTGGATGTGCGCGTGGTGGCAACCACGAATCAGAACCTTGAAGAAAAGATTGCCCGGGGCCAGTTCCGGGAGGACCTGTTCTACCGGCTGAATGTGCTCAATGTGAACGTTCCGGCGCTTCGGGAGCGCAAGGAGGACATTCCCCTGATGGTGAACGCCTTCCTGGAACAGGTCTGCCGGGAGATGGGCCTGCCCGAGCTGCGCATCGACCCTTCGGCGCTCTCCTATTTGAGCGCCCGCGACTGGCAGGGCAACGTGCGCGAGCTTTTGAACTTTGTGCGGCGTCTGGCGGTGTTTTGTCCCGGGGAGGAGATCGAGCTGAGCCTGGTCCACTTTCTGGACGCCTCGGGCAACAACTCCCAGCCGGACAGCGGGACCATCGTTCCCTACAAGGAAGCCAAGGCCCGGGTCGTGGACGAGTTCACCCGGACCTATGTGCAGGAATTGCTCCGGCAGACCCGGGGCAATATTTCCGAGGCCGCCCGCATGAGCGGGCTGGAGCGCGTTTCATTGCAAAAGATCATGCGCAGACTGGATATTCAAGCAGAGGAGTGGCGAACATGACCCGGCACAAAGGAACGCATTTATCGCGAGGCAAGATAGGTACGGGGTGCGTGGCGCTCTGTCTGGCGCTTATGCTTCTACACACAGCGCCAGTCCCGGCTCTGGCGAAGCGCACCATTGAGTTCTCCAGACACGAGTTCAGCATGGAGCTGCCCGAGAGGTGGGTCAAGGTGCCCCGGGATGTCTTCATGGACAAGATGAGCGAGCTCAAGAAGGCCTACGAGGGAAAGGAGGCCAAGGAGCACATCAACTACAACTACGCCATTCAACTGCGCTCCAGGGAGTGGTTCGAGTATCCCTACATGCTCATCTCTATATGGGAGGACACCCGGGTGGATCGGGAGGAGATGCCCGATATGAACGAACGGGTCAAGGAAAGCCTTCTCCAGGAGAGCCAGGGGGTCAAAGGCACCACTCTAGTCCATTCCGACTTCGATCCCAAGAGGCACCTCTACCGGGTGGAGAGCCGTTTTCAGCTGGGCGACAGGCGGATGGCCCTTCTCAAGGCGGTGCGCTACATGAACAGCGCGGTGCTGGAGATCGGCACCTACATGCCCGAGGAGATGTACTCCGAATACGCCCCCGATGTTCAGGAAGCAGTGGACAACCTGAAGCTGTCGCCGGGCAATATCCACCGGGAGAATCCGGCCAAGGGGCTGGATTTCAAGGAGGACATTCTGCCCTACCTCAAGACGGGCATCGCCACCTTTCTGGTGCTTTTGCTCGCGGGGATCTTTTTCTGGAGAACCCGCCGGAGATCCAGCGGGGAATAAGAGCGCGCCCTGAATAGGGACAAAGCAAAACGAAAATTCACCCTTGTCCCGAATGCTCGGGGCGGGGAAAGATACAAGGAGTCTGGGATGGGCACCATCATGCCGGAGGAGAAAAAGGTACAGGACGCGCTGCGCTGGATCAGCGCCCATAGGGGCGAACGCGAGATCACGGAGCTGATCCGCGAGGCGTCCTTTCAGTTCAACCTCACCCCCAAGAACGAGGAATACCTCTACCGTTTGCTGCGGGATGAGGAGTCCGGTGGCGAAGAGGCCTAGCCGACCTCGATCCGACCGGGACAATTCACCGAGGGAACGGGCCAAAGGGCTATGCGCGTGTACAAGGTACTGCACAGGGAGCTTTTCAAAGAGCTCGCTCTTCTGTTCATCGTCTGTCTGGCCGTGCTCGAGAGCCTTATCGTTCTGGGCCGCATGGTGCTCAAGCTCGGCGAGATACTGGTTGCCGTGCAGCTGACCCTGTGGGACGTGGTGCAGCTCATCGGCTACCTGACTCCCTTCTTCCTGCTCTTGCTTTTGCCCGTGGCCTGCATGATCAGCATGTTCCTCACCTTCCAGCGGATGAGCTCGGACCGGGAGCTCGTCGCCCTGCGCTCGAGCGGCGTCTCCCTGCTGCAGGTCATGCCCGCGCCCGCATTTTTCCTGGTTCTGTGTACGTGCCTGAATCTCGTGGTCTCCCTGTACGGGGTTTCCTGGGGCATGGACAATTTCCGGAGCACCATGCTCGATCTGGCCGAGAACAAGGCTCAGGTTTCCATTCAGCCGGGGGTCTTTAATCAGGAGCTCCCGGGCTTGACCATCTACGCGCAGAATGTGGATCGGAAAGGGGAGCACCTTTCCCGCGTCTTCGTCCAGGACAGCTCCCACGAGGACAAGGCGGTGAACATCCTTGCCCCGGAAGGGCGCATCCGGACGGATACCTCCCTGGGAAAACTCTTTTTCACCCTAGAGAACGGGCGGATCTACAATCAGCGCTCGAAGGGCACGGACGTGCTCCGTTTCGGGGAGTACACCGTCTCCATCGATCTGGGCCGCGTGCTGGGAGATGTGGACTTTCAAGGCAATGATCCCAAGAGCTTTTCCTGGGAGAAGCTGTCCCGACTGTCCGGCCGAAAGGACCTTGCGGCGGAAAAGGGCGAGGAGTTCGCCAGAGAGGTGGCCCGGGAGCGTCAGAAACGGATGGCCCTGCCCGCCGCCTGCCTGGTCCTGGGGCTCTTCGCCATACCCATGGGCTGGCTCTGTGAAGGGATGAAGCGCTATTCCAGTCTCTTGATCATTCTGGGGATGTTTTTGTTCTATTACGCCATGTTCATGACAGGCATGAGTCTCTCCGAGGCCGGGACCGTCGCTCCGGCCCTCGCCCTATGGGTTCCCAATGGCGTGTTTCTGGTCGTGTCTTGTCTGTTGTTCGTGGGAGCCGTGCGGGAGAGGGCGCTGTGAGAATCCTGCACAAGTATCTCCTGAGGCAGAACCTGGCGCTGCTCGCCATCTGTTTGCTCGCCTCCCTGGGCATTTACCTGCTGGTGGATATTTTTGACAGACTGGACAATTTCCTGGAGGAGGGTGCCGGCCCCCTGCTCATGGGGCAGTATTTCCTGTACAAGCTCCCCCTCATCCTGTCCCAGATCCTGCCCCTGGTCTTTTTTTTCGCCATGGTCCTGCAGCTGGGGGGCATGCAGCGCCACAGGGAGCTTACAGCACTGGAGGCGGGCGGGGTCTCCTACCAGCGCCTGTGTGGCTGGTTCCTTGTCTACGCCGCCATCTGGGCCGTTCTCCAGCTGGGATTCTCCCAGGTGCTGGGTGTTGCCGGCAATCGGATGAGTGGCGAGATCTGGGAAAACCTCGGCAGCGACGGTGGAAAAAAGGAGAAAGTGGCCCGTGATATCTGGTTCCGCAAGGGGAGCTGGATTCTCCATCTGGACACGGTGAGGGCCGGTTCGGACACAGTGGAGGGCGTCCGGCTGATCCGCGCGGGCTCCGGATTCGACCGGGCCGAGCGCATGATTCGGGCCCAAGAGGCGCGGATCGCACAGGGCGAGTGGACCCTTACCGGCGTCAGGATGCAGCAGCCGGACCAATTCCGGATCGCCGAGCGGCAGAGCCTGACCCTTGATCTGAGGGTTGATGTCGGCGATCTGGTGAGCCGAAAACAAAAGCTCGATATCCGGGAAATGAGCCTGTGGGAGCTGAACCGGTCCATTGCCAGACTGGAAAAAACCGGGGCCAATACCGAGGCCATGGCTACCCTGTGGCATCAAAAGCTGGCCTATGCCTCCTCGTTGCTCATTCTGGCCATGGCGGGTCTGGCAGCGGTCCGTTCGGGCCGGAACACGGTAACTGTGATCTGTTTGGGACTCCTGGTGGGGTTCGTTTTCTACGGAATTTTCGTCCTGGGCGGACAGATGGGGGAACAGGGGGTCCTTTCCCCCTGGCTGGGCGGATGGTTCGGGGCTGTCCTTGTGGGGCTCCCTGCCCTGTTCTGGCTGGTCGCCGTCCTCTTCGCGGGGCGCCTGAAACGCCTGCTGCGCGGGAGCTGAGAAACGCGCACCGATTGGGGTCGATCCCAATACCCTGACAGATATCCACGACTTGTGATTTTTGCGTTGCAACCGAGCCTGATTTGTGATCCGCTATGGGGCACCTGTTTGAAGAGAATGAGGTTCTTCGTTCCCTGTCCTGCGTTTCCCGTTGAGATGTTCCGGTTAACCGGCTCCGATTATGGATCTGGTTTAGAGGGTTCTTCTTGCTTCTGACATCCGATGTCTGGGCTTCATCAGTCACTCTCATCCCTCGATGCGTCGTTGCCGACCTGCTTCGATTGGGCCTGGTGCAGCAGGTCCCACAGGGCCTCTTGTCCGGCGCCGGTCTTGGCGGAGAAGAGAAGCGGTGGCTCGGGCAGGTCGAGCAGGCGCTGCCAATTTTTCTGGATCCGGTTCCTCTGGCTCATTTTCGTCTTGTCTGACTTGGTTAAAATTGGCAGAATATCCAGACCTTTTTGACTCAAATACTCCATGAGCTGTTGATCCAGATTCTGGGGCGGAATGCGGCTGTCGAGCAATACCACTGCCTGTGTGAGGTGAGGATTCCTCTGCAGGCAGCGTTCCACCAGGAGGGGCCATATCTGGCGTTCACTCTTGGAGCGGACCGCATATCCGTATCCCGGCAGATCCACCAGATAAAGGCCCATGTTGGGCAGATGGTAGAAATTGACGCTGCGTGTTTTGCCCGGGTGAGAGCTCACTCTGGCCAATCTGCCTCGTCCGAGGCTGTTGATCAGGCTGGACTTGCCCACGTTGGACCTGCCGGCAAGAGCGACTTGCGGGGCCTGAATCCGGGGCATTTTCTCAGGCTCATACACAGTGTGTTCCAGTGCAATATTGATTTGCATAAATGCAGTGCGCCTTGTAAGGGTTAGTCAGGAGGGAATCTCAAGCCACGCGGGGGATGGTATGAAACGGATCTTGATCCTGTGCATGATTTTTTTTGTGGCTGCCTGCGCGCAACAGGGAGCCGAAGTGGACTCGGTCTATCAGGACATTCGCTCCGAAACGCTCGAGCAATCCGCGCAGGTTGAGGTGACGCTGGGCCAGGAGAAGCTCGATTTGGGGAAGACCCCTGAGGAACAGCTCTGGGAGCGCGCCGAGAAGAAGGGTGTGCGCGAGGCCGTGAACCCCTGGATCGAAAGAGGATATCTCATTCGTCCCAGCAGGGCAAACGTGCTGGAAGAGGGGTTTTCCGACTTCCTCGTCCGCAAGGAGGAGTTCGAGGCCGAGGCGAAGGAGATTACCCAGGTCTACAGCAAGCGTTTTGACATCCAGGTGACCCTGACCCCGGTTCGGCAGGTCTCGGGAAAAATCACCCAGATCGAGGCGAAGCGGAGCATGGCTGCGGAAAACTTCCAGGTAGACCTGGACCTGGAGCAGCTTACACCGGACAAGAGCGGCGCCTACTTCGTCGTGGTCCAGATGGATACCGCTCTGGAGGACTCGAAAAAGGGCAAGATCGTGGGCTCGGGACACATCTATCGCACTCTGGACAACAGGGCCCAGGCCGAGCTCATGGAGGCCCAGCGCGAGATCAGGACCGGAGATCTCGTCTTTCTCCTGCGCACGGAGATCAGCCCGGTATCTCCGCAGAAGGAAGAGGAAAAGGAAGAGCCCGAAGAGGTGGAACCGGAGCCCAGCGAGCCTGAGGTTATGGTCGAGCCCAAGAAAGAGGAGCAGGGCCCGGAGCTTCCGGAAGAGACCAAATAGGTCCCCTGGTCAAGCGGGCCGACATTGAGTGGAGGCCATGGAAACGGCAAATATCCTTGTGCTGAACGGTCCCAATCTCGGGGTTCTGGGCAGGAGGGAGCCCGAGATCTACGGGGACCGGAGCCTGCACGATCTTCCGGATCTGGTGCGTGACGTCATGGGAGAGGCCGCCAGGGACGTTCATCTGGTGACCTACCAATCCAACAGCGAAGGTGGGCTCATCGATCGTATGGAACAGGCATTGGACGAGGGGGTTCAGGGAATCGCCCTCAATGCGGGAGCCTACACCCATACCAGCCTGGCCCTGGCGGACTGCTTGGCCTGGATCGACATCCCCTGCGTGGAGGTGCATCTAAGCAACGTTTGGGCCAGGCAGGAGCCCCTGCGGCATACGAGCATGATCGCTCCGCGATGCGTAGGTGTGGTTTCCGGATTCGGGCTGTGGAGCTATGCCTACGCCGTTTTGGCGCTGCATCAACTGCTCCGGCAAGAACAGGGCAGCTAATGAGAAGAGAAGCTCAATTGGATAAAAGCATAAGAAGCGACGAGTGACAGGGAGGGATCAGGCGAGAATGTACACCACCAACGACATCCGCAACGGACTCAAGATCGAGCTGAACAATGAGCCCTACGAGGTGCTTGATTTTCTGCATGCCAAGTCAGGCCGCGGTGCGGCCACGATCTGGACCAAGCTGCGCAATCTCTTGACCGGAGGGGTGATTGAGAACACCTTCCGCTCCGGAGAAAAAATATCCCGTCCGGACTTGGAGAGCCGGGATATGCAGTATCTCTACCGCGACGGGGATCTATTGGCCTTCATGGACTTTTGGACCTACGAGCAGGTCGAGGCCCGGGCGGACACTCTGGGCGGAAAGGGGGAATACCTGCCCGAGGGCCAGCAGATCAAAGTGGTCCTCTACAGGGGTGATGTTGTGGACGTGAATCTCCCCAACACCGTGGTTCTGGAGGTAACGGACACCGAACCGGGCATCCGGGGGGATACGGTCACCGGAGCCACGAAGCCGGCCACTCTGGAGACCGGGCTGGTGGTGAACGTGCCCCTGTTCATCGAAGTGGGGCACAGGATCAAGGTGGATACGCGCAACGGGGAATACCTGGGCAGGGAATAGAACGGGCCTTTCTGTCCCTGACGCGATTGTTCCACCCGGGAAAGGCGCTTTGTTTCGGCGGGGCCGGTTGCGCAATGGACGGCCCCGCCGCTTTCGCTCCGGCCCCGGCCTGACAGGAAAGGGGAGCCAAGGGAGCGAGTTTTCCTGTTCATCCATGCCAGATCGAACGTGAGGCGCCTTTTCCGGCGTCATTCAACGCGTTCGGCTCCATTGGGGCACAAGGGGCCGATAGCATCCAGCCACATCTCACTTCCGGGTGTCCGCCCTCTTTCCTTTCAACCCGAATACGCCTCATTCCCGATCCGCACGGGGAAGCGAGGCCGAGGCATTCGAGGCCGTCACCTATGGTCGATCTGAACAGGCATCTCAGGGAGCTCGGGGGGTTGGCCCTCTTCTTTCTCTGCGCCCTTGTGGTGGTCAGTCTGGCTACGTACTCCCCCCAGGATCCCTCCTTCACCCAGCACCTGAGCCCAGGGTACACCTACGACAACGCCGCCGGAGTCGTGGGGGCCTATCTCTCCGGAGGGCTTGTGGAGGCCTTCGGGCTGGCTGCCTGGTACATTCCACCCCTGCTGGTGCTGGCGGGAGCGGGACTCATGCATCCGCGGCTCCGCCTGGTTCTGCGACGCTGGATCGGGCTCGCCCTGATCTTAGTCTGTCTGCTCGGGCTCATGACCAGCTCCTTGGGCGAAGGCCTGAACCTCTCCGGTGTAAGCGGGGGCGGATTGATCGGGGCAGGGCTGTACACCCTGACCATGAGCTATTTCCATTTCAGCGGGGCTCTGATCCTGTTGCTTTTTATGCTCCTCGTGGGTGTTCAGCTGCTTGTGGGCCATTCCTGGGCGGGCGTGTTCGGCAAAATCCGGGATCTGCCTCAACTGATCCGTGGGCCCCGTATCCGGATTCCGCGTCCGCGCCTGCCTTTTCGCAGGGCCGCGACTCCTGAGCCGTCCCCGGCTTTGACCGTCCAACCCGAGGCCGGTGGGACCAAGAAAAAGAGTCCCTCCGATTCCGGGAACAAGACCCGTTCAAAGGCCCCAAAAAAGCCCAGCGACTTCCCGGCCTCGAAGAGCTCTGCAGCCGCAAGAAGAAAGACGGGAAGCTACCCTGACCCCGATCTTTTGGCCCCTGTACCGGAGAAGGGTTCCCCTGCGGACGCCGAGGAGCTGGAGGAGATGTCCTCCAGGCTCACCTCCTGCCTGCTCGATTTCGGGATCAAAGGGGAGCTCATGAACGTGCAGCCCGGGCCTGTGGTGACCATGTTCGAATTCAAGCCGGCTCCGGGAGTCAAGATCAGTCGCATCGCCAATCTGAGCGACGACCTGGCCCTGGCCCTCAAGGCGTACGCGGTGCGGATCGTGGCCCCCATTCCGGGGAAGGATCTGGTGGGGATCGAGGTGCCCAACCGGAAGCGGCAGACTGTCTATTTCCGGGAAATCGTGGAGTCCACCGCCTTCACCAAAAGCAAGGCCGGCCTGCCCATGGCCCTGGGTCATACCATTGAGGGCAGACCCAGGGTGGAGGACCTGACGGATATGCCGCATATGCTTGTGGCCGGTGCTACGGGAGCCGGCAAGAGCGTCTGCCTCAACGGGGTCATCCAGAGCCTTCTGTTCAAGGCCTCGCCTGAGGAGCTCAGTCTCCTGCTCATCGATCCCAAGCGTATTGAGCTGGCCGTGTACGGCGATCTGCCCCACCTGGTCCATCCGGTGGTCACGGACATGGATCTGGCCAAGGCCGCTCTGGACTGGGCCCTGCACGAGATGGAGCGGCGCTATCAGGCTATGGCCTCGCTGAGCGTCCGGAACATCGCCTCCTACAACAAAAAGCTCGAGGAGCAGCGGCAGAAGGATCCCCAGTCCGTCGAGGGCATGCAGCGCATACCCTATCTGGTGATCATTATCGACGAGCTTGCGGACCTCATGCTCACCGCGGGCAAGGAGGTTGAGAGCAGCATTGTGCGGCTGGCCCAGCTGGCCAGGGCTGCGGGCATCCACATTATCCTGGCCACCCAGCGCCCCTCGGTGGATGTGGTGACAGGCCTGATCAAGGCCAACTTTCCGGCCAGGATCGCCTTCCAGGTCAGCTCCAAGCACGACTCGCGGACCATTCTGGATTCCGGGGGGGCGGAATATCTCCTGGGCAAGGGGGACCTCCTGTTCAAGTCCACAGCAGGCAGGCTGGAACGCATGCACGCCCCCTTCCTGACTGACGAGGAGGTCTCCTCCGTGCTGGAGTTCTGGCGCCAGAAGGGCACTCAGCCCCAGGAAGCGGTGGACCTGGAGCAGTGGAAGAACGGATCCGGCGGATCGGGACCCGGCTCGGAGGGCGACGACGTGTCCAACGATCCCCTCTACGACCAGGCGGTCAATTTCGTCCTGGACCAGGGCAAGGCCTCTATTTCCATGATCCAGCGCCAGCTTCGGATCGGGTTCAATCGCGCGGCCCGCTATGTGGAGCAGATGGAGCAGGACGGGATCGTGGGACCCCAGGAGGGGAGTAAACCCCGGATGGTCAATCGGGGGTAGCAGGACGCCCCCAATCTTTTAATTGCTGCGTTGTCCGGCACCTATTTGAGGTGACAAAAGGGCGTCTGATTGACTTGGCTTCACAAATAGGTGCCGGATTCAAGCTCTCACGTAGGGATCTACGCCCCAGTGAAACAAAAGCAGGTTTCAAGGGGTAAACTTCGACCTTGAACTTTTTGTCGCCTTGACCCTTAAAATTTTTCAACGCCCTGCCCTACAAAGGCTTTTTCAATTGATCATTAGGCCCGCGCCGGGGTGCCTTCCCCAGCGCGGGCCGAGTCGAGCTACCAGGTCTCGCTGTGGGTGAAATCCTCCACGCTACGCCTGTCCGGCGTCTGGGGCTCCTGGGCCGGATGGCCCAAGGGGAGCATAGCCACCAGCTCATTGCCCTCGGGCACCTGCAAAACCTGTTTGGCTTTGTCGTGATCGAAGAGCCCCACGATCACGGAGCCGAGCCCCAGAGAATGGGCCGCCAGGGAAATGGTCTGGGTCACAAGGCCCAGGTCGAAAAGGAGCCAGTCACCGAACTTGGTGGTGACCTCGCCCTTGTAGTATCCCGATGTCTGTTTTCTGCCGCAGATAGCGAGTACAACCGGGGCATGGGTCATGGTCTTGCTCGCCGGATTGCCCTTGAAGAGGGTTTCTTGCAGCGATTCCTTCAGATCCTGCCGGGTAACGGTGACGATCTCCCAGCACTGGGTGTTGGCCCAGGACGGAGTCCATCTGGCGGCTTCCAGGATGGTGTTCAGCTGATCCGAGGTGACCTCATCCTCGGTGAATTTGCGCACGGTGCGCCTGGTGCGGACGAGTTCCATGAAGTCAGCCATAGGACCTCCTTGTGCTTTTTCCTGCCATCCTCGAAACCGGGGAAGCGAAGAGCCGAACGTGCTTTCGGGGTCGAGCCATTTTGCGGGATCTTCCAGCGAGCCGGCGCGACTTCGTAAGCGCCGGGCAAAAGCTTTCCCCAGCTGATGGCAGTGATTGATTGGATCCCAATCCAAAATATCCCACTCACTTTAAGAAAATTCCGTCCTTAATGCAATGGAGCAGATCCGGCGAAAAAAGGGCTCGGCTATTTCGCCTCGTTCCATCGCTTTGAGTGAAACTCGGGACACCCGGTTTTGCCCTTCCTCAGACTGAGCCTCTATGCTATAAAAAAGATTAATGCATTCCGGTGGCATATTGTGAATCCCGGGATCTTCTTCACCAGGGGAGATTCCGGTCCATTCACAGGGGTGGCTCTTCTATCCTGGGGTGCTGCGCCTGCAATTATATCGGGGATTCAAAAAAACGCCCATAGAACTCTGATTTGCGAAAGCGAGGGAAAAGGACAAGGAGCGCAGCCATGAGCCGGATCAAGATTGCCGTTGCGGGGGTGGGCAACTGTGCCAGCGCCCTGCTGCAGGGAATATACGCCTATGGTGAGAAAGGACCCCGGGATGCCGTCGGCCTGATGCACTGGGAGATCGGGGGGTACCGCCCCGGAGATGTGGAGGTGGTGGCCGCCCTGGACATTGATCGGCGCAAGGTGGGCAGGGATCTTTCCGAGGCCGTATTCGCCGCCCCCAATTGCGCCAAGGTGTTTTATCCGGACATTCCCCGCCAGGGGGTGACCGTGGGCATGGGAAGGATTCTGGACGGATTCTCCGAGCACATGAGTGGCTACCGGGAGGAGGATACCTTCGTGCCCGCCGTCGAGGCGGAGCCGGACCAGGATCAGGTGGTTCGCCTTCTGCGGGAAAGCGGCGCGCAGATCCTTCTCAACTATCTCCCGGTTGGCTCGGAGGAGGCGACGCGCTTCTACGCGGAATGCGCCCTGCGCGCAGGAGTGGGCATGGTCAACAGCATACCGGTTTTCCTCGCCAGCGATCCGGAATGGGCCGAGCGCTTCGAGAGCGCGGGGCTGCCCCTCGTTGGCGACGACATCAAGTCCCAGCTCGGGGCTACCATCGTGCACAGGGCCTTGAGCGACCTCTTCCGGGAACGGGGGGTGGAGCTGACCCGGACCTATCAGCTCAATACCGGGGGCAATACGGATTTTCTGAATATGCTCAACAGGAGCAGGCTGGCCTCCAAGAAGGAGTGCAAGACCGAGGCGGTGCAGGCCGTGGCGGGAAAGCGGCTGGCGGAGGGGGCCATCCACGTGGGGCCCAGTGACTATGTTTCCTGGCAGCAGGACAACAAGATTGCCTTCATCCGCATGGAGGGACGAATCTTCGGGGACGTGCCCGTAAGCATGGACCTCAAGCTTTCGGTGGAGGATTCGCCCAATTCCGCGGGCTGTGCCATCGACGCCATCCGCTGTCTGAAGCTGGCCCTGGACCGGGGTCAGGCAGGGGCCCTGCTTGGGCCGAGCTGTTTTTTTATGAAGCATCCGCCAAAGCAGTACAGCGACGATCGGGCCTGGGAAACAACCGAAGCCTTCATTCGGGGCGAAGGCGAGGACGAATAGGGGATGACCCCGGGATTAAGGACGGATCAGGAGCGCTTCTTGTCCAGCATGGTTTCCAGGATGGCCCGGTTCAGCTGAGGGAAGCCGCGTTTGCCCAGGCGTCCCAGGTAATAGACGGTTTCTTCCAGCCCGTCCCCGGCAATCCCCTCCGAAGACGGGATGCGCACGCCGCGCAGGGCGAGGCGTGCAGAACGGACTGCCGAGCCCGCGGCTGTTGCCAGTTTCAGGGCACAGGCGGGCTTAGCCCCGTCGCAGAGAACGCCGGCCAGGTCCTCCACCACGTTGATCACCGCCGCGGAGACGGCGTCCTTCCCGCCGCCGAGGATGTGGGCTATGCCCGCGGCGGATCCGGATCCGGCTGCAACGGAACAGCTGCATACTGCGGAGAGCCGGCCCAGATGGGCCTTGATCACCGCATTGACCAGATGGCTCAGGCATACGCCCTCCAGGAGCTTGTCTTCCGAACAGGAGAGGAGGCGCTGCACGGCGTACAGGGGCAGGACCGCGGTGAGCCCGTTGTTGCCGCTTCCGGCGGAGCTCATTGCGGGAAGATCCACTCCGGCCATGCGGGCGTCCGCAGCTGCCGCGGTCCAGACCTGGGCGCTTCGTTCCATGTCCTTGCCGGCATCGTCCGCCTCCTGCAGCGCGGCGAGCCCGGCACCCACACCGTCTCCGCAGGAACGGGCCAGTCCGTGTTCCGCCAGGGCCACGTTCATTTCCACTCCCCTGCGGAGAAAGTCGCGGTCATACCGGCCGAGGCGAGGAAGCATCCCCAGCATGGCCTCCAGGGTCAGCCCGTACAGCCAGCGGTCCATATCTCCGGTTCCGCTGTGGCTGCCGGCGGACTCCCGCTTTGTCAGGAGATCGCTGTCCACTTCCTCGCCCCGGCTGGTCAGGCTGACCAGGTTCTCGTGGCGCTCCCGGATCAGCGAGCCGCAGGTGTTCTTCCCTGCTTCGAGATCGGTCTCGATGAGGAGGCTGTCCGCATCATCCTGCAGGACCACGCTCACCTTTCCCTGCTGGACCAGGTCGCGGGCCGCTGCGAGACCTTCTTCGTCCGTGTCCCGCAAAAGCTGCATCCCATGGGCGGGATCCCCGCATACAGCCCCCAGGGCCGAGGCCAGCTCCAGGCCTCGAAGACCGCCGGTTCCCGGAATCATCACCCCGAGCCCGTTCTTGTACACCCCCGGGTCCACGCGGACACGGATCTGCTGAACGCTTTCCCCTTTCTCGAGGAGGGAGGCGGCTGCCGCCGCCCCGAAGGCGACGGCAACGGGCTCGGTGCACCCTGTTGTAGGAGCGATCTGACGTTCCAGGAACTGCTGGACGGTAAAATCGGGCTGGTCATTTCCTGACTGACTGGGCATGGGATTCCTCGTTCCTTGAGGCTTGTGTTTGCGCGGGTCGAACGCCCGCTTTTCCCGGGAATAGCCCTTGCGGAGACGGCTTACGGTCGCTCGCCGGACAGGAGCAGAGGATTGTCCAGGAAGAAATAGAAGAAGGCGCACAGGACCAGCGAGTGGGTGATCGAGCCGTCGGCGATCATGCCCGGGATATCTCGCAAGGGGAGAGTCTCGATCCGGATGTCCTCCTTTTCGTCCAGGTCCTGCTTCCCCGTGGGCTCGACACCCCGGCAGAGGAACATGTGACACTCGTTGTCCAGAAAGGCCGGATTGGGGTGGACACTGCCCAGGTGACTCACCGTGCCGGGGCCGTACCCGGTTTCCTCGCGCAACTCCCGAAGCGCGGCCTCCCGGGGGCTGTCCCCGGATTCGACCAGGCCGCCGGGCAGTTCCAGCGTCGCCTCCCGGATGCCGTGACGCTGCTGACGCACCAGCACCACGTCCTCCTCTGGCGTCAGGGGGAGGATGTTGACCCAGGGAGGCGACTCCAGGATGTAGAATTCGTGGGTTTCGCCGGTGCGCGGGGAAACGGCTGTGTCGGTGCGCAGGGAGAGGATGCTGAGACTGCGTTCGCGTTGGGATTGCAGGTAGCGCCACTTTCGGGGCATACTGACTCCTGATGATGGAATGATTGGAGCCTAACGCAGCCCGGGTTGCATGTAAACGCTCCGAAGTGTGCGGGGGCTGAACCGAAGGGCTTGCTCCCCAATAATCCTTCACGGGGCATTTTTTCACTTGAAACCTCCGGTCCCGGATTTTCGAACGCTCGTCACGCGGGGACATCCCTGTCCCCTCCCGGCACTTACTTTTTATTTCTGTTTGCTTGTGTTTTATTGAGCATCGAAAAAAGTGAGTGCCGGGTTTCCCCCACGTGACGAACGAAGAAAATCGACGGAACCTCCGCTGAGCAAGTGCAAAAAATACCCCTTGAAGGGATACGTTCCTAAGGAGAAGGATCATGTCGCGGTCAAGCGATGTGGACCAGGCGGAGCTGGATCGGTTCGATGCCCTGACAGCCTCCTGGTGGGGGACGGGGCGGGGCATGCGCGCCCTGCACGATATTACTCCGGCCCGGACCGGCTATGTGGGCTCCAGAACCCGGTTGCCGGGACAAAGGGTCCTGGATGTTGGCTGCGGGGGCGGTATTCTGAGCGAGGCCCTGGCCCGGTGCGGCGCCCGGGTGACCGGGATCGATCCCGGAGAGGGGGCCATTGGCGCGGCCCAACGGCACAGCCAAGGATCCGGGCTGGATCTGGATTACAGGCTGGCTTCCGCGGAGCCCTTTTCCAGGGAATATCCGGACCAATTCGATACGGTCCTCTGCATGGAGCTGTTGGAGCACGTGCCGCGGCCGGGGGATCTGGTTCGTGCCTGTGCCGCAATGGCCCGTCCGGGAGGAGATGTGTTCTTCGCCACCATCAGCCGGAACGCCCTGGCGGCTTTCCTGGCGGTGTACGTGGCGGAGTACTGCCTCGGCGTCGTGGCCAGGGGAACCCATGACTGGCGCGCCTTCGTCAGGCCGGGAGAGCTGCTGGCCTGGGCGGGACAATCCGGCCTGAGGGTCCTGGACATCTCCGGTCTGATCTATATCCCAGGTCTGCGCCTGTGTCGCGTCGCCGGACCGGCGGTGGTCAACTACCTCATGCATTGCCGCCGTCCAGGAGGCGGGGAGAAGGAAAAAAGCCGAAAAGCTGCGGAAGCTCTCGAGGAGGAAGACGAATGAGTCGCTGGTACACCCCGTGGCGGCGTCAGGAGCCCCTCGCCCCGGAAGAGGAGGGCCGGCGATGGGCCCGTTTTGGCGCGGAGCGAATGGATCCGTCCCAAAAGCCTGAGAGGGTGCGGCGGCATTTCGCGGATGTGGCCGAGCGGTACGATCTCATGAACACCCTGCTCAGCCTGGGAATGCATCGCTTCTGGAAGCGGCGGGCAGTGGATCTGGCCGGCATCCGCCCCGGAGAGCGGGTCGCCGATCTGTGCGGCGGAACAGGGGATCTGGCTCGCCTGGCCAGGGATGCGGCGGGAAAAGAGGGGATCTTTGCGGTGTGCGATTTCACCCTGCCCATGCTCCAGGCGGGACGAAAAAAGGGGGAACACGCCAATCACGGGCTGGACTGGATCCAGGGCAATGCGGAATGTTTGTCCTTCGGGGACGAATCCCTGGACGCGGTCCTGCTCGGATTCGGAATCCGCAATCTCGCGGATCCGGGGGCTGCGGCGCGCGAGGTCCTGCGCGTGCTCAGGCCGGGAGGACGGTTCATGTGCCTGGAGTTCTCCCGGCCGGTCAATCCGCTCTTCCGCGCAGCGTACGACGCCTATTCCTTTACGGCCATGCCCCTGGTGGGACGGCTCGTTGCAGGATCGGGCCTGGCCTATCTCCGGCTGGCCCAGACCATCCGCATGTTTCCCGTTGCCGGAGAGCTTGCCGCTTTTTTCCGCGACTGCGGATTCGCGCAGAGCGAATACTTTTTGTTCTCCAACGGCGTGGCCGCGGCGCATCTGGCCCGCAAGCCGGAGTGAACCCTCAACGGTTCGCCGCTTGAACCCGGAACCCAGAACGCTAAACGCTGAACGCAGAACTGGGAACCCGGAACGATACGGCGCCTACTTCTTTTCCAGAGGGAAGGTCATGGTGGCCCCGAACCATCCGACCAGCCCGGCAGTGGGAACCAGGGCGAGCACCAGCAGCACATAGACAACAGAGGCCGCACTCGGCTCGGCGATCAGGTCCGGGCTGCTCAGGCGCCAAAGGAAGGTGGCGGCGAAGATGAGGAAAAGAAGCGGGGTGAGCCCGAGCTTGTAGGTCACCTGCCGAATCCGTTGGCTCATGTAGTTGAGCCACCAGGTGGAGAGGCCGGTGAGGATGGCCACTGGGGTGAAGAGGACCCCCGCTCCCAGACAGTGGAGAACGGTCTCGCCGAAGGGTTCGTGGCCGCTCAGAAGCCGCAGAATCAGAAACAGGGGGGCGATCATGGCGAAGACAAGGGGGAAATGGACCGTCATGGGATGGGGATGGCGCTGCAGGAAGGGAAAGCGCTGGATCAGGCCCGGAAGGTTTCTCTCCTCCCCGCTCGGTTTCTGTTCTTCTTCGGCGCCCTCCAAAAGGCCCACCTGGGGGTAGCGCTCCAGGACTTCCTCGCCGTGCGGGGCGTTCTGCAGCTCTTGGGTGAGATCGGCTCCCGCCGCATGCCTGTTCATGTGCTTGCCGCCCTTCCAGAGCTTGCTGCCGCTCACATCGACGACCCGCCCTCGATAGCTGATGTACGCGGTCCCCTCGCTGCCGTCATTGGTTTTGAGTTCTTCGCTGGTGATGTGCTTCTGGTCCTCGCTCATGCTTTTTCTCCGGTGTCTTTTTTGTATGAAAATGTGGCCAAGATGTTGAATTATTGAGGAATTGTCCGCGAGGCGAAGGCGGGTGGAGCGCTTTGCTGGGTTTCATAATACACCTTGGCTTTGTTGGTACCGCCTGAGGTATAATTGATTCCCTCCAGTCATCATCATTCACATCATTTGAATCCTGCTTCACCGGAAGTGATCCGGGAATGTCGATGAGGTGTTGCGTATCCCATCATAGGAAACCCGGGATGAAACCCGCGCTTCAGCGTCCACCCGCCTTCACCTCGCGACATTTTCATGCTTGGTTGTGCCCGGGTGGGCCCGGGAATGATGGTTGTATGAAAATGTTTCCAATAGTTTGAATTATATGGAGATACAGCGCGGGAAGCCGGGGATGTGCGCTGAAGCCGTGTTTCATAAACGTGCGAGCCCTTGGAGCTCGCGATATGGGGATCTTGCCGGCAGTGACCGTGAGATTCGCGATGCCACGGGCTTGTGGAGAACAACCAGTGTCTCGCGGGCATGAGTCGCTCAGCGTGAGCCCTTCCCTGCACTGGACACCGGGATGAAACACGGGCATCAGCGCAATCCCCGACTTGCCCTGTTGAATGCAGCGTAGCTGCCCTGCCGAAGGCAGGATTCAACAGGGCTCCCCGCGCACTATTTTCATGCTTGGTTGTGCCCGGGTCGGCCCGGGAATGAAAGTTGTATGAAAATGTGTTCAACGTGCTGGATTATTGGGTGATTGCCCGCGAGGCAATAGCGGGTGGAGCGCTTCGCTGGGGTTCATAATACACCACGGCCTTGTTGGTACCCTTTGAGCTAATCATGCGTCTGCTCCGGACAGAATACGCACCATGAAAACCTTGCCTCCAAGGACGTAGTGCGGGAATGTCGATACGGTGCTCAGTATTCCGTCAGGTGAAACCCGGGATGAACCCCGCGCTTCAGCGTCCACCCGCTAATGCCTCGCGGCATTTTCATGCTTGGTTGTGTCCGGGTCGGCCCGGGAATGATGGTTGAATGGTGTGCTCGAATGTCACGGTCTATAGGGAAATCCCGGAAACCAGGACCCCGAGCAGGCCTGCAAGCAGCAGGCTCAGCGGCCAGAGGCTGGCCCGGTTGAAGAGATGCATGGCGTCCTCCACGCGGGAGCGGACCAGGAGCCGGTAAGCCGGGGCGAGGAGAAGAAGGGAGCCGATCCCCGCTATCAGGACGATGAGCCACCACGGGGCCGTCAGGGGCGAAACGGCGAAGAGGATCAGGCTCGTGAGCAGTGCTGCGGCGAGGCTGGCCAGGCTGATCCGGGCGGCGGTACGTGTCCCGAAGACCACGGGAATGGTTCTCGCGGCGAGGGTTCGGTCCGTTTCCAGATCGCTCCAGTCCGCGGGGATGTTCTGGCCGCCCACTTCCCAGAGCAGTAAGCAGCCCAGCAACAGGGCGAGAAGGCCGGGAGAGGGCGAGGGATCCACAGCGAGAACAGCGGCCAGCGGGCCGGCTGTCTTGACCGCGCCGTTTACCAGGGTCCGCAGGGGAGTTACCTTGAACAGGAGGCAATAGAGGGCCTCCAGCAGGCTTGCGCCGGCAAAGACGACCACGCAGAGGGGGTTGAGCATCCAGGCCCCGATGATCGCCAAAAAGGCCCAGAAAAGAGTCCATGCGAGGGCTTCTCCGAAGGAAAGCGCCCCCTGGGCCAAGGGGTGGCGCATAAGGGCGGCGTCGATATAGGAGAGCCCTTCCGCGTCCTCTCCGAGCTGCAGGCGCAGCTTGTCCTGGTCCAGCCGGTAGCCCAGAAGATCGTTCAGGGCGTACACAGCGGTGTATGCGGCAAACACGGTCCCCGCCCCGATGAGTCCCACACTGAGGGAGGGAAAGCCTCCCAGCCAGAGCAGGGCCGCCAGAAAGGGGGCTGCCATGTCCAGCCCCCCGTGCAGGGTGCGGGAAAGGGCCAGGAAAAGACGCAGTCTGGTAAAAGCAGGGACGGCGGACTCTGTGCTTGAAGTCATACTGCAATTATTCCGTACACAAAAGGACTTGGCAACAGAGAGCCCGGATCCGCCCACTGCCGCGCACGTAGTGTGTTAGCCGCCCATGAGCTCGGAGCGGGTGAACAGGGCCTCCACCGGCCCGGGGCTGTGCTGCCGGATCAGCTCCGTTCCCCCCTCTTCTTCGCGGTCCACGAGGATAAGGACTCCGCGGACGTTGAGACCGTCCTCGCGAGCGCGCTCCAGGGCCTTGATGGTGGAGCCGCCGGTGGTCACGACGTCCTCGAGGATGATTACCCTGTCCCCGGGTTCCATATTGCCCTCGATCCACCTGATGGAGCCGTGGTCCTTGAGCTGCTTCCGGACCACGAACTGCTTGATGCGGTGTCCGCCGGCCCAGGCGGCGTGCATGGCGGCCGCGCCCATGGGGTCCGCTCCCAGTGTCAGCCCTCCGACGCCGTCGATGCCGCGATCCCGCACGGCCTGGAATATGGCCCGCCCCACCAGATGGGCCCCTTCTGGGTCCATGGTGGTCTTCTTGCAGTTGAAGTAAAAGTGGCTCCAGTTGCCGGAGGCGAGACGGAACTCCGCATTGTCCCTCCATTGGAAGGATCGCTCCAGGATGATCTGTTTCAGTCGTTCGCGCTCTTCGCTCATATGCGGTCCTGTCGAGTTTGCGCCGCATTGCGGCGGATTCTTTCAAGAATGGCCCGAGCCCTGTCAGGGAATATCACGGGCCCTATTGGATTCGCAAAGGCTTTAACCGGGCAGATTTAGGCCTCTTGGTGGGTTTCGGCGAATTCGTAGTTCAGCATGGAGGTTACCCTTTCGTGCTTGTCCATGATTTCCATTTCGGAGTTGCCCGGGATGTCCAGAATGCAGTAGCGGTAGCTCTCGGGATTGTGTTTGAAGTCGGAAAGCCGCGCGTGTTCGTGGACGAGATTGCGGATGTGCACTTCCGGGTAGCGGATCTGCAGTGCCTCGAGGTCGCTTCGTGTGGGCGTTTTGAGTATCCATTTGTCAGTCACGGAATGCAGCTCGAAATTGAAGCAGAGGGGATAGGTTTCCTTGTTTTCGGCTTTTGTTTGCGGCGAACGTCCGGTCGCCACATCGCAGAGCAGATGCAAGGGGTCGTATCCGGTGACGGATTCGATGGTCTTGGCGAATTGAAAGGCAATGCGGCTGTTGACCTCCAGGATGGAGAAGGTCCCCGTAGAGGGGTTCAGGCGGAGCTCCACGTTGAACAGGTTGTTGTCCAGGCCGAGCCTCGGGATGAGCTCTTGGATGGTCTCCCGGATGTGTCCGGAAATATGGGAATCGAAGGAGCAGGGGAACACATGGTGACTGAAGGAATTGCTTTCGGGGAGGAATTCGGCCCCTGTCATGCCGAACAGCTCCACTTGACCGTCGACGATGTAGCCGTCCACGGTGATCTGGTCCCCGTGCACGAGCTCCTCGCAGAGAAAGCTGTTGCAGCTCAAGACGTTGAGGGGATTGAGCAGTTCTGGGTCCAGTGAGAGTGCGTCCAGGAAATACTGATTGTTTCGGGCGATATCCAGGCTCTCCCTGCAGGTGTAGTCGTTCAGCTGCTCCGGATCATGGATGGTGTGCGCGGCGAAGGAGATATTGCCCCGTACGGGTTTGATGAAGAAGGGTGTTTTCAACCGTGAGGGATTGCGCAAATAATCCAGGGCCAGGCAGAAATCGGGGGTGTGGTCCGGAACGCACCGTCTCTGGATTCTGCGGCTGATGTACTTGTTCTGGCAGTTGATCGTGCTCTGGACTCCGGCGAACCGCATGTTCGTCTTCTCCGCGATGATGGAGGCGAAGACCGCGGAGGAGTCATGGGTGCCGACGATGCCTTCGTACATGGAGGGATATTTGTTCATCAGCTCGATGGTGCGCTGGAGATAGGCCTGCACACCGTATTCCAGGATACGCTCGGAGGTCTCTATAACCGGCTCGTATTCGGTATTGTTGGCGAAGCTCTTTTCCACGATGTCGATATCGCTGGCGTCGCAGAGAAAAAGGATCTTCGATGCTGCCATACGCACTCCTTCCAAACAGGTTTTGAGCTGATTTGTTTTTTTGTATGAAAATGTGTCCAATTTGCTGAATTGTCTGGAGAAAGAGCCAAGCGTGGCTCGCCAGGGCGTGCGCTGGGGCCGTGTTTCATAAGCGTGCGAGCTTTTGTTGTCCGCGATATGCAGACCTTGCCCATATCATTTTCAAAGCCCGCGCTGCAGCAGATGTGAGGAGAACATACAGTATCCCGGCTGCCGGAACCGCTCAGTTTGAGCCCATCCGGCACTGGACGCCGGAATGAAACACTGGCCTCAGCGCACGCCCAGACTCGCCACGCAGCATTTTCATGCCTGGTTGTGCCAGGATCCGCTCGGGATGAATGGTGCAGGATCAATGAATATGGAAGGCCTGTCGCGCACATTTCCTGAAGGGGTGCAGAACCCGGCGGAAATGACAGAGGCAGCGAGATCGCGATCAGGCCAGGCCGAGCGGAGACTCGGCGGTCCACTTCGAGGTGTCGACAGCCCCGTTGACGATGCGGCCCTCCTTGAAAATAAAGGCGAAATCATCCAGGCGAGCCAGGCATTCGATGTCCCGGAGCGGATCGCATTCGAGAACGAGGAGGTCGGCATATTTGCCTTTCTCCAGGCTGCCGATGCTTTCCCCGAGCCCGAGGGCCTCAGCCGCAGTCAGGGTTGAGGTTCGAATAGCCTCCATCTCCGTCATCAGACCTTCCTGGACGTAGCGCACCAGCTCCATGGCGTTCTTGCCGTGGAAATTGTCCGGTGTTCCCGCATCCGTGCCCATGATCACGGGCACGCCCCGATCGATGGCCCTGTGGAGCGTTTCCTTGCGAATCTTGGTCACTTCCCTGGCCTTTTCCAGCATGAATTGAGGGATTCCGTTGACCAGAGAGGCTTGAAGCATCCAGAAATTGGAGCTCAAGGTAGAAGTCAGATAGATGCCGCGGTCCGCCATCATCGTCAGGACCTCATCGTCCGCCAGGGTCCCGTGCTCGATGGTCCTCACCCCGGCACGGACGGCGTTCTTGATCCCTTCTGCTCCGTGGGCATGGGCCGCGGTGTGGGTGCCGGTCTTTTCGGCTTCTTCGACCACTGCCTGAATCTCCTCCATGTTCAGGTGCGGGGTGCCGGGAACCCCTCCGGGATTCATGATGGCCCCGGTAGCCATGACCTTGAGATAATCCGCCCCTTCCTTGAGCTGTTCCCGGGCAGCTCTTCGGTTTTCGTCCACTCCGTCCGCCTCTCGGTAGAGGCCGGGAAAGTATTCGTTCCCGGCGGTGTGCATACAGATGATACGGCCGCTTGTCAGGATCCGCGGCCCCACGGCGAATTCCTGCTCCACGGCCCTTTTTACCGCGATATCGATATAGTTGGTCGAGCCCGCGTTACGCACGGTGGTTATCCCGGAACGTATCGTGTTGCCCATCTCCAGGGAGGCGCGAATAGCGCGCAGCTTGTCCTCCACAAGGCCCTCGTGGGAGGTGTCCGACATCCCGTGCAGGTCGAGGTGGATGTGCGTGTCGACGAGGCCGGGCAGAACATGTTTGCCCCTGCAGTCGATAACTTCGGCTTCTTCGGCAATTTCCACCTGGGAGGAGGGACCCGCGGCCGCAATCCTATCCCCGTCGATGACCAGAGTGCCCCGTTCGATGCGTTCTCCGCTCACCGGGATCAGTGTGGCGTCCTTCAGCGCGATTGTGCCCATATTCTCGTTCCGGGTCTGTGTCCTGGGTGAGTTGTTGCTCGCCCTCTGATAGTGGCGTGTTTTCGCTCACCGTTGTGTTTCGTTTCCTCTCCTTTTGGATTGACCATATCCGGGTTGTCCAGTGGAGAGCTTGGTCGGCTGTATCCGGAGGTAAAAAGCTGGTGGTCCCGTCGGGCGGGCATAAGCATACAATAATGCTTTGAGAAGGGGAAAGACCCAGACATGTTACTGCCAACTTTTGATAATGCTTTTGCATCAAAAGTCAAGCAGCGGGTTTCAACGAACGGAAGCCAGTGTCGAAGGCCTCGCGGGTCAGTACCGGGGCCAGGCCCTGACCGAGTTCGTCCAGCATAATGAGCTTGGGACGGGTCATAAGGGCGCGGCCGAGGTTGACCATTTGCAGCTCCCCTCCGCTCAGCAGGTCGACAAGCTGTTTGCGGCGCTCCCTATCTATCCGACTGATTCGTTTTGCCTGGGGACGCCCGGGAATAAGGGAGGTACGTGTTTCGGGCCGGCTGTGGCTTTGTCCTGGGGCCAATAGCGCCTTGAATCATGAAAAAGGCCGGGAGGGACGCATACTTCCGGCCTTTTTGATTCCCTGGTGCCGCCCGATTTGGGGCTCATAAGCCTGGACGGAAAAAGAGGTTTCGTTGATCTACTCCTGAGAGGGCAGGGGATAGACAGGTGCGCTGGTCTGAGCCCCTTCGGGCCAGATAATGGCTCGCTCGCCGTCATGCCAGACAAGGGGTCTGTGGGCGTCCTGCCACTGGACGTTGATCATGGTGTGCCCCACTTGCATCCCCCTATCATCGATGTCCCAGCCTCCGTAGAAAGACATGAATTCCAGTTCGCCCAGGGCCTTGCGCACATTGGCCGGATCCGCGGAGCCGGATTGCTCCACCCCCAGGACATAGGCCAGGACCGAGGCCCCGGCCTCGGCTGCATGGTAATCCGGATCCATGTCTTCGCCCACGTTTTGCTGGAAGAGCCAAACAAAGTCCTCCTGGCTGGGACCGATCCAGGGGAGGTCCTTTTTTCCTGCCGTCTTCTCGGAATATTTGACGCCCATTTCCCAGTGGGAGGGGCCGATGACCCCCTTGGCCTTGTTGTTCAGATCCGTACGTTCGGCCATGGCGTCATAGAAGGCGGGCAGAGTAACCGACGCGATCAGGGAGAGTGCCTTGACATCGAAATCCATTTCCGCCACTTGCCTGCAAAAAAGCTCCCCATCCCTGAAGTGGCCGCCTCCGAGGATAATGTCCGGATCAGTGGCCTGCATTTCCTTTAACAGGGGTGTGAGGTCCTCCACGTCGGGAGAGTAGGTGTCCTTGAAGACGACGTTGAAGCCCAGGTTTTCCGAGTGGTTTTCGGCGCCTTCCATGACCATGCGCGGAAATTCGGAGTCCTTGTAGGCCAGGGCCACGCGATTGTGACTGGGAGGGGCGATCTGCTTGAGCATTTCCAGGGTGCCCTTGTGGTAGCTTGTGGCAGGTCCGATGGTCTGGACGATATACTCGAAGCCCTGCTCGAAGATCTTGTTGTTCGCCCCGCCGTGGTCCATATAAAGCATCTCGTGTTTTTCGGCGACCGGAGCCCCGTGCAGGGTCAACCCGGAGCTGTAGGGGGCGAAGATCACGTCCGCATTGTCCTCGTTGATTAGTTTTTGAATGATTTTGGGGACATTCTCTTTCTTGGATTCGCAGTCGTAGGTTGTGTACTCGAGCTTGTGTTTCTGTCCATTGATGGTGACGCCCCCGTATTCCTCATTAACCCACTGCACACAGGCCTTGATGCCGTTGACGGCCTGCTGGCCCGCTTCGGCATAGTCACCGGACAAACAGGCGGGATGGCCTATAAGAAGGGAGGGCTGGGCCAGTCCTGTTGCGGGAATCAGGAAAAGAAGTCCCAGGCTCGCGAGAACCGAGGCGATCCATTTGTGCGCTCCAAGTCGTCTCATCATTTTTTCTCCCTTGCGAAATATGGACTGAAAATTCCGTAAGATTGCAGTGTGTGGCAAAGTCCGCAGGTCAAAGGGCCATCAGGGCGCCCCGGACTTCGATTGCTGCGTTGCTTCAAAAGCTCAAACTCTCCGGAGGTTACCCGTGTCTTGTCACGTTTCAGTTGTCGTGAAAGAGAAATACACAGAAACAGCTAAAGAGACATACAAGGAAACAATGATCTGAGTTGCTAAGACACGAGGTCCATTTCTTTTTCAAAAAAAAGAAACAAAAAAGCAGCAATATAATTATCTGATTTTCTAGCTTCTTTTTTTTCAAAAGAAGAAGCGTAGCTAGTGTCTTGTCATATTTTCCTGGTTGCCAAGGTCAAATATACATGGAATCTCACAATAATGAGAGAAAAACGACGATTCGAGTTTGGCAAGCCACTAGCCCTGGCAAACAAGAAGGATTTGCCGGGGGAAACTTCGACTTTGAACTTTTGAACACCCTGCCTGAGAAGGACCTTTATGCCGGTCTCCCTTAAAAGATGAGGATATCATTTTGTAGGTTCGAATGAATCTCCCTGTCAAGTGGGATCGCAGGGGCTTCCGGAAGCATCGGATGTATTTGAGAGGTCAAGCTCAGGTTTGCCGGACGTTGTCGCAGTGCCCGAGGTCCAGCCGGCGAACCGCCAGAACCGCTGCCAGGACCAATCCCCCGTGCAGGACAAAGCCGAACGGGAACAGCCCCAGATCTGCGATCCAGCCGAGCATAGCCGGCAGCAATCCTGTACCCAGGGCCATGGCTATGGGAATGATCAGGGAAATGACCAGGTTGCGAACCTGGGGAGAGAAACAGGTGGAGATGGCGGTGAATCCTGCAGGGAAGCAGGCCACCACGACAATGGGTTGGAAGAAGACTGCCGTCTGAAGGGGAATGTTCTCGAGAGTGCCGATAAGCACGGTGAGCATGCCGGCACAGAAGAGGGCGACGCTGATCGTCCGCCTGACGCCGACGCGGTCAAGGATCGCCCCCGAGGCCAGGACTACGGCCAGACAGGGGATGCGGGAGAAGGAGATGAGCTGGTTGGCCCAGGCCTGGCTCAGGCCGTGTTCGCTGACCAGAAAGAGGGGGAGCATGCTGTAGCTGCCGAAGGCCACGCTTGCGGCAGAGGCGAAAAGAGCCACCAGAATCCAGAAACGGGTTTCGGTCAAGAGACTGCGGGCCACCTCCGGAAGCGGAGCCTCACCTGGGAAGTCACCGCCTCTGCCGGCAAAACAGAAGAGAAGGCCCATAAGGACCCCTCCGAGGCCCAGGAAGGCATAAACGGTGCGCCAGGAGAAGACGCCTTCTGCAAAGGAGGCTATGAGCGGGGCCAGAAAGAAGCTGGAATTGGGGGCGATTTCGTGCACGCCCAGACCCTTTCCCCAGTGCTGTCTGGGAACGACCGAAGTCAGGGTGGAAATTCCCGAGGGCACGTACAGGCCGCAGAATATGCCCGCAAGACCGAGCAACAGCTTGAGAAGGAGGAAGTGTCCCGCCAGGCTGATCCCGAACATGACGCCCGCTCCGCCAAAGACGGAGATCAGGAGCGTCTTGCGATGAGTAAGGGCCTTTGCCACGAATCCGGAGCCGATGAGCCCCAGCCCGTAGCCCACCGCGAGGTAGAGGAAAATGATCCCGGCATCGGTGTGGCTCACCCCGAATTCCGACTCGATTGAGGCGAGAAAGGGGGCCGGGATGAGACGGGGGAGAAAGACGAAGAGGAATACGCCTGCCAGAAGGGCGGACTGGAGCAGTGCCGGGTTGCGGAGGAATGTGTCGTGCTCACGGGCCATGGCTTGTCCTTGTGCTTGCCGTTGTGCAGGAGATCGCTGGAATTCCGGATGAGCTCCACCGCTGGGCCCGAGCGCCCAGATTGAACAGCCAGGAAACTGAGTCCTGAGCAAAGCCGCACGGGCCTCTTCTCGTGAAAATGCTCCGATTTCGGATTTACTACGGGTTCTCGCGCGGGCCCGGCACTCAATTTATTTATATGTGCTCGTAAGTTGTTGAGCTTCGAAAAAAAATTGAGTGCCGGGCTTCCCCAGCGCGAGGAGCCGAGAAAATCTGAGGAATCTCCGCCTGACACGGCTCGAAGAAGGCCGTGCGGCTTGCTCATCCTTGAAGTTTCATACAA
>JAZKRN010000007.1:0-32842 GCA_036628655.1 Desulfohalobiaceae bacterium | reverse complement strand
AAACTTCGAGCTTGCCCGGCACTCACTTTTTTATGTTTGCTCGTGTAATATATTGTACTTCGGGAAAAAGTGAGTGCCGGGTCGCGCCTGACCCATGAAATTTTTGAACGCCCTGTCGGATAAGGACTTTTTTAACAGATTGCTATGCCTGCGCAGGCGCAGGCATAACGAAGCATGAAAATGCGAGGCGAAGGCGGGTGGACGCTGAAGCCCGGGTTTCATCCCGGGTTTCACATGACGGGACCCGCAACACCTCATCGACGCTCCCAGAACCACTTGCCTTTGAGGCTGGGTTCAGATGGTGCGTCTTCTGTCGGCACAGGGCTCAATTTCGTCTATTGCGGTTCCAATAAGGCCAAGGTGTATTATGAAACCCAGCGAACCCTGCACTCATACACTGAATGAGTGCCGGGCGTGCCTCGCGGTTAATTCTCATCAATTCAACAAGTTGGATACATTTTCATATAACCCTCATTCCCGGTCACACCGGGCACAACCAAGCATGAAAATACTGCGCGGCGAGTCGGGAATTGCGCTGAGGCCAGTGTGTCATCCCGGAGTTGAATGCCGGGAACAGCACAAACTGACCGGCTCCAGCTCATTTGAGAGAGTGTATGTTCTCCTCTCACAAGCTACAGCGCGGGCTTTCCTGGAGCTATTCACCAGATTTGCCTATCGCTGATGGCGACAAGGGCGCGCCCGTATATGAAACACGGTTTCAGCGCACATCCCGACGAGCCGCGCTAAAAAATTCCCCAATAATTCAACAAGTTGGCCACATTTTCATACAAAAGGGAAGCTTGGGATCGTCTTGATGCCCCAATCCCGGAAGGTGATCCACAACGCCCTCTTACTCTCGCTGCATGAGAGGGCTTGCGAATTCAGCGGGGCTCGTCCCGCCTTTCCTCCAAAACGGAAACAGGGAGGAGCCCCGCGCGTTCAAGCTGTGTTCACTTCCTGTTCCTGCGAACACATCCTCAGGAGACCACTGCGGACCGCACCGCGTCCACGCCGAGACGATCCATCATTTTGCCCATTCGCTCGTTTTTCTGGCCATTTTCCTGATAGAAATCCACAAGGCGATCCACGAGGCCCTTCACCGCATCCGTGTCCAGCTCAGTGGCCAAGGTGTCCGCCAGGCGGGGCTTTCGGGCCCCGGAGCCGCCCGCCATAAGGGTCCAGCCATCCTTGGCGCCCACCAGGGCGATATCCTTGATGCAGGTTTCGGCGCACTCATTCTGACAGCCACTCACACCGATCTTCAACTTTCCCGGCAGCTCCATGCCGTGGTATTTGGAGTCCAGCTCCATTCCCACACCCAGGCTGTCCTGAAGCCCCAGGCGGCAGAATGTAGTTCCCGGGCAGGCTTTCACGCTGCGAACGCAGACACCGACAGCGGCTCCGGGAGAAAGGCCGAGCTCCTCCCAGACCTTGTCCACATCCTCCTCCTTGAGGCCCACGATCGCTATGCGGGCCGCGCTCGTCACCTTGAGGGCGGCGGCGCTGTATTTCTCCGCCACATCCGCCAGCTTGCGGAGGTCCTCGGGCTTGGCCACTCCGCAGGCCAGATGCGGGGCCACGGCATAGGTTTCCTTGTCCCGCTGCAGGATCGCTCCTTTGTCTCCATCCTTCAACATGATCTCCCTCCTTGTGCTGAAGCCGTTTTGTACAGTTTTCTCGATCGGGATGCGTCCTTATTTCCGCGCAACCATTCTTCGAGTATCATGGAAAACAATCATAGCACGCAGTTCTTCCTGCGTCATCAGTTTCTTGAAAGCCAGGGTCTTTACGAGGAATACGAGGCAAGGCAAAGTGATGGAATACCCTACATAACTTCAAGGGGTTACTCGATTACGGCCCATTTTTCCTCAAGCAATGGAGACTCAGACAACGGGGCAACACGGAAGCAAGGAGGATAGGCAGGCCATGCGGACACACATCACTGTCCGAGTCAAGACCAAGGATGCCAAGTTCCTGGGCAGCAGCATGGGAGGGGCCCTGGTCACCCTTCGCGACGCGCGGACCCGTGAGTTGCTCGCCTCGGGTCGGACCACCGGCTCCACCGGCGATACGGAGCGGATCATGAAGCGCCCCAACACCGTGAGGGACGTCATTTCCGACATGACCAGCGCCTGTTTCCGGACCGAGCTCGACCTCGCCGAGCCCCGCCTCGTCGAGGTGACCGCCTACGGGCCGCTGGCCCAGACGCAGTCCGCGATGCAGTGCTCCTCCCAGCAGTGGGTCATTCCCGGCAAGCACATCAGCGAGGGCGATGCCTGGATGCTGGTGTTGACGGGCCTTGCCGTGGACATCTTCCATCCTCCGGCCCACTCGGGCGTTTCCGCCTCTGAGGGGCCCCTGGAGCTCTGGGCCAACGTGATCATGCTGTGAGGATGTCCCGTGGCGCCAGGCGGCGTCTGGGACGCGAACGGCATGGAGATACGCGCTCTTGTAAGCCGTGACGGTGACTTCGTGCAGGAAATCGTCGCGGAGCACACCGGAACAGCGAGCTATCACGCCATGGAGGTCGATGTGACAAACCAGGGAACCTATGAGGTCGTGTGCTATGCCTACGACCCCAGAAACGGGAACACCGGGCTGGATACCGTGACCTTTATGGCGGGATAAGCCGAAGGGATGGACCGGATTTGCGTCGCACCTTTTCTCTTGCTAGAGAATAGATGCATCCTTTTTAAAGGGGAATTGTGAAGAAGCCGGTATGCATGCTCGCGTGTCACGCGAAACGACTCCGGCCCTTCTCTTCTCCTTGCTGCATGCGCAAACTGTCAGCTACTACAGCAAATCCGGTCCGCGCCTGTCCCTGAAAGCGAAAGAAACATTCCCGATACAGTCTTTCACCTGTTCTTCTCGGGGCACGTCTCCGTGAAAAAAATCAACAGGGAACCTGGCAGGTACGGGAAACCAAGCAAGGAGGTGCTTTGTGCGCGTGGAGGCCATTTCCCGGATCCTGATCATCGGCGCGGGAGCGATGGGCCGTCAGATCGGTTTTCAGTGCGCCGTGAGCGGGTTTCAGGTCACCTTGCACGACACTGGGCAGGACGTCCTGGAAAACGCGATGCAACGATTGGGCGACCTTTTGGAACACTCTATCCGCAATGCCCGGCTCGGCGAAAGCGAGGCGAAAGAGGCCCTGGACCGGGTGCGAACCGAGACCGACCCTGAACAGGCCGGAGCGGACGCGGACCTGGTGAGCGAATCCGTGCCCGAGGATCCACAGCTCAAGGGAAAAATCCTGGGCCGGTTCAACGAGATTTGCCCCGAGCACACGATTTTCAGCACCAACACCTCCTCGCTGCTTCCCTCCATGTTCGCCGAGATTACCGGACGGCCGGACAGATTCGCCGCTCTGCACTTCCATGACACCCGAGTCACCGACATAGTGGACGTCATGCCCCACCCAGGCACCTCTTTCCAAACCACCGCCCTGATCGAGGAGTTCGCCAAACGCATTCATCAGACACCCATCGTCCTCCACAAAGAGAACCACGGGTACGTTTTCAATTCCATGCTCATGGAGCTTCTCCGCTCCGCCCTGACCCTTGCGGCCAACGGCGTGGCGGACGTCGAGGACATCGACCGATCCTGGACCGGGATCATGCACACCAGGACGGGTCCTTTCGGCATCATGGACAGCATCGGACTGGATACGGTGCACAGCATCACCGACTACTGGGCCCTCCAGACTGGCAGCTCCCAGCAATACAAGAACGCCGAGTTTCTGAAAGGCTACGTGGACCAGGGGCTATTGGGGCAGAAGACAGGCAAGGGATTCTACACCTACACGCATGACCCGGAGGAGACCCGCGCCCGGGCATCTTAACGCCCCTGCTGCGGACCGAGCCGCACTTTCCGATGCATACACGTTTTCGGTTTCACGGTTTGCTTTCATACAACCGTTATTCCCGGGCCGACACCCGGGCACAACCAAGCATGAAAATGCTGCGTGGCGAGTCGGGGCGTGCGCTGAGGCCAGTGTTTCATTCCGGCGTCCATTGCCGGATGGGCTCAAACGAAGCGGTTCCGGCAGCCGAGATACTGTATGTTCTTTTCACACTTACTGCAGCGCGGGCTTTGAGGATGATATCGGCAAGGTCTTCATATCGCGGACAACAATGGCTCGCAGGTTTATGAAACACGGCCCCAGAGCACGCCCCGTCGAGCCACGCCTGGCTCTTTCTTCTGATAATTCAACAAGTTAGACACATTTTCATACAAAAAAACAAGCCGGAAGGACAAGGAGGATACAATGAGTGGTTATCCCGTCGCAGTGACCAAATATCAGGCCCCTTTCGAATCCGTCAGACAGGCCGTGGCCAGTAGCGGGGGGCTCAAGCATTTGCCTCCGGGAGCCAAGGTTTTTATCAAGCCCAACATCGTCTTTTGGACCAAGGCGACGAACTTCCCCAAATGGGGCGTCATCACCACCTCCCGGATCGTGGAGGACGTCGTGCAGCTGCTCAAGGAGAACGGCATCAACGATATCACCATCGGCGAGGGGATTGTTGCCGATGTCAAGGACAATGAGACACCTGCCCACGCCTTTTCCACCCTGGGGTACGAGACCTTGCGGCAGCGCTACGGGGTCCACTATGTCAACGTGATGGAGCGCCCCTTCCGCGAGGTGGACCTTGGCGAGGGGATCGTTCTCAACTTCAACGAGGACATCCTGGACAGCGACTTCGTCGTGGACCTGCCCACCCTGAAAACGCACAACCAGACCACTGTGAGCCTGGGGATCAAGAACCTCAAGGGCGTGATCGACACCAAGTCGCGGAAACAATGCCACAGCCCCGATCCCGACAAAGACCTGAACTTTCATATCGCCCGCCTTGCGGACAGGCTCCCGCCCATTCTGACCCTTGTCGACGGCATCTATTCCCTGGAGCGCGGTCCCGCCTTCGACGGGAAGATGCGCCGCAGCAACCTCCTGGTGGCCTCACCGGACATCCTCTCCGCGGACCTTGTCGGATCCCGCCTCTTGGGCCACGATCCGGCTGATGTTCCCCATCTCGCCCAGGCCGCGGCTCACCGGGACCGTCCCACAGATCTTTCGGACCTGGAGGTTTTCGGGCAGCGGATCGAGGACATGGCATCCCACCATACCCCTGATGTGGAATACTTGTGCGACGAAAAGCGCGAGATTCCCAAACCGCTGGCCAAGCAGGGCATCGAGGGGCTCTACTACCGCAAGTTCGACACCACCATGTGCACCTACTGCTCCGGATTGAACGGCCTTGTCCTTACCGCTATCCGCCAGGCGTACACCGGCGAGCCGTGGGATAATATCGAGGTGCTCACCGGAAAGGCGATGGAGCCTTCACCCGGAATGAAGGCGACCATTCTGCTGGGCCAGTGCATGTATCAAAAGAACAAGGACCATCCGGACATCCAGAAGCTCATCAGCGTCAAGGGATGTCCGCCCAATCCACAGGACGTTGTTCAAGCTCTCCACGATGCGGGCATTGACGCGGATCCCGCCCTGTTCGAGCAGATGGACAAGCTGCCCGGATTCTTCCTGGAGCGCTACCAGGACAAGCCGGAATTCGAGGAAGACTTCTTCGAGGTGACCTGATTCCAGCACAGTGCAACTTTTGTCCTGAAAGACAGCACAGGAAGCTTCATGCTGGAACCCGTGACTGGGAACTGGTGAAGCCCTGACATCAGACACCGGAACCAAAAACCGGCAACCCGTAATACAAGTTTCCAAACCCGACACCCGGGACTGGGAACGGAAAATGTAACATCCGAAACCCGGCTATCCGCGTTTCCCGCTCTCCGAACCGGGCGCACCGGGCCAACGATGGAGCTCGTGTTCGGCTCCTCCGCATCCTTCCCTTATGGTCCCCGCATCCTTTCGGCACAAGGGTGCGGGGTCCCTGAAAACGCTATCCCAGAAACACGCGACCCTGGGCCCCCCTTCTTCAATCACTCCTTGATTTCTCCTCCAAGAGCGATTAATTTTCCTGCTTTTCGAGAAGGGCGGCGAGGGTGTCGCTATTGCTACTGCCCTTGGAGGCTTTTGCCGCCCGGCATGGGTCTCGATCATGTTGTCCCGCCACTGTAACACCCGCAAACACGGAGCACCGGACTATGGCCGCACAAAACCTGGGGGAAAAGCTCAAGAATTATCGGGAAATGAACAACGTATCCCGGGAGCGTCTGGCCGAGCTATCCGGCCTGAAACAGGAATTTCTCCGCTCCCTGGAAGAGGAGAACATCCATCCCTCTCTCGGTCCCCTGCTCAAGATCTCCCGGGCTCTGGGCACGCGGCTGGGCACCTTCCTGGACGACGAGATCAGCAGCGATCCCTTCGTCACCCGTGCCAGCAAACGGAATGAGGAAATGCGCGATCTCCGGGGTGGAGAAGATCCCCTGCCCCTTCGATTTTACTCCCTGGGCAAGGGAAAGACCGACCGCCACATGGAACCCTTCTTCATCCAGGTGCTTCCCGGAGAGACCCACAATGAGCTCCCCTCCTCCCACGAGGGCGAGGAGTTCCTGGTGGTCCTGTCCGGGCACATCGAGATCGTCTACGGGCAGGAAAAATACGAGCTCGGTCCCGGGGACAGCATCTACTACAACTCGGCCCTGCCCCACTCCGTGACCTGCAAGGGGAATGAAACCGCCGAGATCTACGCGGTCCTCTACCTCCCGCAGTAAAGAGCGGCGGGCACGGCCGAGACCGGACACTGCCGACCGAGCGAAGACAAACCGGTTTGCGTTGCTTCTTGGCGTGGAAACCTTCGGTGCCGCTTGAGCCCGAAGCCGACAACGCCTTTCGCCCCGAAGCAGTGCTCCGCACCCCTGAAAGCCACAAACGAGTCCGCGTGAAGCACCATGCGGACCCTGCCGTCAGGAGACGCGCCATGGAAGAGCAGCAGCTGCGAGAAATAACCCTGGGAGATATGCTCGAGGAGACGATCGAGCGCTATCCGGAGAACGAAGCGGTGGTGTACGTGGATCGCGACTTCCGCATGACCTACCGCAAATTCGGCCAACTGGTGGACGACATGGCCAAGGGCCTCATGGCCCTGGGCGTACAGAAAGGGGAAAAGGTGGCCGTCTGGGCCACGAACGTCCCCCACTGGATCGCCCTGCAGTTCGCCACAGCCAAGATCGGCGCCGTCCTGCTCACGGTGAACACCAACTACAAAAAGGCCGAGATGGCCTATCTGCTCCGGCAGTCCGAAACGGAAAACCTGATCCTCATCGACGGATACAAGGACACGGACTATCTCCAGATCGTGTACGAGCTCGTGCCGGAGCTGAAGACCCAGCCCAGGGGCCATCTGCACAGCGAATCCTTCCCCTACCTCAAGCGGGTTATCTTTCTGGGCCAGGAAAAGCACCGCGGGGTCTATTCCCTGCCGGAGACCATCTCCATGAGCAGGCTGGTCTCGGACGCGGACTTCGTGCAGCGGCAGCGCTCACTGGATTCCCACGACGTGGTGAACATGCAGTACACCTCCGGGACTACCGGCTTCCCCAAGGGGGTCATGCTCACCCACTCCAACATCCTGAACAACGGGATCGCCATCGGCCAAAACCAGCACCTCGGCCCGAAGGATCGCGTTTGCCTCCCTGTGCCCCTGTTCCACTGCTTCGGCTGCGTGCTCGGCGTGCTCGCCGCAGTGCCCCATGGCAGCACCCTCGTGGTCCTCGAGGAATTCAATCCCCTGTTGGTCATGACCGCCGTGGACGCGGAGAAGTGTACCGCCCTCTACGGGGTCCCCACCATGTTCATCGCCGTTCTGGAACACAGCATGTTCCACAGCTTCGACTACAGCTCGCTGCGCACAGGCATAATGGCCGGCTCCCCCTGCCCCATTACGGTCATGCGCCAGGTCATCCAGGATATGAACATGAGCGAGATCACCATTTGCTACGGCCTGACCGAAGGCTCCCCGGTGATCACCCAGACCCGTGCGGACGACGACATCCAGAAGCGCGTGGAAACCGTGGGACGGGCCCTGCCCCATATTGAGGTCAAAATCGTGGACCCCGAGACCGGTGAGGAACTGCCCACCGGAGAGACAGGCGAGGTCTGCTGCCGCGGGTACAACGTTATGCACGGGTACTACAACATGGAGGAAGCCACCCGGGAGGCCATCGACAGGGACGGATGGCTGCACACCGGGGATCTGGGCAACATGGACCAGGAGGGCTACCTCACCATCACCGGCAGGCTCAAGGACATGATCATCCGCGGCGGAGAGAACATCTATCCCCGCGAGATCGAGGAATTCCTCTATTCCGTGGAGGGCATCTCCGACGTCCAGGTGGTGGGCAAGCCCAGCCGGAAGTACGGGGAGGAGGTCGCCGCCTTCGTCATCCCCAAGGAGGGATACGACCTCCAGCCCGAGGACGTGAAGGACTTTTGCCGGGGAAGGCTCTCCCGCTACAAGATCCCCAAGTACATAGCCTTCGTGGACGGCTTCGACATGACCGCCAGCGGCAAGGTGCAGAAGTACAAGCTCAAGGAGGAGGCCGCGCGGATCTTCGATCCGTCCTAGCAGGACGTTACAAAATTCCAATCGCTGCGTTGCTTCAAAAAGCTCAAACTCTCACGTAGGTGTCTACGCTCCGAGTTTGAGCTTTTTTTGCGCCTTGCGCTTGAAACTTTGTAACGTCCTGCTGAGATTTTTTAGGGGCGGGCGTCTGGAAGACGGAGGTCGGACACCAGACGTCAGACGTCAGGACAGACGCCGGACGTCAGAAGACAAAAGACGGAAAGTGCTTCACCGAAACACCGACTCACCGACACACCGACTGACCGACTCACTGATTCACTGACTCACCGACGCACCGATTCACCGACTCACCGATCAACTGTCCACCCTATAGTGGCATCCGGTGCTCTTGAGATTGCGCAGGGCGAAAAAGGTGATCAGATTCGCCGTCTGGCAGCCGTGGAAGAGCTGAATCAGCGGACGGCTGATCGGGGTGTGGCGATAGAACTCGTAAAGACGCTTGTTCAGGTTGTAGAGATCGTCGTACGCCCGGTTGAGCCGCGAGGTGGTCCGCACGATGCCCACGTAGTTCCACATGGTGTTCTTGATCGTGGCCCAGTCCTGGGCGATCAGCGCCGGATCCTCGCGGTCCTCGCTCCCCGGATTGGTCCAGTGGGGGATGCTCCCGGTAAGTTTGGCAGAGAGCCTGTTCTTTGTGCTGATCTTGCCCCCGATGGACTCCGCGGCGCTCATCCCCCAGAGAAGCCCCTCCAACAGGGAAGTGCTCGCCAGGCGATTGGCCCCGTGGACCCCTGTACAGGTGCACTCTCCCACCGCGTAGAGCCTGTTCAGAGTGCTCCGGCCCTGCTGATCCACCAGAATTCCGCCGCAGAAGAAATGGGCCGCGGGCACCACGGGGATGGGCTGCCGGGTCATGTCTATGCCCAGCTTCAGGCACTGCTGATGGATAGTGGGGAATCTCCGAGTAAGATCATTTTCCGCATAGCTCGCCGCGTCCAGATAGACAAAGTCGTCCCCGGTCTTGAGCATCTCCTCCACAATGGCCCGGGTGACCACATCCCTTGGGGCCAGATCCCCCCTGGGATCGTATTCCTTCATGAAGGGCTTGCCATCCATCCGGATAAACTTGGCTCCCTCCCCGCGAATGGCCTCGGTGATCAGGAACTGCTGTCCGCCGCGCTGGAACAGCGCCGTGGGATGGAACTGCACGTATTCGCAGTTCAGGACCTTGGCCCCGCTGCGCTGCGCCATGGTCAGCCCCGAGCCGATAGAGCCAGGGGTGTTCGTGGTGTGCAGATACACCTGACCCACGCCCCCCGTGGCCAGGACGGTGTAGTCCGCCAGGGCCACCTCCACCTGTTCCGTGTTCTGATTGAAAAGATAGGCGCCCACGCACTGATTGAGGAGATGGTATTTGTATTCCAGCCGCTGCGAGTGGTGGTGCGTGGTCAAAAGATCCACCGCGATCCGGCGGGTCAGGATTTTGATGTTTTCGGAATCCTCCACCGCCTTCGTGAGCCGGTCCATGATGGCCCAGCCGGTATAGTCCGCGCTGTAGAGGATCCTGTTTCGGTTGTGGCCGCCCTCGCGCGTCAGTTTGAAGGAGTCGTCCTCCTCGCTCTCGAAGGGAACCTGCAGCTTGTCCACCAGGATCCGCCGGACCGCCTCCGGACCGTGCTTGCTCAAGTACTGCACCGCACGGCGGTAGTTCAGGTTCCTGCCTGCCGTCTGGATGTCCTCACGCAGCAGCTCGGGACGATCCTCCCGGCCCTCATACGCGATCCCTCCCTGAGCCAGGGCCGAATTCCCGTCGTCCAGCTTCCGGCCGGCACAGACCAGGGTGACCTCCCTGCCCTGTTCCGCCAGACATAGGGCGGTGATGCACCCGGCTATCCCCGAGCCGATGACCAGAACCTCGCTTCGGATCCTGGCCCAACCGTTGACGTCATTTCCCTTGTTGGCCATGTCCCTCTCTCTGTTCTTCCGGATTCGCCACTCCTCGGCTCTGGCTCAGGCCCCGGGCCTGGGGCCGGCCAAATCTATCCGCATGCTGAAGTCCCTGGAACGGGCGGCATTGGTCACGTTCCCCACGGAAATATAGTCTGCTCCCAGTGCCGTAAGCTCCGCAATGCTTTCCAGTCCGACTCCGCCGCTTATCTCCGTCTCGATGCCGCCGGGTATCCGTTCCAGGGCCGCGCTCAAGGACTCGGGTCCCATATTGTCCAACAGGATGCGATCCACCTTGGCAGCGATGGCCTCCTCCACCTCGTCCTGTCTCCGGCATTCAACTACAATGGGAGGGCAAGGCGAATAGGCCTGTCGAAGCAGGGAAACCGCTCTCCCGATGCCTCCGGCCCGGTCCAGATGGTTGTCCTTGAGCATGAGCATCTGGGAAAGATTCATGCGGTGATTGTGTCCCCCGCCGATCAGGACGGCGTATTTCTCCGGATACCGCAGGCCGGGCAGAGTCTTGCGCGTATCCAGGAGGCGGGTGTCGGAGCCGCGCATACGCTCCGTAAAATCCGCGGTGAGGTCGGCGACGCCGGAGAGATGCGCCACGTAATTGATGATTACCCGCTCCGCCCTGAGGATGCTACCAGCCGACCCTACCAGGCGGCAGACGCCGTCTCCCGCCCGGACACGGCTCCCTTCGGAGACGAGGTGCCGCACGCGCACATCCCCCTCGGCGCCCAGGCGCTTCAGAACAAGGTCCACCAGGGGCAGGCCGGAAACCAGGGTGGCTTCCTTGGCGACAAGGAGCGCGCTCAGGGAATCCCCCTCGGTAAAGATCCCCCTGCTGGTCAGATCCGGGCCGTCCTCCTCCAGGGCCAGATCGATGCCACGCAGGAGGAATTCCCGCGCCTCGCCGCTGAAGAACCTTTGGAAGAGCTCCCCTCCCCTGTCCTCCATACAGTGCCTCCTGGCAGATCGGTTAAACCTTGATGAACGTGAAACCTGACGTCCCCGTAACCCGTGATGCGTGAATTATCGGGGGCTAGCAGCCTGTTGAAAAAGTCCCTATCAGGCAGGGCGTTCAAAAATTTCAAGGGTCAAGCGCGACCCGGCACTCACTTTTTTCCCCGAAGTTCAATATATTACGAGCAAACATAAAATAGTGAGTGCCGGGCAAGCTCGAAGTTTACCCCGCCTGCCCCGTAGCTCAGCCTTGTGATGCTACCGGGGTGAAACCTTCTTTTTTTGTTTCACTGGGGCGTAGTGAACCTCCATGAGAAGTTTGAATCCGGCATCTATTTGTCAAGCCAAGTCAATCAGACGCCCTTTTGTCACCTCAAATAGGTGCCGAACAACGCGGCAATTGGAAGATTGGGGGCGCCCTGTCATCCCTTTCCCCCGTCCTCGTCCTCGCCCCAGCGTTGGCCCCAGAACCAGTCCAGGCCCAACTGATCCAGGATGCGCCCCGCAAAATGCCGGCTCATGTCCTCGATCGTCTCGGGGCGGGAGTACAGGCCCGGGCAGGCGGGCATGATCACCGCACCCGCCCGACTCACGGTGAGCATATTGGCAAGATGGATCTGATTGAGTGGTGTCTCCCTGGGAACGAGGACGAGGCGTCGCCCTTCCTTGAGGCACACGTCCGCAGCCCTGTGGATCAAGCTATCTCCCGCACCTGTCGCCAGGGAGCCCAGTGTGGCCATGGAGCAGGGGCAGACAATCATTCCGCTGTGTTGCCAGGAGCCGCTCGCGGGCGGGGCGCCCATCTGATCCGGCCGATATACGGCCTCAGCCGCGTCGGTAAAAACCGATTCGTCCCAGTCCGATTCCGCATGGAGAACCTGCCTGGCGGCGTCGGAAAGGACGACGTGGACCTCTCCCGCGTTGCAAAGCCCCCGGAGCAGGTGCATGGCGTAGAGCATACCGCTCGCGCCGGTGACTGCCAGAATATATCGAGGCTGCATTTACTCGCTCTCTGTTAGCGTGACAATATTGCCCCCGCACATGCACGGCAAATCCCGGGACTCGCTCCTGTGGCGGGACCAATTAACGTAACTCAGCCTTCCGGCCTTGACAAGCGAGACCTGTTGGCTTAGGAATATAAAAGGAATTCACGAGCAAAAAACGATTCTTCCGAGCCCTGATGAAGCGACTTGGCTCGCTTTTCGTCCAAGCAATGCCGCACACGGGCAATTAGCTCAGTCGGATAGAGCGCCAGCCTCCGGAGCTGGAGGCCGCAGGTTCGAATCCTGCATTGCCCACTCTCCCGCTTTTCCTTCAAGGGGATACACGCAGCGTGTATCCCCTTTTTTTATTCCCCCTCTGCGATCTCGCTCAAGCGTGTTTGCTTACCAAAAAGGGGAACCCTCTCCTGCGATAAAATTTCCAAATCTATACACTCACAAGCGCGAACGCCTGTCCCTTTTCCTCTGGCTAATGGTAGCCCATCGCCAAGCGATAACACGGGTCTCTTCATCCTGTCGGGCACATGGAGGGGCTGCATAGTGTAGAGCAAGCTGGACAAAATATGGGCACGGCTCCTTCATGACTCATTTGGCGCGTCCTCTGCTGAGCTTCAACTCCTTGCATGCATATGATTTATGTGGTTGATGAAAATTATTCTCACATAAATTCAAGCAATTGTAAGTTGGAGCTGCAGGCTGCAGTGTCGCATAGAAACAGAGCCGGCTAGAAACGGGTAGTACCAGTAAATTCTAGTGCAAGAGACCGGATGTTCAGAATGGATTTCTGGGCTTGGACAGATGGGATTTTACTCTGGTCATGACGGAATAAGGCTCAGATATTCCGGATTGTGAAGCGTTGGCAAGGGAATGAAGAAAATCCATGAAGCAGATTGCTCATGTAGTCAAGAACCAATCTGATGATCGTTACTCAACTAACTAAATAGGCTAAATGATAAAAAGACTCCGCATGAATGTTTATAATTCGTGAATAATATCCGAATCAATTTTGAACATAGAACGAAGTAGACTATTGCATGTAGTCATTCAAATGTGTCAAGCCTGAAATCATTTATATCATATCAGTTGTAAAGATATACAGAACCTTCTGCTTGCCTCAAGCCATAATCACCTTTTGTTTAAAGTAGGATTAGTATATCGCTGAGACTTTTTAACAGCCTGTTAGGACAGCGTATTTTGTCCTCTTTGTCCATCTGCAAGTTTAAGGCAGTTCAACCCTTCCTCAAAAAAAAGATTGTGTCATAAACGGAGTTATGCTTTCTTGGAAATTATTGAATCCTGAAGCGTTCTTGCTCTCGCAATTGAAGAGTTCGAGTCTAGAGAGTTACATAGTTCGCTCTCCTTCTCACAGACCTTGTTGCGATTCACCCCGACAGCCCCTTTCGGCAGACCAGGATTCTAAAACTCACACCCTATATCGTGGCTTCCGAACAAACCATTCAACAAGGAGTTGTCGTATGATGCGCTTGCAACCTGTGACAATCCTCATAAGTATCCTGTGTCTCGTATTCATGGCTACCATGGCGTATGCGGGGGACTATAAGGATTGGATTCCTTTGCTCCCTGATACTATCAGCGGTATGAAACAATCTGGAGACCCGCATGGATTGAATACGCAATCTGAAAGTGAATCTTGGACCGGATTGCAACAAGATTACTCAGATGGTTCGAAGAAAATTGAACTTCAAATAGTAAGCGGTCCTTTAGCGCCTCAAGTTAAACAGTTTCATTCCATGAAAGGATTTTCTTATGAGGACGGTGAAAAAATTGTGAAAACGGATGAAATTTCTGGAAATGATGCTATCTTTGAAGTATATAAAAATGGCAAGAGAGGAGCTGTTTTAGTTGCTATTGGCCAGGAAACAGTTATTAGTATTCAATCATTTTCTGTTGGAAGTAAGGAAAATTTAATATCTTGTGTTAATGATGTTCCTACTTCCGATATTTTTGATGCAATTGAATAAAAAATAAAGTTTTAAATGATAAATTATGGAATACCATTATATGTTTTCTTATGCTTCATATTGCTAATTGTTGCTGGATGCGCAACTGGCGATAGTACTCTTTCTCCGAAATTCAACGAACTACAGTTTAAAAAGGTTTCTTTAGTAGATATTTTTGAAAATATAAGAGGTGATGCTCCAAAAATCAGGTAGAAGAATTCTTTGCTAAGGAGATGATGGAAAAGAATTACAGATTAATCGAACGGAGTAGAGTGAACAGTGTTTTTGAAGAACAAGACTTCCAACGATGTGACCGCACTACGGAAAAGGAAGCGGCCCAGATTGGCAATGTTCTAAATGTACCAGTAGTGGTAATGTTGGATGCGAATGGGGATGGAGAAAAAGGTAAGTATCACCGGAAGAATGGTTGACTCTGAAACCGGAGAAGTCTTGTAAACAGGCACAGGTAGAGGCGGCATCGGATCGCTTATAGGCCAAGTGGGAGGTGCCATAGGCGGTGCTGTTCTAGGATCTCAAATGGGATCTGGTTCTGGTAAGAGGGCTGCAACTATAGCCGGGGGAGCACTTGGTGGAGCAGCCGGTAAGGAACTCTCACCACAAACTGCCCGAGTAGTGCAGAAAGCGATTCAGGAGATGACCGCGCAATTACCCGATAGAAACTGACACTCTGCAGCATCCCATAGCCAATATACCTTGTCTCCGGTCAGGCGGTCGCGGACATTGTCCCGAAGTTTTGTTCTGGTGGCAGCCGTGCTCCTGATTCAGGTGGAAACAGCACATGGGGTCATCCATGATAGTAGTTGTCAATTCAATTCTGCACCTATTGCATAGAATTGCTGCACTACCGAAAGGAGGTTAAAAAATGGAAAAAAATAATACAGTTTTGGGAATAGACGAAAATATTGAGTCGTTGCTTTGTTATGTGCTGGGATGGTTGACAGGAATTGTGTTTTTGTTGCTGGAAAAGGAAAATTTGTTTGTAAGATTTCATGCAATGCAATCCCTCGTGGTATTTCTTGCCTTGTTTATCATAAGCTTGATTATAGGGGTGATTCCGATTATCGGGCTGCTATCTCCTATAATATTTTTACTTAGCGTAATACTTTGGATTTTGCTGATGTTTAAGGCATTTCAAGGAGAAAAGTATAAACTGCCTTGGGCTGGTGAGTTTGCCGAAAATCAGGTTTACAAAAAAACCACTTAATATCGTTCATGGGTGGCTCGCCTGCAAAAAACTAAAAAATCTAAAGTAATGGAGGAAGAAATGAATAAATTCTTATTAACTTTTCTGTCGCTTATCTTTGTTTTGTTAGTTGCAGCTCCTTCATTTGCCCAAGATTTAAACACTTCACTTGAAGATGCTCGTACAGCTTATCAAGCTGGAGATAATCTTGAAGCTTTCAAAAACCTGCGAAAATCTATATTTTCCGTATGGGATAAAATCCCTCTCACTGTCCTGGATGCAGAGCTTGTAACTGATCAGACTAGCTATACTCCAAAGGACAATAACGTTTATAGCTCTGGCGATAATATTTATATTGTCTGCCAGGTGGTTGGGTACAATATCAAAGAAAAACACAGCCTATACAATATAAATATTGCTTCCGACTTCCGTGTTTTAGATAAAAAAGAAAACATTCTTATGGAGAAAAATGACTTTGCCTCATCTAACATAGCTACACCTTTCCCCAACACGGAATTTAAAATGGATTTTAACTATACTCTTAACGCTCCCCCGGGAAAATATATACTCCAAACCGAGCTACGTGATCAAAATTCAGATAAAGCAACAGTACTCAACAAAACCATAATTATCGAATGACATTAAAAATAAACCTGAACTGGCTATAATAGTCAGGGCTATGTTATTGGTAGCAGCTTTTTGAGATTCTTATTCCGCGATATCAAACATGTTGGCTATATTATATTATGATCTATAGTTACTAGAATACAGCTATGAAATGCCAGTACTCCAAATAGCAATCAGCAAGTATGTTAATCAAAACTTTGTTCAGGAGATATTATGGAAGACGATACAAATCCCAAGAAGAAAGGCTGTTTGTCGGGATGCTTAATATGTTTACTCATAATAATCGTATTGGTGGCTGTATTGATTGTAGTCGGTTATTTCTACGGGCACAGAATCTTACCTTTTGTTAGCGATAGACTGGGTATCGAGGCTTCCTCAGTAATACACCATTTCGGCACCAAAGCTGAGAAAGGCATGCCTTCCCAGTTTCTGGACAATGCCTACAAGATTGATGCCCCGAAAGATAATAAAATAGTCCGGGTCACCACTTCCGATGTCCCAGCAGACCAGACCTATGACAGGTTCATTGAGTACTTCGAGGGAAAAGGCTGGGAAGTTAAGAAGGAAATGCAGGCCCTGGAAAGCGCTCCTGAACAGGTGGACTCCATATCCAAATATCTGGAGGAAGAGCTAAGGGCTGCAGAGCTGGCCAGGGACAACCAGCGCATGGGCCTGGGTGTTGCCAAGTTTAATAACGAGACAGTTGCCGCAGTATGGCATACTCCGGTCTCTAACTCCAAGGCCTCGGATTCCGAGCCCGCAAGCACTAAACCCGAGAAAAAAGACGAGGTCAAGGAGCAGCCGGAAGAAATCTCCGGATCAGACCCCCAGGATGTACCGGTTTATTCCGGGGCAATACGTACTTCCTATCAGGAGATAACCCAAGAAGGCACCCTCACTCATTCGGCTTCCTATGCAGCCGAAACTGACAGAGAGGAAGTTCTTGAATTCTACATGCCGGAAATGAAGGGAAAAGGCTGGGAAATCGTGAAAAAAGCCGAGACGCAGGAAGAAATATATTTAGAGGCAACAAAGGCCGAAGACAGGGTGCGTATAATTATACGAGAAAGTGAGAGGTATGCTAACTATACGGTGATCGAAATCACGGCAAGATATCGGAGCAAACAATAACACTACAATACTTCTTTGTTTTTGAAGTCTTGCCTAGCAGATGGTTGCGGTTGTCGAAAAGTTTCTAGGTAACCCGCAGCCTGATAACTGAAAAATGAGTGCGCCAGGCAAGCCTAGAAGGAGGGAAATCATACCTTTTGGCACCTATTGTGTAAAAATCCCGGTCGGACAATAGTGCAAGCAGCCGGAAAAAATGTAGTAGAAGATTCCAGTTCGATATAGTGCTTATCGAGAAATTTATTTGTCTAATGAAATTGTATGATAAGAAACAATTTGCGATCCTTTCACTGCGAAGTTGAATGAAACTTACGGCTATGAAACGACAGTAGTTCAACTCCCGAGCTGACAGGAATACCGAATCTATTCTCGATCCGGGCGCAGGCTGGTAGGCCTCCTCTGGATTTCATTACCGGTGTATGTTCTCGACCTCTATGTAAACTCAATGACATAAAACCACTGCTTTTAAAAAACAGCAATTCCCGGAGGACTTTTTTAAAGCAACCTATTGGATCTTAATTTGACCCAATTGACTCTAAATTGGCCAAGTAAGTCTTTTTATATAGCTGTTTTGATCCTTTTTTGATCTCTTGAGAGGGGCAAATTGACCTATTATGATGCACTAATCCAATATGGATCATGTAGCCGCTAAAAATTTAACTCAACCTGAGGAATTCTTGCTGTCAGGTTGTCTCTGCATTTAAGAAAATTGGTGCCTGCCTTTTATGTTCATACAGGATGGCCTTGAAAAGAGTCTCCATGGAATCTAGGGCCATCATCTTAAAAGCAGCTCGCATTTCTTCCCAAAGGTGTTTTTTTTTCGCGGCAACCCTCCAGAAGGGCCTCTCAGCAAAAATTTGAGCAGCTTTCCTTCCCGGCATACCCGGAGCAAGCGGCTTTATCCGGCCTTCGCCCCTCTCTGCCTCCTCTCACGCCTCACGATCTCTCTTAAACAAAAGTCCGAGATCGCATCCCGATCCTTCCCTGTTAGATTGAGAAATTGGCAACCAGTTGCCCGGGTATTATATGATACTTCCCTGCTCCAAACCACTCGTGCGTTGCAGAGAACAAGATAGGGCTCGGGGCGGGGTAACTTCAGGTTCAAAACCAGGATTTCTCCAATCTTGAGAGTTTCCCGACACTGAAACTGAATGCCCTTGGTGTTGAGGTCGATGCTTTGAGTTTGGCGAAAGCCATGTTGCTTCTGGCGCTTGTATTCCAGGGTAAAGCTCGCGTTGATCCGCAAGCAAGCCCTTCTTTCCACGGAGGCAGAGCCGAAGCCCTTATCCTGCAGTATCAACCGTTTCCTATCTGGAACTGATTCGATCGAAGTAGGCATGTACCTGGGTTTGCCATTCAACTTGAAGGTGACGAGACACTGTTTGCTCGTGTCTATCTCGTTGCCAAGGAAAAGGTTTTCTTCAGGGAGTTCGGCTAGAAGCATGCGCTTGGTTCCTCCCTGGAGTTTGGCGATCGCGCTGAAACGCCTGGTCTCTCCGCCCTGTAAAGGAATGGTTACTTGAACCGGTTGTGGGTGCTCCAGGTACTGGTCCACGGACTCGTGGAATACAGACTCCCTTCTCCATAACCAGTTTTTTAATTTTTTCATTTTCCCAGCCAGACGACTAGAGCGAGTCTCATGGGGATCAACGGATCTACCTGGATTGGTTACCTGAGGGATTGCAGTTGTTTTACCCGCCACTTCCGCACGAACTGGAAGCTTCAGCTCTTCGGACACTTTTTTTTCCAGCCATTCGTTCACCGAAAGGCCATCAGCCTCTGCTACTTTTCGGATTATCCTACGGTAGCCCCGAGGCCACTGGATCAGCTGGATATCACTTAGCTTCATCTATAACCTTGTTCTAATTTGGATCGGTGTCCCTACTTTTCGGAGCATCCAGTTGTAGCCGAAACTGCCTCTCATATGTCCGCGCTACCAACATGCCTTTGTCCTTGCCTCTTCGGATGCAGACCGGATATGTTTTAGTGCAGTATCCTGTCGGTTTCGTTCAGGCGAACCATCAGCATGATCTGGCGCTCCAAAAAAATGAGCGGATCGAATGACTCCTGTCTCAGCATGAAGCCAGCCTACCCGTTCGGGGCTCCAACTTCAATAGAATAAAATGCTTGGACGCGAGACCGTCATATGCTTTATTGATGATAAAGAATCCCTGATTGTCACACCCTCAAACCATAGAGGTGCGGCCCATGCGAAACTGGGGGCTTCCCCCTTCTTGCTCGCCTGTCTCCTGCTCCTCCCAGCTGTGGCCTTCGTTGGGCAAGAATATGAAGAGGGTCTTCGAATCCTATTCTGGCCAGTGTGGCCGGGGGTGGAAGCTCGAAGAACATGACAAGTCAACTATTGATCCCAAGGATTCCAGCGACTTCATGACTCAGGAAGACCACCAAAGGAGCTTTGAGGCGCCTCAGCTGGCTGATGCGTCATAGGTGGATGGGGATGGGGATGGTGATGGGGAGGCCTTCTGAGTTTGAAGTAGACAGAAGTAATATCTGTAGTATTCTAGGATATTAGCTGCTGCGGCATGTGGAACGAAATATCCTTTGATCGTGATAAGACTTTGTTCGTTATTTGGTAGCCCTATGAAAACGTATAAGAATACAATATAATTGTGGACAATTAATTGAATTTGATCAATAAATAATGATTGTAAGAGGCTTCAAGCTCGGAAATCCTTGCAGCTGATTTCCACCCGCAGACACGTTATATGCGCCAAAATTCACCTGGAAGGAACTATAAACTTAAAGCATTTAAGGTACAAAGAATGATCCAGTCCGAAATCAAGTCCAAACAATTTTTAATTATACGTATGTTAGAATTTACAAATATAAGTTACTATTTTATTATTTTCACTTTTATTTGAGTCAATATCTATTACAAATTTTTTATTTTTATTGAAAAGGTTGTCCTCCATGTGGAAAGCAATATTCAGTTCATTTTATTTACGAAAACCATATGACCTTTTATTAGCAATCAATAAACAAACTTTTTTAATGACTTTTAGTGTATTAATAGCATTTGTTCTTTTTCTACCCGTAGATATCAGCGCTCAGGAAGATGCCGAATCGTTTCAAAAAGAAAACGATTCCCCGCTTGAGCAGTTTCTGCAAAAAAGTAATGAGGCCTTTCGTGAATATCGAGAAAAAATCCGTCAGGCCTTCTCCAAATACCGAAATAAGGCCGCAACCGTTTGGGGTGAGGACAAAGCAGTTGTTCCGAGTAAAGAGGAATGGGTATCCTATTGCAATAAGATGTGTGAACGGCGAAGGGTGAACTTTAAACAGGGCTTTGCCCGCTACGAATTGGCCTTGGACCCCGGCAAGAAGAAATTTTCGCAAAAGGTCAAATCCGCCCTGATCGATTCCATTGTTGAATCCATCACCCAGGGCCCTGATCAGCGCTCCATTGCAAATATCGCCGAGGACCCCAATAAGATCGACCCAGGCGGAAAACCCCTTTTAAGCGGGCTTTTTGCCTTTGAATCCGGGAAAACGGTCACCGAAAACAATGCCCGGAAGTTTGCCCGGAAAAAGGTACGGAACCATTTAACAAAGTGGGAGACGAGAGGTAAGGACGGCCAAAAGCGCGTCATTGCCAGTGTAACCATCCCCATGATCCCGGATCACTTACAGAAGCGCGCCAAGAAGTACGAGGACATTGTCAAACAGCAAGCCAAACGCCGAGCCCTATCCCCTGAGCTCGTGTTCTCTATTATCGAAACAGAGAGCTACTTCAATCCCCTGGCGCGATCCCCTGCTCCCGCCTTTGGCCTGATGCAAATCGTTCCGGTCACAGGTGGTCAGGAAGCCTACCGAATGGTCTACGGAGAGAACAAACAACCGAGTGAAGACTTTCTTTATCAGCCCAAGGAAAATGTGACATTGGGGACTGCCTATTTCCATCGCCTGTACTTCACCTATATGGAAGGAATAAAGAATGAGATGTCCCGTTTGTGGTGTGCTTTAGCGAGCTATAACATAGGTCCTATTAATCTCTACCTTACTTTCTCAGACAAGGGAAAATCCGCAGCAATTCGCCGCATTAACTCCATGGATTCTGAAGATGTTTTTAACTATCTTGTTCATCACCTCCCTTCTCGGCAGACACAAAAGTATATCAGAGAAATACGCAAGAATATTCCCAAATATGAGAGCTTATAAAACGAATACATATCATGAAGCCCAATTCGAGAGAATGACCTGCAACGGATCGCAAATAGACATGCCACGGTAACCGAGGAAGCATCATGGCGTCCAAAAAGAAGCGCGAGAAATTGCAGCGGGATAGATCCGCGAACCATGAAATGGTCAAGGACAGCCTCAAGAACGAGCTCTTGGGCAAAAAACAGGCGAGCAAAACCTTTATTCACAAGCAGCTGGATTCCATAGCCGGAGAGTTGCACAAGGCATCCCGTTCGAACCGCAACCAGGGCCTGCGAGGCCTGATTGCAGTTTATCTTGCCGGTCTAGCCTGTTTCTTCGTCAAGAAGGATTGATCGGCACCGAGCCCCGAACGGTCTCTGTCCAAAGCCCTTTCCCCTTTGTAAGCGTTCACGAGGTTGCTTCAAGCGTAAGTATTCAGAGGATTAACCGTCAGTCACGCCTATGGCGTGACTCAAGACGCCCCGGTTAAATCCTGCTTCGCAGGCCGGCTCCGCCGGCATTTCACCGGGCAGGCAAGAACGCCAAGGATAAGGCGCAAAGCTTCTTGTTCCCAGCCTTAGCCTTTCTTTCTTTGCCTGCCCCGTGAAACCGGGTGTCCTTTCAGGGTGTTTCACTGGGGCGCCCTTTGCGCCTTTGCGGTGCAACATTCTTGTCCCCTGAATGATTACTCCCCTTTCATGCCCGATATCCATTCGAGACAATGACCTTCCCGAGTTCCCTCAGAAATCACGCGGCACAAGCCCCCTTGCGACCGTGTTGCGCGCCGCTGCTTCTTGGGGTATACTTTTATCGCCGAAGGCGTATTCGGCTGTTTTGTGATGAATGCCCGGAAATTCGCCCCAACCCCCGGAAAAACGCGGCTTCGGCCGCGAATGGGACGGCGGATCCTTACGGGCAAAGCCGCCCGCCTGTTACATCTTTCTGTTACCCCACGCGGCGGAGAGGAACATGTCCCGATTCATCAAGGAAAAGGTCCACGTCCAAAACCCGGATGAACAAAAGGTGCGCCGTCACGGGGAGTCCCTGGAAGAGCCCACCTTTTCCCTGCAGCGGGGAAACATCGTTTTCCTCGGCCTCAGGGGGAGCGGAAAGTCCACTGTGGCCCGCGAAGTCGCTTCCCGACTCGGAGCCGAAATGGTGGATACGGACAAGGTGATCCAGGAACGAGCCGGGAAAAGCATTGCCGAGATCGTGAACAAAAGCGGCTGGCAGGCTTTTCGGGACCTGGAGGAGGAAGTTCTCAAGGAAACCTGCGACACCGCCGGCCATATTGTGGCCACAGGCGGAGGCGTGGTCCTGGGGGAGGCGAACCGGCAGCGCTTGCGCTCCTGCGGAGCCGTGTTCTACCTTATGGTCGGCATCCCTCTGCTTGTGCAGCGGCTCCATCAGGATGAGGAGGACGATGACGAGCGCCCCGCCCTGAGCCAAGAATCCCTCGAGGAGGAGCTTGTCCAGACCCTGAGGCAAAGGGAGCCCCTATACTACGAATGCCTGGACTATCTTCTCTTCGGAGAGAGGACTCCCCGGGAGCTCGCGGACAAGGTCCTGGAGACGCTGAAACTTTCCTGACGCCCCCGGCCATCCGTGAAACCGAGATAAGAAGGACCAAAGCCACTGGTTCCCACCTGTCCATGCACCTTCAAGGATTCTATCCAATGTCCATCCCCGAGCTTTTCACCGCAGCTTCCTCCACCGGGGGGCAGAGCCCCTGGGCTATGTGGCCCTTCGGACCGGGTCCCGCGGGGAGCGTGCTCCTGATCCTGAGCAAGTTCGTCTTCATCGCCCTGGTGCTTGCCCTGATCATCTTCCTCCTGCGCTGGGCTTTCGGCCCTGGCGGCCGCTTTCGGGACGAGAACTCGGAATCCCGGGAAAAGGCCCTGGAAGCCCTGGATATGCGACTGGCCAACGGGGAAATCAGCACCGAGGAATACAGGGAGCGCAAGCAGGCTCTCCTCGAGGAATGAACCGAGCAGCGCGATGATGCCGCAACCTCCTTCCGCGTAAGCCTTCACGGGTTTTCTTCCTCTTCGCCTCCGCGATGAGAAAAGAAGCTTTCTGTGTCTCCGCGGCTTACCCTTCCGCCGGTTGGCCCTCCTTTATTGTCCCCACGCTCTGCGTGGGGACACGTCAGGGACGCTCCGCGTCCAGAATGACCGCAGGATCGGTCGGAGCACTTTCCCACGCAAAGCGTGGGAACGATAATCTCAAGAATAGATCGCGCAGCGGCGCAGAGACGCAGCCAGCCTGTTGAAAAACTCCTTTTCAGGGAGACCGTTGAAAAATTTCATGGGTCAAGCGCGAAAAAAGTTCAAGGTCGTAGTGTAGTTAACCTGCGTGAGAGTTTGAATCCGGCACCTATTTGTGAAGCCAAGTCAATCAGGCGCCCTTTTGTCAACTCAAATAGGTGCCGGACAACGCCGCAATTGGAAGATTTTCAACGGTCTCCGAGCCAAAAGACATGATGCAGGATACCAGATAACGTCCGGAGAGATAATTATCCGGCCCTCAGCTTCCCATCTTCTGAATCCTGGTTCCTGTACATGCGTTGTCCCGTCTGGCTCGCCTCTTGTTCATGGCTCAACAAGGAGGAGATTTTGGCCTGCGAAACAATGAAAGATATTGAGGAGAACAAAGCGAGCCCCTCTTTGCCGTACCACCCTTGACAAACTTGCCAAATAACTAATATGTGATCTTGTTTGGTTTGTTGAGCCGCAAACCTTTGTCGGCTTCATCAACATCCATTCTCGTGGAAATTCAACGACTTCAAGCTCGACTCATCTTGGAAAAGAACCGCAAACGCTTTACCTGATCATCCTTGAGAGGACAATCGGATCGTGATCGAGACCTGGGAAGAAAAGCTTTTCGGGTTTTTTTTCGGAACAAGGCTTCCATTCTTTTTCGCAAAGCTCATGTAAGCGAGACAAAGCCTCCGAACTTTGCCTTTTGTGAACCTCCTCTTCACTTCTCCTCCCCGGTGTCGTCAGAGACACTGAGGCTCTGCGGAAATTTGGCGGCGAACAATCCGGCAAACCGCAACAGGACTCAACACAAGCGCTTTGTTCCGCACATGCCCTTGGAACGAATTCAGGCAAAAGTCGAATTCGCGGGGCAAGGCGCTTCCATTGAGCTCTGGTTGCACCGTCCGCAAGGATGTGCCGGATTCCAGACATCCCTCGGGTACTCTGCGCTCGAGGGGATATACTCGCAGGTGTCGAAGTAGGGAATAACTGGACCCTACTGTGGCCATTTCCGGTTAAGCCCCTTAATCGGAAGCTCGTCCGTACCAATCGCGTCAGTCAAACCTCCAAAGCAGCAGGGGGTGTTGGCCATGGTAGTAGGAAGGCACATCATTGCAGAGCTCTACGGTGTGGCCCCGAATCTCATTGCCTATGAAGAACAGGTCAAGAAGATCCTGGAAGATATAAGCGAACGCGTCGGATTCACCAAAGTGGGCTCCATGTACAAACAGTTCTCCCCTTGGGGAGTGACCGGTGTCATACTGATCGAGGAATCGCACATCTCCATTCATACCTGGCCGGAGTACGAACAGGTCAATTTCGATGTGTTCACCTGCGGCGACCTGAGCCAGGCGGATACTGCCTTTCACTGCAGTCTCGAGGAATTCAGCCCCAAATTTTACAGGCACTACACCCTCGACAGGGGATGAGCATGGACAAGCGGATAAGAAATCAGATCATCCAAGCCCTGGTCCAGGGTGAAAAATCGATCTATTCCCTCATTGACAGCCAGGACGCCAGCCTGAAGGAGTTCTTTCCCCTTCTGCAGGAGCTGGAGGAAAAGGGGCTGGTCCGTGTTGAATCCGACAGGGCCGCGCTCACGCCGTACGCGGAAGAGACCTATGGCTTTCTGAAGGAATGGGGGGATCTGCAATGTCCTCAGTGCGGGCAAACGGGCTATCGGGCCCGGGACTGCCTGCCAGGGCTGGCGGAGCGGTTCGAGGAGCTCCTTGGGTACCGCCCCCAGGCCACCGAAGACTTCGATCAGGGATTCATTTCCCCGGAAGGAGTGCTGCAGCGGGTCGCCTTTCTCCAGGAGCGGGGGGATCTTTTGGACAGCTCCATCAGTCTTGTCGGCGACGACGACCTCCTCGGCGCGGCCCTCGCCCTGACCGGGCTGCCCAGTGAAGTACAGGTGCTGGAGATCGATTCCAGGCTCGTGGAGTCCATCAATGACATCGCCTCGCGGTATGCCCTCAACCTCTCCGCCAGGGTGTTCGACGTTCAGAACCCGCTCCCCGGGGACCTCACCGGCGGGTACGACGTTTTCGTGACCGACCCCGTGGAAACGCTTCCCGGCCTGACCCTGTTCCTCTCCAGAGGGGTCTCAGCCCTTGCAGGCCCGGGCACCTCGGGCTATTTCGGCCTCACCACGCTGGAGGCCTCCAGAAACAAGTGGTACACCATCCAGCAGCGCCTTCACGAAATGGGGTTTGTGATCACCGACATACGGAGGCGCTTCAGCCTCTATCCCCAGCAGGAGACGAGCTTCGCCAGTTATCAGGAAAAATGCGAGGTCTTCCGGCGCATAGGGGTCGAGGCGGACACGGACTGGTATACGTCCAGCCTCTACCGCGTGGAGGCGGTCCGGGATCCGCGCCCCTCTATTCGGGAGGGCATGGCCCTGGACGAAAAGGTGTACATGGACGAGGAGAGCCTGGCCACGCCCCGTTAGCCATGTCCTCTTCTAACCTCCGTTTTCTATCCTCTGTCCTCTGACCTCTAAACTCTGACCTCTGGACAGCCCATCGCCTACCTCTTGGCCATATACATCAGGAACTTGGCCATCTGTCCGCCCCAAACAAGAAGCTGTTTGGGACGCAGATAAAAGCTCAAATAGGCCTTTTTGAGAAACCCTTCCACCTCGTCCGAGGTCAGATTGTCGTAGCTGATCACGGAGTGGAGACCGTCGTAGTAGGACCAGTCCCGATCCAGGAGGCGTGGCTGCAGCTCGTCGTAGAGCCTGGTGCCCGGGTAGGGGGTAAGGATGGCGAACTGGGCCATGTCCGGATTCAGGGTCCTGGCATAACGAATGGTCTGGCGGATCATCCGCTGATCCTCCTGGGGATCGCCGAGAATGAGGCTGCCGTAGATGCGGATGCCGTGTTTGCGCAGGATCTGGACCGCCCTTTCCGCGTCCTCCGAAGTCGCCTTTTTGTTGTAGTGATCCAGGATTTCCTTGTGCGGGGTCTCTACCCCTAAAAAGACCACCTTTGCTCCGGCCGCTGCCATGCTCTCCACCATGTCCTCCCGCTTGTTGATGCTGGTCACGCGGGAAAAGCACCACCAGTAGACATCCAGATCGCGCCTCAGCATGAGCTCGCAGATCCTCATGGTCCGATCCGGGTCCAGGGTGAAGTTGTCGTCCATGAACAGCACGGCCCGGAAACCGTAGTGGCGATAGAGATATTCCACCTCGTCCACGACCGCTTCAGGTTCCCTGGGCCGCCAGTTCAATCCGAAGAGCTCCGAGGAGGAGCAGAAGGAACAATTGAAGGGGCACCCCCTGCTGCCGATGACCGTGGTCCCCACTCTGTCCCCGACGTTGACCCGGTAGGAGGACATGGGCAAAAGGTCTCGGGAAGGCAGGGGAATCTCGCTGATATCGAGAAAACCCGTTCCCGAATTGTGCAGCACATCCCCGTTGCTTCGGCAGGAAACACCGGGAACGCCGACTCCGTCACCCCCGTCCCGCAGATCGCGGACGAGATCGCGGAAGCTCGCCTCGCCTTCTCCGCGGACCACATAATCCACAGGGCCCGATCGAAGATTCTCCTCCGCCTTGAAGGAGACATGGGGACCGCCCATAACCACGGGCACTCCCCGTTCCCTGACCTTGGCGGCCAGGTCCAGGGCCATTCCGTGACGGGGAGTATCACCGGAAATACCCACCAGATCGAACTCGCCGGCCTGTTCCAGGAGGCCCCGCGAATTCATGTTCAGGTCGACAATACGCACTCTGTGCCCATCCTGACGAAGGACGGAAGCCAAATAGCCGATCCCCAACGGCGGCAGATCGATCCGCGCCTTGGAATACCCCTCGAGAAACGGGGGATGGATCAAGAGTACGTCCATTTTCTCCTCCTTCAATGTCCAAAGAGCAAAAGTTCGGCCAGTCTAACTCTTCAGACGTACCCTATTCTATACGTAACCATGCGGCACCGCGTCAATACCTCCCTGCAAAATTGCCTCAGCCTTCACAAATTCCCCTCTTTCTTTTATCCTTGTAGAGTGAAGCCTGAAATAGTTCATGATCTCCGAAAACCTTCGGAGCAGGAAACCGGTTCCGGGAATGATCCCCTTCCAAGGAATGGCGAGCCTCACTAGCCGGTTTCGGCAGACAATTCGACATGCGGTCCCACTCCAAGCGCAAAGGCGATCCGCGGACTCCAGCTCGAAAGGCCTTGCAACGCGCAATCGATAAACGAAGGAGGCAATAATGACCATCCAATCCCTCCCCCCTCATCGGCTTTACCAGGCCTGCGACACAAAGCGCTTCTCCTTCGAGACCACCGCGGATCTGGACACCTCTCTCCTGCCCACAGAGGGCATCGGACAGCCCAGGGCCGCCGAGGCCATCCGCTTCGGCACCAAGATCCGCGTTCCCGGGTACAACATCTACGCCCTGGGTCCTTCAGGGACGTCCCGGCACACCCTGATCCGACAGATCGTTCAGGACTGGGCCAAGGACCGCTCTCCTCCCAGCGACTACTGCTATGTCTACAATTTCCAGGACGAGGGCAGGCCTCGTCATCTTCGGTTCCCCCCTGGATGGGCACACCCCTTCGCCAAGGACATGGATTCCCTCGTAGAGGAGGCCCAAAACGCTCTGAAGACCGCCTTCGAGAGCGAGGAATACCAGAACCGCAAGCAGGCCATCGAACAGGAGCTCAAGGAGCAGCAGCAGAAGACCTTTGAGACCCTCCAGGAAAAGGCCCGCGAAAAGGGGCTCACCCTTTTGCGCACCCCCAGCGGAATCGCCTTTGCCCCGGTGAAGGACGGGGAGGTGGTGTCTCCGGATGAATTCCACAAGCTCGAGGACGAGGAGCGCAAACGCACGGAGCGGGAAATCCAGGATTTGCAGCAGGAATCGCAGCGCCTGTTCCAGAAGATCCCCTCCTGGCAGAGGGAGGCCCGGGAAAAGCTCCGGGAGCTGGACCGGGAAGTCACCGGAAACACCATTTCCCAGCTCGTGGACGAGCTGCGGCAGAAATATGCCGACCTCCCGGATGTGCAGGACTACCTCAACGAGGTGGAACAGGATATCGTGACCAACGTGGCCACGCTGCTCAATCCCCAGGGACAGCAGAATCCCTTCCAGGCCCAGCAGTCCGAGGGGGCAGAGGAATCCCCCTTGCTGCGCAAATACAAGGTCAACGTGCTCGTGGACAACAGCGGCGCGGAACGGGCTCCGGTGATCTACGAGGACAACCCCACCTTCGCCAATCTGACGGGCAAGATGGAATACGCTCCCCAAATGGGGGCCCTGGTCACGGACTTCACCCTGATCAAACCCGGGGCTCTGCATCGGGCCAACGGCGGCGTGCTCATCCTTGACGCGCGCCACGCCCTCATGAATCCCGGGGCCTGGGACGGACTGAAGCGGGCCCTGAAATCCGGGGAGATCAAGATCGAGTCCCTCGCGGAGATGTACAGCCTCCTGAGCACTGTATCCCTGGAGCCCCGGCCCATCGAGCTGGACGTCAAGGTCGTGCTCGTCGGCCCGCCCATGATCTACTACCTCCTGCGGGAAATGGAGCCGGATTTCGCCAAGCTCTTCAAGGTTGCGGCAGACTTCGATACGGAGATGGACTGGAGCGGGGACAACCAGGAGCTCTACGCGAACATGATCGGCGGCATAGCCCGTCAGGAAGGGCTCCTTCCCCTGGACAGGGGGGCCGTGGGCCGAATTATCGAGCACGCCTCCAGACTCGTGGAGGACAAGGAGAAGCTCACCACCCACATGCAGAGCATCTCCGACCTGATCAAGGAGTCCGATTTTTGGGCCCGCGAGGACAGTGCTGAGTCGATTCTTTCCCGACACGTGCAGCAGGCCATCGATTCCCAGACCTATCGCTCGGATCGGATCCGGGAGCGGCTCCAGGAGGAGATCCACAGGGGGACCCTGCTCATCGACACCGAAGGAGAGAAAGCGGGCCAGATCAACGGGCTGTCCGTCATGAAGCTGGGAGACTTCGCCTTCGGCCGTCCCAACCGCATCACGGCCAGGATCCGTCTCGGCGGAGGGGAAGTGCTCAACATCGAGCGGGAAGTCGAGCTTAGCGGCCCCATCCACTCCAAGGGCGTCCTCATTCTCTCCAGTTTTCTGGGTTCGCGCTACACCATGGACAAGCCCCTTTCCCTCTCCGCCAGCCTGGTCTTTGAACAGTCCTACGGCGGCATCGAAGGGGACAGCGCCTCCTCGGCCGAGCTTTTCTCCCTTATCTCCGCCATCTCCCGTGTCCCCCTCAGGCAGTCCCTGGCGGTGACCGGCTCCGTGAACCAGCACGGCGAAATCCAGGCCATCGGCGGAGTCAACGAAAAGATCGAGGGTTTCTTCGACGTCTGCCGGCAGGCCGGCCTGAGCGGCGACCAGGGGGTCATCATCCCCGAGACCAATGTGAGCCATCTCATGCTCAGACAGGACGTGATCGAAGCCGTTGAGGCGGGCTCCTTCCACATCTATCCCATTCGCACCGTGGATCAGGGCCTGGAGCTATTGACCGGCATGTCCGCCGGAGAAGCGAACGAGAACAACGTCTTTCCCGGGGACACGGTCAACGGCATGGTCCAGAAGCATCTTACGAAGATGGCCGAACAGAAGAGGAGCTTTTCCTCCGGGCAATCGGAAACCGGAGAACAACAGGGCAAGGAATAAGGAGGGCGCGTAGGCATGAAAAGGTTTCTCGTCCCTCTCGACGCCTCGCCGAACAGTCTGGCGGCCCTGGAAGTGGCCGCGGAACTGGCCTCCAGACAGCGGGGGGAGATTATCGGGCTTTTCGTGGAGGACAGCGACCTGCTTCGCTACACCGAACATGGTTTTGCCAGCGAGCTTTCCCTGTGCAGCTGCCACCTTCGTCCGCTCCAGCGGCGCGAGCTGGAGCTGCAACTCCGGGCCAGGGCGGAACGGATACGTCAGGCCCTGGCTAATGCGGGAAACAAGTGGGGCGTTCCCTGGCGGCTTCATATCTCCCGCGGTGCCGTTCGTTCCGAGATACAGCAGACCGCCCTGGAGTCCGATCTCACCGTCCTGGGCAAGGCGGGCTGGTCCCAGGTTCTTTCCGGGCGGACCGGCTCTACGGTGCAGGCTTTGATTTCCAGGCCTGGAGGCCCCACACTCATCCTGCAACAAGGGGCCCGGATACGCGCCACTGTCTTTACCGTCTATACCGGGAGCCCCCTCTCGGAGTGGACCCTGAGCGCGATTCCCGAGCTGTTGCAGCTTGAACAATTGCGGATTATCGTCTATATTCCCGCTGACAGTCGGGAGGGTTTCGAGCGTCTGCGGCGGGGCGCTGCCGCCCTCATTCCGTCGGGCGCCCGCGCGGAATTCCGCACTCTGTCTTCCCCCTATTGTGCCCAGCTGCTCCGGGAGCTTGCGCGCGGAGAATCCCCGGGCACCGTGATCCTGCCCAGCGAAGCTCCGGAATTTCAGGGCCGGCCCCTCCGCGAGCTCCTCAACGGGGTGTCCCTCCCCGTGCTGCTGATCAGGCGGGTATCCGGCGGGGCCGGGAATGAGGCGAGCGACCGTGAGCACGGCTCCGCCTCTGGAGAATGACCTGTGCTGGAAAGCCTGATCGAATTTCTCGCTCGCCAGGAATGGATAGAGCTTCTCAAGCTGATTATTGCCGCGTTCGTGGGGGCTGTCATCGGCCTGGAGCGCGAGGCCAACGGCCAGGCCGCCGGGTTGCGGACCAACATTCTCCTGGCCATAGCCGCGTGCCTGCTCATGCAGCTCTCCATCTCTATTCCCGAGATGCACATGGGACACGGAGAAGAAAGCATCATCCGGGCGGACCCCGGCCGCATCGCCTCTTACACGGTTGCCGGAATGGGCTTTCTCGGAGCCGGAACCATCATCAAGGGCCGCGGCAGCATCCGCGGCCTGACCACGGCAGCCGGCCTGTGGCTGGTCACGGCCCTGGGGCTTGCTCTCGGGGCGGGCCTGTTTTTACCCGCCCTGGTCACCAGTATCATCGCCTTTCTGATTCTCTTTGGCCTGCGGATATATAAGCCGAGCATCTCCAGGGACCAGCACACGCTGCTCACCGTGCGCTGCTGCTGCGAGGCCCGCCCCATCGAGGAAATCCGTGAGGTGCTGAACGCCTTTCCCAGCCTCACCATTGAATTCGTCAACTATCACGAAAGCCTGGAAAACCAGGATGTCACCTACACCTTCCGGCTGCTGAGCAAGGACGATCTCGCCTGGAACGACCTTCTGGACTCGCTGCGGCAGATCCATTCCATTTTCGAGTTTTCCTGGCGGCAGGCTGAGGTGCCCTGAAGGGATACAGCATTCGTGGTGAAGAGAATCAGGTGGGCAGTTTACGGGGAGATATCGGCACTGTATTTCAGCGGCTCGGCAAACGCTGAAGCGTAACCATCGGCTGACGCTGACCCGGAGGTCAGATGCCGGACATCAGACGCCGGCCTTAAAAACGGGAAATCCGAATTTTGCAACAAGCCCCCCCTGAACGCAAAACCCGGAGCGGGAAACGCAGAACTGGGAACGCTGAACGGGGAACCCGGAACAGTAAAACTCATCCTTCCCCCAACACCAGGGGGTTCAACCTCTCGAGCAACTCCTCCAGTGATCCCACGATCGTGCCGCAGCTCGCGTCGATCATGGCATTGACCCGCGTTCCCTGCGCGTCCCCTGCGCGGCGAATGTCCGTTCGCACACCGAGAATTCGCTCTCTCCCCCCGCTGCTGAGGGCATAGAAATACCCCACCTCCCAGGCCGTTCCGTCGTCCACTTGAGAACCGTCCAGGGTCGCCACGAGGATGTCCGTCTCCCGAAGGGCCCTCTCGCACAGGACAAACACGCTGTGACCCGTCAGCTTGGCCTCTTGCTGCTTCCCGGCAGCCTCGACGAGCTCATAGGGATAGACCACCTCCACACCAAGGCCCTGCAGGGCGGCCCAGTTCTGAATGCCCTGCTTGATGCGCATCTGCCAGCTGCGCTGTCCTTCGGAAAAAAGGGGGCCTGCCAAATAGATTCTCAAACCGCTCTCTCCTGGAAGTTTTTGCCGGAACAGCCTAGAGAAAGATGCCGGTGAGGACACCTGCGAACAAAATCAGGGATACAATGCCG